>JAFSRD010000028.1 GCA_017446265.1 Treponema sp.
CATTGCACAAGGTCGTGCTGAGGGACGCGCAGAGGGTATTTTTCAAACAGCACGTAATTTTAAGAAAATGGGGCTTCCTCTAGAACAAATTGCAGAAGCAACAGGGCTTGCACTTGACGAAGTAAATGCGCTGTAATCTATTGGGAAATTACTCACGCAGTTAGCCATTTCAAATTTGTTTTTTTATAAATGCACGTCACTCCAACACTTGCAAAGAGGTCGGAAAATTATGGAAGGTACGCGATCGCTTATGGCATGGTCAATAATTGCTTTGCTTGTTTTTTTTTCATAGACTGTGGTATAATTGCGCAAGAATACAGGAGGATAGTTATGAAAAAACATTTTAACAAACTGTTTGCGGCGGTGTTTGCTGTCGCTTTTTTACTGGCCGGCTGTGCTTCTACGGGTGGAAATACTGACAAAGAGTATACGCTTGTTGTCCTGCATACAAATGACCATCACGGCTCAGTTCTTACGCGTACAGATAGCGATGGTGTAGGTCACGGCGGGCTTGCGGCACGTGCAACGTTTATTAAACAAGTGCGTGCACGGGCTGCTGCAAACGGCAACCCAGTACTTTTGCTCGACGCTGGCGACATCAATACAGGCATGGCGGTGTCAAACATGTTCCATGCGGAGCCAGACATCGTTGCATACAATGCCATGGAATATGATGCCGTGACATTTGGCAATCATGAGTTTGACGGAACGCTTGCAAAACTGCAAACACAGATAAAACTTTCAAAATTCACATGGCTTGGTTCAAACGTTAAGTTCAAGGATACAGGCAAATACCTCGGCGAAAGCTATATCATCAAAGAGTATGAAGGCTTTACGGTTGGCATTTTCGGTCTTACGACATTGCGCACAAAAGTGATTGCCAGCCCGGACAAAAGCCTTGAACTGCTTGACGAAATTGAAACGGCAAAGGAAATGGTAGGCTTTCTCAAAAACACAAAGAATGTTGACATTATTATTCAACTCGGACACCTCGGAGATATTGAAGAAACGGCTGACCAGCAGACAAGCATAAAACTCGCGCAGGAGGTGCCTGAAATTGACCTCATCATTGACGGGCATTCACATTCATATTTTGAAAAACCGCTTGTCGTAAACGGTACGCCAATCATCTCCGCAAACGAATGGGGTAAATATGTTGGCGAAGGCACGCTTACAATAAAAAATGGAAAAGTCGTAAACTTTGACTGGCACGCCGTTGAAATTACTGACAAGGCATTTCCGCCTGATGCCGCTATGACCGCATTACTTAAACCATATGTAGATGAATCAGAAGCAGAGCTAAAGCGCGTTGTTATGAAGACAACCGCAGAATTCACTTTCGGCAACAAACTCCCGCGCTATCAGGAAATGGCAAGCGGAGATTTCCTGTGCGATGCAACAGTAGCATATGTCAAGAGCACGGGCGTTGATGTTGATTTTGCCATTCAAAACGGCGGCGGCATCCGTACAAGCCTGCCCGAAGGCGATGTTACAAAAGAAGCAATAGTCACCATGCTCCCGTTTGAAAACTATATACATGTGCTCACTGTGTCAGGCAGCAAGGTAAAAGAGCTCTTCGATTTTATCCCCACACTCAATCAGGGAGCAGGCGGATTCCCGCAAGTTTCAAAAGAAGTGCGCTATACGCTCACGTATGACAGCGATGGCCGCAACGGTAAAATTTCTGACATCACTATCGGCGGCAACCCAATTGACGAGAACAGAACATATCGTATTGCTACAAATGATTATATGGCAGGCGGTGGAGATGGATATGTTGCACTCACAAATCCGATAGAAACATATAATACAAGCATGCTGCTAAGCGATGTGTTTATTGAATATGTCAGAAACTTGCCGCAACCAGTGACGCCTACGACAGATGGACGCATCACCGTTATTGGCGGAGTCCACCCATAAGAAAACAGAATCCGGCATCTTGTAAAAATGTGCACTAATGAAGTGCTGATTGCTAAAGGAAATTATTTTGGGGCTGTCTAGTAAGTTCGTATAGTGTAGGTGCCGAACTAAATTCGGCACAACGATTCTTTTTAGACAGCCACTTGTTGCTTTTACTCTGTTTTATTTTCTGCCTGCTGCTGTTGCAGCTTAAGATTGCGGTAAAACGACTTTATTACAGGACAGTATAATTTATCAACGCAAGCAACATGGCTGAGAATCCAGTCGCGTAAATAGTCGGCAAAATCAAATGCAAGCGGAAGCGACATGTCATCAAAATTAATAAGCACTTTTGTCAATGTCTGAATAAATTCGCAATGGTGCTGGCGGTGTGCCGCATAGCCGTCAAAGTTGCTTGCCCGCATGAGTTTTTCTTCATCAGCAAAATGGGTGCGCGCATATTCAACAGTCTGGCGCATGGCATTTGCAATTGCAATGCGCCATGCATTGCCGCCGGAGCCGGAGCGGGATTTTACCAAGCTTTCGTGCAACTCATTGCACAGGCTTACCAAATGTTTGTGCTGGCGATCAATGACAGGAATGCCCAACTCTAAATTCGGAGTCCATTTGACCCATTCAGAATTTGTAGATGATTGTTCCGCGTCATTAACAATGAGATCATCTAATGAAAATGCTTCCATCGGTCACCTCATCTAAAACTATTTATAATCTATAAGGGCATCTTGAAAAACTCACTTTCGTGAATTTTTCAAGATTGCCGACGAGTTTTAGGTCATTAAAATAGCACGACTTAAAACATCGCATTTTCAGAATTGCCTTTAACAGTATATCATATATATGCTGCAGGTCAAGTAAATTTTTTATGAAAATGAACGAGACTGGTGCAGACATTGCGGTGTATGCCCGTTGCAGAAGCGACAGCGCCTTATAATCTGATATTGTCGGTATGGCAGCTATTGTGCAACGCCGTAAATCAAATTCGGTACAACGAGTGCAATTTGCGGAACATATGTGATAAGAACAAGCGCAACGAGAAGCGCAACTATAAATGGCACAACTTCTTTTGTAAATGATTCAAGCTTGCATCTGGTAATGCCGCACACGGTAAACATCATGGAACCGAACGGCGGCGTAAGCCCGCCAATCATAATGTTGACAATGCACACAAGCCCGAAGTGAATGACATCTACGCCCAGCCGCGTAATGACAGGCACGAGCAGCGGTGCAAGGATGATGATGAGCGCGCCGCCTTCAAGAAACATGCCGCCAATCAAAAGCACAACATTGAAAATCATGAGCATGACATATTTGTTCTGCGTAATGCCGAGCAGCATTTCTGTCATTGTTTGCGGAATGCGCTGCCAGTTCAGATAGTAGCCAAACACAGATGCCGCCACAATGATGAATACAACAGTGCTTGTGCCGTAAATTGTTTCGAGCAGAATGGGAACGATGTGCTCTTTTTTCAACTCTTTGTAAATGAACTTTCCAACGATGATGCAGTATAAAACAGCAATAGCGCCTGCTTCTGACGGCGTAAACAATCCTATGCGCAAGCCGAGCACAATGCCGAACGGAAACAGCAGCGCCCACAGCGAATCGAGCGCTTGTTTTGCAATTTCTCCGGCAGTTGCGCGTTTTTCGCGCGTTGTCGCATAGTTGCGCTTTTTTGAAATGACATGCACTGTTGCCATGAGCGTAACAGTCATGAGAAGACCGGGCAAATATCCTGCGGCGAACATACGTCCTACCGAGCAACTTGCAATAAGCGCGTACACGATGAGGTTTATTCCCGGCGGAATGACTGGCGTAACAGCAGAAGAAGCCGCAGTGATTGCAGCAGAAAACGCTTTGCCAAATCCGCGCTTTTCCATTTCAGGTACGAGCATTTTGCTTTCCATTGCAGCATCAGCGTTTGCAGAACCTGAAACGCCTCCCATAAGCATGCTGAGCAGCACGTTTGACTGCGCAAGACCGCCTGGCAAATGACCGGTAAGCACATCTGCAAACTGCATGAGTTTTTTGCTTATGCCGCTGTAATTCATAATTGAGCCCGCCATCACAAAAAACGGAATGGCAAGCAACGGAAACGACTGCGTGGCAGTTACAAACCGTTGCAACAGCAGAGCAGCAGATGTGCCTGTATCAATGAAGCCAAAGTAAAACATTGTTGCGCCAAATAGCGCAAACGCAATCGGCATGCTCGAAAAATATAAAACAAGAACAAGGATGACAGGAAAATAGCCCATCACTGCGCCTCCTTGATTTTTTTGTCTTTATTTTGTGTGATTTTACTAAAATCCTGTACAAAAAATTTAACCGAGTAGATTGTCATAAGCACAAACGCCAAAAGGATTGATGCGCTTATGCATACGGAAGAGATGCCGAGCACAGGTGTTGGCTTTGTGTGTGAAATTTTTACATAGCGAAACGCCATATATGCGATGTAGCCATTAAACAGGGCAAGCAGCATATCCATAACAATGCTGATGCAAGCCCGCGCTTTTCCTTTTGCCAAGTTGACGAGCATATCTACGCTCACGTGCATTTTTCGTTTGTATGCGGCGGCAGCTCCGAGAAATACGCTCCACACAAAGCATCCCGTTGCCACTTCTTCAGACCAGTAAATTGCAGTTTTTAAAAAGTAACGCGTAAACACATTTACAATGACAAGCACAGTTGTAATAATCAAAAAAGAACACGCAATGATTTCTTCAAAATAGTTGAAAATTTTTTTTATCGTTCCCATTCACTAATCCATGTCAGAAAAACGCATTGACTGCACAGAGCAATGCAGTCAGCACAATCCCTTGCCTGCGCACTTAGTTGCACGCGGAACTGCGGAGGCAGTACTTTGTCAGGCGAATCATTAAACCTGTTCTGAAACTTCAGTTTCAGAACAGGGTACATTGAAATGCGATGTTCAAAACCGTGCTATTTTAGCGGTTTTGAACTCGGCGACCAGTAAGGTAACGTAGTTGCCGAACAGGTCTATTTATTTAGGCATTTTGGCAAGTTCCGCGCGAAACTTGTTAAGAATGCCGGGCGTTACGCCCTTCATGTTGGCATATACAGGAGCTACTGCATTCGCAAACGCATCGTGGTCAACTTCATTAAAAGCAATTCCTTGCGCCTCAAGCGCTGCTTTTGCAGACTCGTAGTTATTGGAAACTTCGCTAATCATGTGAGCAGCGCCTTTTGTAAATTCTTCTTGAATGATGTCGCGGTATTCTTTTGGAATTGAATTGAACAGTTCTGCGTTGATGTATACGCCGCACGTACCCAAGAAGTGATTTGTGAGCGCCATCTTTTTAGCTACTTCCGAACTGCCGTTTGTACCGTATGCGTCCATAGTGCCTTCAAGCCCGTCAACAACACCTTGCTGCACGGCAGAAATCGTCTCGGAGAACGGAAGCGGTGTTGCACTTGCGCCCATTGCGTTGAGCGTGTCAATAAAAAGCTGGCTGCCGGGCACGCGGATTTTCATGCCTTTCAAATCTGCTGGCGTGCGAATAACTTTGTTTGTCATCATGCTGCGGAAACCAAAAATGTAGTCAAGCGCGAGCACTTTTATGCCGTGCTTTTCTTCAACTTCTTTTATCATGTTTTTTACTAAATCTGTGCGGATGAGATACTCGTACTGGTCAAAGTTGCTGTAGAGCATGGGGCCGACAAGCGCGTTGAAATCGGGCACATAATCGCCAAGGTATGACGGGTCTTCAACAGAAATGAATTTTGCGCCTTGCACAACTTGCTCAACGCCGTCTTTGTATACGGCAAGCTGCCCCTGCGGATACTGCTGAATCTCAATTGCGCCATTTGTGCGCTTTAAAATGTTGTCGCATACAATCGTGAGCGATTTTGTGAGCTGCTCATTCGGAGCGAATACGTGGCTCATGCGAAGGACAAGCTTGTAATCTTTGCCGTCGTCTTTACCGCCCAACGCAAACGCACCGGAAATCAACAAGGTGCATGCCAAAAGAGAAATTATTAATTTTTTCATATAAACCTCCTATAAAAAATTAAACAAAATTAACCGGTGATACACCAACACTGCATGTTTAATTTCATTATAATGATACGGCAATATCTCGCATTTGTCAAACATTGGCAGCGTGTTGCCCATTTAAGGCGCAATGCATTAAAAACAGGCTGCCTCAAGATTAAGCGTCACTGCAAACAGCTGCCTATTTCCGCCAAGTCTTTGAACACAGCATCTGGTTTTATGTTTGAGGTCCGCACATCTTCCATAGAGGCTTCTCCTGTGAGTACAAGCAATCCGCGCGCGCCGTTGTTCACGCCTGCTGCGACATCTGTGTACAAGCGGTCGCCAACAAACGCAACTTCTTCGCGTTTTTTCCACCCGTTTTGCTGCATTGCCATGTCAACAGTTTCAGGATTTGGCTTTCCGAGCGCCTTAACTTTTTTGCCGCCTGCGGAGAGCGAAATCATTGCGCAGAACGCCCCCACGTCTGTGATAAATCCGTTTTCAACAGGGCAGTTGATGTCTAGATGCGTTGCAAGATACACTGCGCCGTTCCGCACAAAGTCGCTTGCCTTGCATATTTTTTCATATGTGAGGCCTGTGTCAAATCCAACGACGACAACATCTGGCTCGTCTTGCACAAGCTGTATGCCTGCTTCAAGAAAGCTTTTTATGAGTGCGTCAGTGCCGAGAAGATACACACGTTTTCCAGAATGCGTTGCATTTATGTATGCAATCGTTACATCACCGCTCGTCATAATTTGATTCTTTGTGATATGGCAATTCATGTCGGCAAGTTTTTTGATATATGCTTCACTGCTCTTTGATGAGTTGTTCGTAAAAAAAATAAAGTCGCGTCCTGTGTTTTGAAGCGTCTTCAAAAAATCAAGGCTGAACGGAAAGATATGATTGCCGAGATAGAACGTGCCGTCCATGTCGAGCACAAAATGTTTGCATGAATTGACAAGTGCTGCTGTATCAATGCCGTTGTTATACGCTGCAACATCGTTCACATTATTGCGATTTGCCATGTGTAAACCTCGCTGCGCTTTATAGTATATGAGCAACATGCTGTTGTCAATGAATCAACAGACATGAATCGACAGAACGCCGTGCATTCTTGCATAGAAAATTAATCTACATTATATTTAACAAAAGTTTGATAACGCGAGGCGCTCTATGTTTAATTTTTCATACTTTACACCGACAAAAGTTGTATTTGGGAAAGGTGCTGAAACGCACGTGGGCGAGCTTGTCGCCGAACAAAAATGCAAAAAGGTGCTGCTCCACTATGGTACGGGTAGCGTTGTGCGTTCAGGTTTGCTCGACCGTGTAAAAAAATCGCTTGATGAAAAGCATATTGCATATGTTGAGCTCGGTGGCGCAGTGCCGAACCCGCGTCTTTCACTTGTGTACAAGGGCATTGAGCTTGCAAAAAAAGAAAAAGTTGATTTTATCCTTGCTGTTGGCGGCGGCAGCGCAATTGATTCTGCAAAAGCGATTGGCTATGGGCTTGCGAACGACGGCGATGTATGGGATTTTTATGAGCATACACGCGTGCCTGTGGCTTGTGCTCCGATTGGCGTTGTGCTTACGATTGCAGCTTCTGGCAGCGAGATGAGCAACAGCTCTGTGATTACCAGCGACGACGGTCAAAAAAAGCGCGGCTGCAACACTGATTTTTGCCGACCGAAATTCGCGGTAATGAATCCTGAATTGACGATGACATTGCCCGACTATCAAACTGCATGCGGCTGCACAGATATTCTCATGCATACGATGGAGCGCTACTTTACGAACGGCGGCAACATGGAAATCACTGACAACATTGCAGAAGCGCTTTTGCGCACAGTGATGAAATACGCAAAAATACTGCGCAACGAGCCCAACAATTACGAAGCGCGCGCGGAAATTATGTGGGCGGGAAGCCTTTCGCACAACGGGTTAACAGGTTGCGGCAATGACGGCGGCGACTGGGCATGTCATCGTCTTGAGCACGAATTGAGCGGGCTGTATGATGTAGCGCATGGTGCAGGACTTGCTGCAATATGGGGAAGCTGGGCGCGCTCTGTGTATAAGGACTGCTTGCCGCGGTTTTATCAGTTTGCAGTAAATGTCATGGGCATTGCAAATGGCGCAGCTGAAAGCACCGCGCTTAAAGGCATTGAAGCGATGGAAGCGTTTTTTCGCGACATACGAATGCCTACAAATCTACGCGAACTTGGCGTGTCTCCCACAGAGGAAGAATTGACGCTTTTGGCAAAAAAATGTGCAATTGCAACAGGCGGGAAAGTTGGCTCTGCAAAAACACTTGATGAAGCGGAAATGCGTGCAATTTACGCAATGGCAAAATAGTTGTCTATACTACTAGTTTTTTAAGCACTGCATCTTTTTGCCGCCAGTTTTTGTCAACTTTCACTTGCAAATCCAAGTCGATTTTGTAATCGAAAATCTCTTGCAGTTTTTCAAGCGCAGCAATGCGGATTGCCTTTATCATCGCGGCGTTCTTGCCTATGACAATGCCTTTTTGACTTTCTCGCTCAACGCACAAGAATGCGCGCACCCACAAAAGCGTGCCGTTTTTTTTCATTTCCATGTCAGCGATGTCAATGTAGATGCAGTGCGGAATCTCTTCGTCAAGGCGATTGATCGCTTCGCCACGAATTATCTCTGCAATGCGGAATCCGACATCTTGGTCTGTGTAATATTCTTTTGGATAGAGCGCGGGCGCCACAGGTGCAAGCGCGTACAACGCTTTGAGCACATCATTTACATGTTCATCTTTTTTTGCCGACATGCTTATTATTCGTTCGGCAGGAATCGCACTTAAAACGTCACAGATGAATTTGCGCGCGTTGTCGCTCTTTGCACCGCTTGCATCAAGCTTGTTTATTGCAACGACAATGCGCTCTGCATATGGTTGCAACAGTTCTGCAATGAGCGCCTCTTCTTCACGCGCCTCGCGCGTTGCGTCGAGTATGTATAAAATGGCGTCGGCATCTTTGAGCTGCTCCTGTGTGAGCGCGCGCAGCTTGAGGTTGAGCTTTTTTTCGCTTGCGTGATAGCCTGGCGTGTCAATGAATACGAGCTGGCCGGAAGACGTGTTCACTATGCCGCGTATTGCGTCACGCGTTGTCTGTGGAATTTCAGAGACAATTGAAACCAGTTCGCCGCATGCGGTATTGAGAAACGTTGATTTTCCTGCTGACGGCCGTCCAATAATTGCGACGACTGCCGTTTTAGTTTGGGTGTGCGATTCCATATGCCTCAGTATAGCGGATTTTTTTAAAGAAAAAAAGAAGCGTGCTTTTGATTTTTGATTGCATGTTTCCGGTTAGATTTTTACTTGATAAAATTCGCCCTCTTGGAAAAAAGTGCGTTTTGTGCATAATAAAATGCTATGGACATTTCTCGTGTATTGCCTGGCAAGCCGGGAGCATATGGCGCAACAATTTTACCGGACGGAATCAATTTTGCGCTGTTCAGTAAAAATGCAGAGCGAGTCATTCTCAATCTGTTTGATGCACCAAATGCAAAGCAGCCATGCGACATTATTGAGCTTGACCCATGCGTTAATAAAACAGGCGATGTATGGCACGTGTTTATTAAAAACGCAAAAGCGGGTACGCTCTATCTTTATCAGATTGACGGTCCGTATAATCCTCCTGCAGGACATAGATTCAATATTAACAAATATCTTGTAGACCCATATGCAAAAGCGTTTACTGACGGCTCTATTTTTCGCTCGTATGGCAAACAGCGCGCTGCGGGGCTTGCAGGCATTGAAAACGGCAAGCTTTCCGATTTGTCCGATTTTCCAAAATGCGTTGTTGTAGATGAAGATGATTTTGACTGGCAAGGCGACAAACCGCTCAATCGACCGCTTTCTGAAACGATTATCTACGAAGCACACGTAAAAGGATTTACGCGCTCGCATACGTCCGGCGTCTCGTGTCCTGGAACATACCGCGGTTTTATCGAAAAGATTCCGTATTTGCAGTATCTCGGTGTTACAGCTGTTGAGCTTATGCCGATGTTTGAATTCGACGAGTTTGAAAACGAGCGCGTGAATCCACGCACAGGAGAAAAATTAACAAATTACTGGGGTTACAGCACTATAGGATTTTTTGCACCAAAAACATCATATGCTGCAGACAGAACGCCTGGCGGCGCTGTGCGCGAGTTTAAAGAACTCGTGCGTGAGTTGCACAAAGCAGGCATCGAAGTGATTCTTGACGTCGTGTACAATCACACGGCAGAAGGAAATGAGCACGGCATTACATTTTGTTTCCGCGGCATTGAAAACAGCATCTACTACATGCTGGTGCCAGAGCAAAAACAGTATTACAACAATTATTCTGGTTGTGGAAACACGATGAATACAAATCATCCTGTAGTAGGCAATTTTATTTTAGACAGCTTGCGCCACTGGGTGCTCGACATGCACGTAGACGGCTTCCGCTTTGATTTGGCAACCGCGCTGTGCCGCGCGCAAAATGGACACATGCTTTCAGACCCGCCGTTGCCTCACGCAATTTCAGAAGACCCTATTTTAGCAAAGACAAAATTGATTGCAGAGCCGTGGGACATCGGCGGCTATCAGCTTGGCAATTTTCCCGGCAGCAGATGGTGCGAATGGAACGGGCGTTTTCGCGATGACATACGACGCTTTATCCGCGGCGACGAGCACACTGCCACAGAAGCGGCAACGCGCCTTGCAGGGAGTTCTGACTTGTACAGGGCGAGCGGACGACAGCCCGTACATTCAATCAATTTTGTTACCGCGCACGACGGCTTTACGCTCAACGATGTGGTAAGCTACAACTACAAACACAACGAGGAGAACGGCGAATACAATCAAGACGGCAGCGACGACAACATAAGCTACAACAACGGATACGAAGGTGAATCGACAAATCCAAAAATTAATAAAACGCGCATTCGCAAGATAAAAAATTTTCTGACGTGTCTGCTGCTTGCAGAAGGAACGCCCATGTTGCTTGCAGGCGACGAAATGATGCGCACCCAGCGTGGAAACAACAATGCATACTGCCATGACAATGAGCTTTCGTGGATGCACTGGCACGACTGCGACACGCACAAAGAAATCTTGCTTTACACAAAAGCGCTTATTCAACTGCGCAAAACATA
Source organism: Treponema sp. (assembly GCA_017446265.1). GTDB lineage: Bacteria > Spirochaetota > Spirochaetia > Treponematales > Treponemataceae > Treponema_D. The sequence goes on from JAFSRD010000028.1 coordinate 11,057, forward strand.
TGCTGCATTCAGACGTAATAAATTTTTTATGGATTCATCGGAACTTTGCTGGTATGATGCAAATGGGAAAAATCCTGACTGGACAAAGAGCGGGAGATTTCTTGCGTACCGCCTTGACGAAATAGACGACGGCATAGGCGTGAATGAATTTTATTTTGCGATTAACACAGACATTTACGATTTAACAATTACATTGCCATCTCCCGCAGGCGGTAAATGGTACCGCATTGCAGATACATCAATTGATGGCGGCGACGACATTCGCGAACCGGGCAACGAAGAGCTGTTGCACGAACAGCAGCGGTATGTGCTTCTTTCAGACAGTCTTGTTCTGTTGATGAGCAAGTAAAATTATACTTGTCATGTATTGTAATTTGGAGGACGACTTATGGAATTTAATGCTGATGAATTTAAAGCTACACTGTCGGCGCGGCTGTACAATCAATACGGAAAAGATGTTTCGCAGGCGACAAAGCATGATTTGTTTGACGCTGTTTCTGCTTCTGCGCTCAAGCCAATTATGAAAAACTGGATGGCTACGCGCCGCGCATATGAAGAAAATCCTGTGCGCAAAATTTATTATCTGTCGGCAGAGTTTTTAATGGGACGCGCGCTCAGCAACAATCTTATCAATACGGGAATTAAAGAGCACGTTGTGGAAGTGCTTAAAGGAATGAATATAGATTTCAACATGATTGAAGACGAAGAGCCTGATGCAGGGCTTGGCAACGGCGGACTTGGCAGGCTTGCCGCATGTTTTCTTGACAGCCTTGCAACGCTTGATTATCCAGGTGTCGGATACGGCATACGGTATGAATACGGCATGTTTGAGCAGCGCATTGAAAACGGTTATCAGGTTGAGTATCCGGACAACTGGCTTCGCCACCGCGACCCGTGGGAAATAAAGCGCAACGATTTAGCAGTGACGGTGAAATTTGGCGGCACTATTGCCTACGGCAAAGCTCCCGATGGACGCATGCGCTTTTATCTTGAAAACGCAGAAGAAGTCACTGCAACGCCATACGATATGCCTATTGTCGGCTACGACACGAACACTGTGGGCACGCTGCGCTTGTGGGAAGCTACATCGCCTAACGGATTCGATTTGCAGTTGTTCAACGACATGCAGTACAATCGTGCAGTAGAGCGCCAGAACAGTGCGGAGAACATCAGCCGCGTGCTTTATCCGAACGATTCCGGTCCGAGCGGAAAAGCGCTTCGCCTCAAACAGCAGTATTTTTTCTCATCTGCGAGCTTGCAGGATTTAGTGCATCACTATGTTGCGCGCTTTGGCACAGATTTCAGCAAATTTTCAGAACTGCACGTCATTCAACTCAACGACACGCATCCTGTTGTAGCAATTCCAGAGCTCATGCGCATCCTTATGGACGAGTACAACGCAGGCTGGGATGAGGCGTGGAATGTTGTGACGCACACATTCGCATATACAAATCATACGATTCTCTCGGAGGCGCTTGAAAAATGGCCTATTGAGATTTTTCAAGGATTGCTCCCGCGTGTCTATCAAATCGTTGAAGAAATCAACAGGCGCTTTCTTATCACTGTGCGCGAAAAATATCCTGACGACTACGACCGCCATCAGCGTATGTCTATCATCAACAACGGCAGAGTGTATATGGCGTGGCTTGCAATTGCATCGTGCTTTAGCGTAAACGGCGTTGCAGAGTTGCATACAGAATTGTTGAAGACGCGCGAGCTTAAAAACTGGTACGAGCTGTATCCCGAAAAATTTAACAACAAGACAAATGGCATTACGCAGCGTCGCTGGCTTTTGAACGCAAATCCTGCGCTTGCATCGTTCATTACAAAACGCATTGGTCACGGCTGGGAAAAAGATTTGCCGCGCTTGAAAGCACTTGAAAAATTTGTTGACGACGATGCAACGCTCAACGAGCTTGCAGCAATTAAGCGCGCGAACAAGCAGCAGCTTGCAGAATGTTTGAAGCATACGCAAAACGAATTCCTCGACCCAGACAGCATTTTTGACGTGCAGGTAAAGCGGCTTCACGAGTACAAACGGCAGTTGCTCAACGTGCTGCACATCATGTATCTGTACAACCGTCTCATAGACGAGGCAGACTTTAATCCGCCTGCGCGAACATTTATATTTGGCGCAAAAGCTGCTTCAGGTTACCGCCGCGCAAAGGCGATTATTAAATTGATAAACACTGTTGCAGACAGAATCAACAACGACCGTCGCGTACGCGGCAAAATACGCGTTGTGTTTATTGAAAACTACCGCGTGAGCATTGCAGAAAAAATATTTCCCGCAGCAGATGTATCTGAACAGATTTCTACTGCCGGCTTTGAAGCTTCGGGCACGAGCAACATGAAGTTTATGGTGAACGGTGCGCTTACGCTCGGCACTATGGACGGCGCAAACATCGAAATTGTCAATGAAGCGGGGAAAGAAAATGTGTTTACGTTCGGGCTTTCTGCGCAAGAGATTATTAAAATGCAAAACGAGCACAGCTACAATCCGCAGGAAATGCTTGCACGCAATCCGTCGCTTGCGCGTGTCGTAGAACAACTTGTTGACGGCACATACGACCCGACGCATCAAGAGTTCAAGGAACTTTACGACTCGCTGGTGTATGGCATTGAAGGGCAGAGGCCCGATGTGTACTACATTCTCGCAGATTTTGATGCGTACTGCAAAGCGCAAGAAACTGTCGTTGCATCGTATCAAAATCAACGGGCGTGGACGCGCAAAGTGTTGCTGAACATTGCAAACAGCGGCAAATTTTCTTCAGACCGCACAATTCAAGATTATGTACGCGACATCTGGCATTTGAAAAAAATTTTAATAGAAGTTGCTGACGAGGCAGAATGACAAGCAAACAAATCTCATTTTTTGCTGCATGCGGTTTGCTGCTCACATCGTGCATCTGGGGTTTTGCATTTGTCATTGTAAAAGACAGTCTCGATTATGTCGGTGCAATCTATATGATGGCATTCCGCTTTTCAATTGCGGCAGGCGCCCTCGCGCTGCTGTTCGTAAAGCAGTTGAAGCTGCTTAACAGTGCGTACTGGAAAAATGGCGCAACGCTCGGCTCGTTTTTGTTTTTTGCCTACGCGTTTCAAACTGTCGGATGCGATTACACGACGGCGGGGAAAAATGCATTTCTCACAACAATGTACGTCATGCTTGTGCCGTTGTTCAGTTGGCCGCTCTATAAAAAGCGTCCGAGTTGGTATGTATTTGCTGCCGCCGCAATTTCAATTACCGGTATAGGCTTGCTCGCGCTTTCAAGCGACGATGGCATCTTGTCAATCAACAAAGGTGATGCGCTCACGCTCGTGTGCGGCATCTTTTATGCAGTGCATATTTTGTATATGGAAAAGTGCAACATTGACCAAAGCCCTATTTTATTGACAGTGCTTCAATTTTTCTTTGCAGCGATTTTTTCGTGGATAGTCGCGCCGTTTTTCAATGGTGCGTTTCCGCTTGAAGCAGTAAAAAATCCGCGCGTGATTGCTTCCATGATGTATCTCGGACTGTTGAGCACGATGGTTGCGTTTGCGTTGCAAAATGTGGGACTGAAGTATGTGCAATCGTCGCTTGCTGCGCTCCTTCTGTCATTTGAGTCTGTGTTTGGCGTTTTGTTCAGCACGCTTTTACTGCGTGAACGCCTCTCCGCGCGCATGATTGTTGGCTGCGTTTTTATTTTCTTTGCAGTCATACTTGCGCAGACAAAATTTGATTTTCGGAAAACACAAAACACAAAATAATAGGTCTGTTTTGAAACTGAGGTTTTCAAACAGGTTTAATTGACTTTTGTTTTTCAAAATTTTATACTCTATTAGGCAGAGCACATTCTGCCCATTTTTATTTTTGCGGAAAATTTCGCGTAAGGAGTTTAAGAATGAAAAAAATTGTATTTGGAATTGCAGTTGCAGTTGTAGTCGCGTTGTTTAGCGCATCGTGCTCAAAAAAAGCGCACGTTGCTATCACGTCGGTTGAAGATTTAAACGGCAAACGAATAGGCTGTCAGGCGGGAACAACAGGCGAATTATATGTAGAAGAGAATATAGCAGATGCCACGCTTAAATCGTTCAAGACAGGCATGGATGCTGCACTTGATTTAAAGAATGGCGCAATTGATGCAATCATCCTTGACGAGCTCCCCGCAAAAGAGATTGTCAAGCGCAACGCAGATTTGGTGATACTCGACATTCAGTTTGCGACAGAGGAATACGCAATCGCTGTTAAAAAGGGAAATGCCGCGCTGCTCGATTCAATCAACAAGACTATTTCTACAATGAAAGCAGACGGCACGTATGAGCAGCTTGTCAATGCATTCATGCCTGTTGACGGCAACATTATTGTGCCCGAGACAATTGAAACGAGCGGCGATGCAATCAAGATGGGAACGAACGCGGCATTTCCACCGTTTGAATATATGGAAGGGGCAACTCCCGTCGGTTTTGATATAACGATGAGTCAGATGATTGCGCGCGACTGCGGAAAAAAACTGCACGTTGTTGACATGGCGTTCGATGGATTGATTGCAGCCCTTCAGTCAAATGCAATTGATTTTATTGCTGCTGGCATGACGGCAACTGATGAGCGCAGAAAGAATGTTGATTTTTCCGAGCCGTATTACTCATCAAACCAAGTGATTATCGTTCGGAAGTGATGCCTGTTTGGCAGATTTGCTGTGCCTGGTGCGCCTGTATTTTTTTTAACGCATAGTTGTTGGCGTGACGTTTTTTAGGAGCAAAAAGTGACATTTTTTGACACGATGATAGCTGGACAACGATGGACACTCGTTTTCCGTGGGCTTGGCACAACATTGCTCATCGCTTTGTGCGCAGTCCTCATTGGCTCTGTGCTCGGTTGCATATTTGCGCTGTTTAAAATCTCAAAGAACAAAGTGCTGCGAAAAATCTCTGAAGTGTATACGACAGTTATTCGTGGCGTGCCCATGGCAACACAGCTTATGATTTTCTACTTTGTCATTTTTTCGCCACTCGGCATGAGTAACGCCATTCTCGTTGCGATTATTTCATTTGGCATCAATTCAGGCGCATACTGCACGGAGATTTTTCGTGCAGGCATTCAAGGCGTTGACGCAGGACAAATGGAAGCAGGGCGCTCGCTTGGTCTTTCATGGAGTCAGACGCTTGTAAAAATTATCATGCCGCAGGCAGTGCGCACCATTCTGCCCACATACACGAGTGAGTTTATCGCGCTTATCAAAGAGACATCTGTGGCAAGTTTCATCGCTGTAATTGATTTGCAAAAAGCGTGCGATAATATTCGCAATGCTACCTACAACGCGTGGATACCATTACTCTCCTGCGCTGCAATTTATCTGTGCCTTACTGTTGGCTTGACGAAATTCTTTTTAATTTTTGAGCGGAGGCTTGCACGCAGTGATAGAAGTTAAAAATTTGATAAAAGCGTTTGACGGCAAAAATATTCTTGCTAATATTTCTGAAAATATAACGCAAGGCGAAAAAATCGTAATCATCGGGCCGTCAGGTGCTGGGAAGAGTACATTTTTGCGCTGCCTCAATTTGCTTGAAAAGCCTGACAGCGGGCATATCTATTTTCACAATATTGATATAACTGATGAAAAGACAAACATTGATGAGTTGCGCAGCAGAATAGGAATGGTGTTTCAACACTTTAATTTGTTTCCACATCTGACTGTGTTGCAGAACATTACGCTTGCGCCTGTTACGCTAAAAAAGCAGATAAAAGCAGAAGCGGAAGAAAATGCAATGAAACTGCTTGCGCGGATTGGACTTGCAGACAAAGCTGCAACATATCCGTCAAAACTCTCTGGCGGACAAAAACAACGTATTGCGATTGTACGTGCGCTTGCAATGAATCCCGAAGTTATGCTGTTCGACGAGCCTACTTCTGCACTTGATCCTGAAATGGTTGGCGAAGTGCTCCACTTGATGAAAGATTTGGCCGACGAAGGCATGACAATGGTTGTCGTCTCTCATGAGATGGGATTTGCACGCGAGGTTGCAACGCGCATGCTCTTTATGGACGATGGTATTATTGCAGAAGCAGGAACAAGCGAAGAAATTTTTAATAATCCGAAAAGCGAGCGGTTGCAGCAATTTTTAAAATCAGTGTTGTAAAAAATGCGCGCAGCGGCTATAACTTGCATGGCGCACGGCAATCAATTATATTTTGTTTTGGGATGATTTGATCATCATGGATGGAGGAAATAAAAAATGACTAGTTTTGGTATGTGGGGAATTATTCCGCCGCTTTTAACAATTGTGCTTGCGTTCGTTACAAAAGATGTTATCGTTTCGCTCTTTCTCGGCATTTTATCGGGCACGCTTATCGTTGCAGACGGCAATCCGCTTTTAGCGCTTATCAATCTTACAGATGCACTTGCCGCCTCGCTCGCCGACGAGTGGAACATCCGCATTTTTCTTTTTTGCGCGCTACTCGGCGGTCTTGTGGGCATGCTCTCAAAAACAGGAGCTGCAGGTGTTTTCGGGCGCTGGGCTTCTGCAAAACTCAAGACATGCAAAGGCTCTTCGCTTATGACATTTATTTTTGGTCTAATAATTTTTATTGACGACTATTTTAACTCACTCACTGTGGGTACAATTATGCGTCCTATCAGCGATAAAACAAAAGTCTCTCGCGCAAAGCTTTCGTATATTCTCGATTCAACGGCGGCACCTGTGTGCATCATTGCGCCTATTTCAAGCTGGGTTGTTACCGTCATGTCTATTGTAAAAGGCTCTGAAGGATTTGATGCGCTGCGCATGACGCCGTTTGAATTTTTCATCCGCTCTATTCCGTATAACTTGTATGCACTCGGTGCGCTCGCGTTTGTGCTCATTATCATTTTAACAAAGCGCGATTTTGGTCCCATGAAAGAATCAGAAGCGCTTGCGGCAAGTGGAAAACTGTTTAACGAAGAGAAATATGGCGCCGTCGCTGGTGAAGTTGATAATGCAATAAACGACAAGTCAAAACCCGTAGACATGCTTTTTCCGATTATCGTGCTCATTGTGACAGCGCTCGTATTTTTCCCTGTGACAACATGGATGAGCGCAGTTGACGGCGAAGCGTATATGTCATTCAAACAAGCTGTTATGGGCATTTCTGTTAGCGATGCGTTCAAAGACACAGACGCTTCTGTTGCACTGTTTTATTCAATTATTTTTACTATTTTTGCGACATACATTTATTACATTGCACGAAAATTATTAAATTTGAGCGGTGCGGGAGAAGCGTTGCGCGATGGCGTCAAGTCTATGATTCCTGCATTGATAATTCTTGTAATGGCGTGGACAATCGGCACAATTATTAAATCCTCTCCCGAAGACGGCGGTCTCGGACTTGGCACGTATCTTTCGGAGCTTGTCGTAAAGGGCAATTTCCCGCTCGCGCTCATTCCGATGATTGTATTTGCGCTCTCGGCACTGATCTCATTTGCAACAGGTACGAGCTGGGGCACATTCGGCATTATGATTCCGCTCGTTATGCCTATTGCAACAGGGCTTGCACAGGCAAACGGGCTTGACCAGCGTGCGCTTGTGAACGCATGCATGATTTGCATTGCGGCAGTCGTAGGCGGTGCGGTTTTTGGCGACCACGCGTCTCCCATATCGGACACGACGATTCTTTCTTCAACAGGCGCAGGTTGTCCGCACCTTGAACACGTTGCTACACAGATGCCATATGCAATTTTTATTGCGCTGTGTTCAGCGGTAGGTTTTATTGCAGGAGGTTTTGCGATGAACATACTTGTTGCATGGATTGCATTCGCATCTGTTCTTATGGCAGGCATCGTATTTTTGCCAAAGGCATTTAAATCAAAATAATGACTAGCAATTTTCTGGAGAAAACGCAACTATTTGAAAAGTTTCTTTTTCTCCAGACTTTTTTTCTTTTACCTTGTTCTGCTTTCCTTACAGATGAGTAAAAATATACCGATTGTTAAAAAAAGCATTGCGCTATCTTTAAATTAGCAGTATCATATAAAATTGAGGAATGTTATGAAACAGATAGGAATCAAACTTGCTGACGGTTCGTTTTATCCACTGCTTGAAGAAGGTACGCCAGCAAAAGCGACGCTTGATTTAACAACTGCAAGCGACAATCAAACCGCCATATCAGTTGATTTATATTGCTCGGAGACAGGTACGCTTGAAGAAGCAGAATATATCGATACGTTAAAAATTGACAATCTTGCTCCGCATCCTAACGGCGAACCAAGCATTTCCTGCACTGTTTCTCTTGATGAAGACGATGAACTTTCTGTAGAAATAAACGACCCAGAGTCAGGCGGCAGCAGCGCTACATCAATTTCGTTGCCAATGCGACGTGCGCAACGGCAGGGCGTACAAGAAAGCGAGCGTTCTGAAAATTCGGGCGCAGTGCTTGCCGCAGGACTTGTTGCAGGCGGCGCGCTTGCAGCTGCTGCATTGCACAAAAAACCTGAACATGACGATTCGCTCGATTTTAGCGATTTAGATTTGCCTGAAGATATTGATTTGACAAAACCGATAGAAGCGGCAGATGAATCGCCTGACGATTTTGTAGAGCCGACAGGAACTTTTGTAGAAACGACAGACCCACTTGCAGACATTTCGGACGATTTTGCAAAATCGCCTGATGAATTTGTCAGCTCGTCAGATGAGTTTACGGAGCAGACAGCGGATGTCGCGCAACAAGAAGATTTCACAGTGCCAGATGCAAGTGCATCAGATGATTTTAATTTTGACGCAGACGATTTCCCAACATTTGACGAGACGAGTATTGACGAGTCTTTAGATGGAAATGCTTTTACAACGAGCGACGACTTGCTTGCAGAAAATTCGTCAGGTGATTTTTTTGATGCCAACAGCGAACCAGTTTTATCAGAAGAAAATTTTGATGATATATATACTGCCAACGAAACAGAAGAGGAACAAGTGTCTACAAAAAATCAAACAAATGCATCGGTAAGAAAGAAAACAAAAATACCTGTGCTCATATGCCTGTTGTGCGCACTCATCTGCGTTATTGCAACAATATTGATTTTATTTGTGTTGCCGTCGCGATTCAACATACTTCGGTCGCATAACGGCGAAGCGCGCGTGAATGCACCCGCAGAGCATGCGCCTGTTATTGTGCAGCAGCCTCCGCAAAGCGCCGTAGTGCAGGATGCTCCAGCTGCAAAACCGAACGAAATTGTCGTTGCACCTGTTGCAGAAAAGGTTATGCCAGAAAAACCCGCTGCTCCTGCACAGACAGCGCGAGATACTGTGTACCGCATAAAGTGGGGCGACACGCTGTGGGACATTGCAGACGCGTATTACAAAAATCCGTGGCGATACCGCCGCATTGCGCAGTACAACAACATACGCAATCCAGATTATATTATTTCTGGAACGACAATCAGAATTCCTGCAGAGTAATAACAGAGTGAGAAGTCGCTGCAACTGCTGGAATTCAAAATTATTAAAACCACTGTTTCTCGTCTTTGCAGCCATAGGCATGTTTTCTGGATGCAGTCAAAGCGCATTTGATTCTCCACAAAAACTGTATGGTGAAGATGCAAATTATTATATTGCATTGCGCGAATTGAACAATGGGCGCGAAAAAGAAGCGATGCAGTTGCTTTCATACTGCGCTGAAAAAGGCTCATATTACATTGCACGCCGTAGCGCAGAAATGTTGACGACGCTCGGTACATTGCGCGACAAGCTTGCGGCAAGCAAAAAATTAGTAGAAAAATACGCCGATGATGAAGCTTTACTCGTTGCGTGCCAACAGTACGAACTTGCCGAAGAATACACAAAAATCATCATGCTTACAGAAACGCTCAACATGGCTGAATGCGACAGCAAGCTTGCGCGCATGCGGCTCATGGCATTGTTTCAGAGAAACAGCAGTCAGTTTGACGACAGCGCATATGAATGGTATACGTCACGTAACATAACATCGGCAATGTACAAGCTCTATCAAGACACAATGACAGAGTATGGCGGCATTGAACCAGACAAAAGAAAAATTATTAATTTTAGGATAAATGTGTATCGTGCAAATTATCGCGCGGCATATGAGCATCTTGAAGAGATATATGCCATCACTGCGCCAGACGGCACGCTTGCGCTCACAGCACAGATAGTTTCTGACATGGGAAAAGCATGCCTGTACGGTAGCGAAAACTATACGCGCAATGCGCGCTTGTTTGATGAAATTGCTTCACGGGAGGTGAGCGATGCAAACATTACGTATAATGCATGGTTTTACGCTGGAAGACTCTACGACAGAACAGATTCCCGGTATGCTACGGCAGCGACACGCTTTATAAACGCGTTGGATAACGCGCAGTCAAACGAGCAGCACGACAACGCGCTGTGGTATCTTTTGAGCGCGAGTTTACGGACTTCTGCTGACAATACTATCAGCATTTTGGAGCAGTACTGCACGACAATCCACAATCCCGCATATTTTGACGATTTTTTTGAGCTTTTTGTGCCGCTGTTGCTTTCGCAAGCGCGGTGGTCTGTTTTTAAAAATCTGTATGAAACAATTGACGGCTACGCATCTGACGAAGCTGTTGCACGCTTTGCCTATATTTACGCGCGGCTTGTGCAGGAAGGACTTGTGCAGGCAGAAAATCCCGAAAGCGAAATTGAAAAAGCGTTTATGCGCGCGCTTAAAAGCGGAAGTTCTGTGTATTACAAAGCGCTTGCTTGCACGCGGCTGAATTTGAGCGAAGAAGAAACGGCGCGTATTATTCGTGAGACAGATGCGGTGCAACGCATTTTGCCCGACAGCGACATTGAGCGGTTGCTTGTCGGATACGCGTTGTTCGGGCTGCCTGAAAAAATTTATCCTGAATGGCTTGCACTTACGAGCGAAGCGCGTGTTCCTGTACGCCTTGAATGTGCCGTGCAGATTGCAGATTTTTTGAATAAGACAGCCACAAACACAGACGATTACTACACGCAGAGCTTGCGGATTATTTCACGCGCTGTAAACAGTGGCGCTGTTGAACTTACAGAAGATGCGATTGCGTTGCTTTATCCGCGTAACTACAGCAACGAAGTAGAAACGATATGTAAAAAATTTTCGCTCAATCAAGAAGTGCTGTACGCGCTTATCCGCAGTGAAAGTTTTTTTGACCACGATATTGTAAGCACAGCAGGAGCTGTCGGGCTTACACAGCTTATGGAATTTACTGCGGCAGATATTGCGCAACGTCTAAAGCGGCAAGAGTTTTTACTTCACGACCCGGAAACGAATATTGAATTTGGCGCATATTATCTTGCAAGCCTTATAAAACGATTTGACAATTCTGTACTCACTGCATTTTTTGCATACAATGCAGGCCCAACGCGAGCACGACGATGGTTGCAGAATTTTCGCATAGAGATGGGACGCGATGCGATGGGCGCATACGATTTGTTTTTGGAAACCATTCCATATTCAGAGACGCGTGAATATGGTCGCAAACTTGTTTCCGCTTCTGTGCTGTATGGCAACATCTATTTTAATAAATCTGTTCAAACTGTTGTAAAAGAAATCATAAATCAATAAAATATACGTGAATTCTATTAGGAGGAAAAAATGGCAGATGTAAATCTTGAAGCAAGAATAAAAGAAGCAATAGATATGTTTCGCCCGCAACTTCAAGCAGATGGTGGTGATATGGAATACGTTTCGCTCGATGAGCAGAATCGCGTTCATTTGAGACTAACGGGCGCATGTGGTGGTTGCCCTATGGCAATGATGACGCTCAAAATGGGCGTTGAACGCTATCTCAAAGACGCGTGTCCTGAAGTGGCAGAAGTTGTGCAAGATGATTGAACTATGCGCGTTGAAAAAAATAAAATGGTGAAAATCAATTACACGCTCAAAGATACAGACGGCGTGCTGATTGATTCATCTGTCGGGCAGGAGCCGTTTGAATATTTGCATGGTAACGGAAATATTATTCCAGGTCTTGAGGCTGCGCTTGAAGGGAAGGCTGCCGGCAGTAGATTTACGGTAACTGTCGCACCCAAAGATGCATACGGCGAATACGATGAGCAGCTTCTCGTACATGTGCCGCGCGAACAGTTTGATTCAGATGCGCCTATCGAAGCAGGCATGAAATTTCAAGCGGCAACAAGAGGCGGTCCGATGATTGTTACAATCAAAGAAGTTGGCAGCGATATTGTCACTGTTGACGGCAATCACGAGCTTGCAGGCAAAACCCTTTTGTTTGACGGAGAAATTGTTGCCGTGCGCGATGCAACAGCAGAGGAACTTACACCACGCATATATAGATGCGGTGGTGCGAGTTGTGACTCATGTGCAGGATGCGGTACATCATGTGTTTTGTGCAAAGATTAAATTCCAAGCAGTTTGCAGAGCGTTTTAAAATTTTCTTCTGGCGGAACAGCTTCAAGCGGAATGCATATATCTGTAAAAGCGGCATATGTTGCAGTCCGCTCCGCATAAAATGTATTAAAAATTTTTCTCACATCTTCTTCTGTTTCTGGATTTTTTTTAGCAATATATGCAGGTAAATTTGAAAGTGTGCCATCTGCTTCAACGTGTGTATGCTCAAGAATGCGTTCAAGTATAATTTGCTCTGGTACAGAAAGAAAAATGAACGTGCCTAAATCGCGTAACAGCGCAATTGCAGGCGCATTATCGCAGATGCCGCCGCCAGTTGCAATGACAATTTTTTTACCGCAGAATTTTTCGTTGCATAGTTTGCAGATTTGCTCTTCTGTGCTCATAAATTTTTGCGGACCGAATTCAGAATATATTTCACGCGGTGTGTAGCCTGTTTGCTTTGTAATCACTTCGTCAATGTCGATGAAAGCATATGAAATCTTTTCTGCGAGCAAACGCCCTTGCGTTGTTTTGCCAGAGTGTTTCATGCCAAAAAGAATATATGCTGGGTCTATATTTGTTGCCATGCTCTATAGTATATTAGTTGTCATTGCAAAAGTCTATAACATGCAGTATGCTCTTTGTTATGAATGTTTATGCAGCAATTGCGCTGTGCTTTGTGCCACTCACGCTTTTATTTGTGTTGATACATATTTTTTCTCATATGAAAATTATTAACGAATTGCTCGCCGTATTGTTCGGTTTGTTTGCAGTGTTGCCTATTTCATTTTTGCAGTTTTATATTGGCAGCTTTTCCTTTTTTACTTCAAACAACTGGATTACGCAGTTGCTCCACATAATTTTATTTAACGGTTTAATTGAAGAATTATTTAAGGCGCTGGCATTGGCATTTTTTCCGTCAAGAAAAATAACACTTGGCAATTTTTTTCTCTGTGCGCTGTTGTGCGGCATGAGCCTTGCTTGTTTTGAATCTGCAATTTATTTTTTACAAGAGTTGCAGCAGGCGCATGCATTTGGCGCGCAGCTTATCTATCGGCAGATTTTTATGCGCATGTTTACTGCTGATATTGTGCATATGCTTTGCGCGGGATTAGGAGGGCTTTTTATATGGTCAGTGAAACATCACAAAATTGCGCCGCTTGCCATTATATGCGCAGTGTTGCTCCATGGCTTATATGATTTTTTTGCGCTATACGATACGCTGCGCATATTTTCAATTGTTGCAATTTTATTGATGACAGTGCAGTGTCGTTTAAGCTACCTGACGCAAGTTGAAAGGAACAGCGAGCAGACGGCTGCTACAAAGAAAAACCGAACTGTAAAACGCAGTGCACGCGGTGGCGCATAAAAAAGAGCGTGTACACTGCTTGACTTTTTTTTACAGGGTCATTAATATAATATGCTATACGACGCGGGGTAGAGCAGTTGGCAGCTCGTCGGGCTCATAACCCGGAGGTCGCAGGTCCAAGTCCTGCCCCCGCTAAATTGACTTCGTACTATCTTGCTGCAAAGCATTGCTCCACATGCATGTTGTATGCTATATTTATGTGCATGGAAAAGATGAGTGAGTGCCCATGCGGTTCGGGCAAAACGTATAGTGCATGTTGCGAACCAATTATCAAAGGTATAAAAAACGCACCTACAGCAGAAAGCCTTATGCGTGCACGCTACTCTGCGTATGTTGTTCACGAAATTGACTTTATCATCAACACATGTAAGGAAGGCGAAGGACGCGGTGATATTGACCGCAAAGCAACAGAAGACTGGAGCAATAAATCTATCTGGCACGGATTAAAGATTTTGCGCACTGAAAACGGTACCGAAAACGATAGCGAAGGTGTTGTTGAATTTGAAGCTGCCTATACGCTGCACGGCATGCGTGACAACCACCACGAAACTGCGTCATTTCAAAAGATAAATGGTGCGTGGCTCTACACGACCGGCAATTTAAAAACGACGACAGTACGACGCGAAGGCAAAAAAATCGGGCGCAATGACCCGTGCCCATGTGGTAGCGGTAAAAAATACAAGCAGTGCTGCGGCAAAACCGCGTAGCACATGAGCAGTGCATGGAACAAGTTATAACCGGCTTTCACGCCATTGAAGAGCGCGTGTTGAGTGCAAAAAGTGGCGATGCTCGGACAATGCGCATCCTCTATGCAAAAGCTGGTCCGCGCATAAAAAAAATTCTCGTAGCGGCAAAAAGAACAGGTGTCGTATGCTCGCAGGTAGATGACAAAACGCTTGCGTTTCTTACGGCACATCTCTCGGAAATGGCACGCAACCATCGCGGCATTGTGCTCTGCGTTTCGGGCGAACAGGAAAGCACGAACAATATTGTTAATTTTGATGAATGGCTTTATGCGCTCAACAATGGTGCGCCTGAGCAGCACGCTGCTACAATCTCCCGCGCTACTGTTCTTATTCTCGACTCAGTTACAGATGTGCACAATGTTGGCGCAATTCTGCGCAGTTGCGACCAGTTTGGCGTGTCGCTCGTTGTATTGCCGCAAGCAAGAGGTGCAAGCGACATTGCGCATAACGAGGTGATTGCGCGTACAAGTGCGGGGGCGGCAGCATGGGTGCCCGTTGCCATAGTGCCAAATTTGGTGCGTGCAGTAGGACTGCTTAAAGAGGCAGGCTTTTGGATATACGGCGCAGACGCTGGCGGCATGCAGATTGACCGTGTCGATTTTGCAGAAAAAACTGCTCTCGTTATGGGAAGCGAAGGGCGCGGTATGTCGCAATTGCTTGCAAAACAGTGCGATGTAACTGTATCTATTCCGACATGCGGCAAAATCGACAGCTTGAATGTGTCTGTTGCTGCAGGCGTTCTGTTGTACGAGTTGCACCGCAGAACGCTATAGACAGTAGCGGACAAGTTTTGCAGCAATGTTTTTGAGTGTAAAACCTGCACGTGTTTGCATGTTTTACGTAGTTTATCTGTTGGCATGCAGTGATAAAAAAACTGCGCCCCATTTGAAGCGCAGTACACGATTTGCTTTTTGCAATGCATGCATTGCAAAATAAGTTAATAATTATAATTTCAAAGTCGGAAACCAATGCTTACAGAAGGCCTAATGCATAAATATTGCGTTTTCTGTTTTTTCGTAATATCGTATAAGTCATATGAACCGTTTAGATTGGCAAGAAGATACACTTTGTCGCCAAAACCAATTTGCGCTCCAACCATACCGGCTATGCCAATGAGCATATGCAAATCTTTAAAATTTATTGGAATTCTATAATCAATGCCAATGCCAAACAAAAGCGCAAATATATTTCCAAAAGGAACTCTAAACGCCGGACCTAAATTGAAATCAAACATGCCGCTAGCATTAAAATATTTTTGTGTTTGGAAGATGTAGTTTATACTTCCCCAAACGCCGAAAATCTTTGAAGAAAAATTGAATATTGTTAGTTCAGGACCATAGCTGATGTCCTTGCCGTTCCAGCTAGTTTTCACATCTGCAACATTAAACTCTTTAATGTTTTTCCAGTAAGAAAATTCCATTGTGCCGCCGATTGAAATCATGGTTTCCGATGCGGATACACCTGATGCAATAAGACTTGCAACAAAGACTGCTGTAAGAATAATTTTCTTCATAATGATTACCTCCAAAAGAAAATTTACTAAACACTACTACGCCTATACTAATTAATATACAACACTAAAAATTGTCATTTGTCAAGTGTTCGCATAAAATTAAAGTCAATCAATTCGGGGTGGTACTCAAAGTGCATGTTGTCCCAGATTGTCCATTTGCCGCCCCAGATGAATCCTTCCTGTTCAAATGCTTGTATCACTTTGAGAGGCGGCATCCAGCGTTTGTCAAGCGGGAGCGTCATCCAACCGTCAGGGTCTATGTCGCGTCGCCATGCCCAGTAGATATTTTTTTGCCCCCAGCCGCGCGGTAAAATATCTATCGCAATGCCGTAGCTGTGAAACGAACGCGAAGCTCTGTCGCTGATTTCACGCCAGTTGTAGCTGTCTACGCGTGAAAGTTCGTCAACAAACTGCCGCACTTCCGCGTCTATTTTTGCAAGCTCTCGGATGCGGTTTTCTACGCGCGCGAGCGGTTCGAAAATCCATTCGTGTGCGTTTGTGTATTTGCCAAGAAATGCCACCTGCTTGATGTGCGCTTCTGTTTTTTGCCGCGTTTCTGCATCGTAAATGGCATTGAAAAAATAGAGCGACGAGCCCGCCTGCTGCGAGCGATTTTCCGCAGAGGAAAAAGTGCGTATGCGGTGCACGTCTTCGCTAGAAAAATTTGCAGGGTCGGGAATCTCTTTTGCATATGGATAGAACAGCGTCCAATATGATTCTTGTTCGTTGAGTTTTTCTTTAGGCAGCATTTTTCCATTTGCCCAGTAGAGCGCTGTGGCCGCACCGTCTGCGCGCGTCACAGTGATTTTGTAATCGCCGACAGTTGCATCGTATGTTGAGTTAAAGCGCACATTTGGATATGCGCGGCGCAAGATGCTCAAATTTTTGGGCTCACCTGGAACGGCAAAGAGTGGCGCGGTAAAAAGAAAAAGCACTATGAGATGATAGTGCCAAAATTGTGTTTTCATGCAAGAAAAACAAAAGGGGGCGCACGTTTGTTACAACGCATCGGTAAAAAATGCGTTTACAATGCGTTTAATGTGAAGAATGCAAAGAATAGACAAAAACACACTGTTGTGGTATCATTATCTATATAATTTTAGTTTCTGTAAGAAACTTGCATATTAAGGAGCACTTCTACTATGGCAAAGAAAAGCAGCAAATCTTTGTTGAGCAACTTGTATCTCATTGGCATGGCGCTTGTCGCCGTTGGATTCATCGTTCCGATTTTCAGAGGAAATTTGGTAAAAGTCAACGGGTTTGATTTAGTTGGAGACGGCAACAGCATTATGAAAATTGCGGCGTTGCTCGTGTTTATTGGTGCAGTTGCGGGCATTGTTTTAAGTTTTGTGAACGCTGGTAAAAATCAGTCATTGCTGAAAGTGATTGCGCTTGCAGCGTCTGTTGCAGGCGGGTTGTATGTGTTTTTTAACACGAGCAATTTTGGCGTACAACTTGCGTCAAAATATCTTTCCGTCGGCTTTTATCTGATTGTTATCGGTTGGGTTGCAGCAATTGTTGGATACCTTCAGAAAAAATAATTAAACCTGTTCGGAAATGTTAGTTTCCGAACAGGTCTATTATTAATTTTCAAATTCTATCACAGACTGTTTTATCGCATAATTGCTGACTTGCCCTTTTTATGCTACAATCAATTCATTATGAAAAATAAGCGCGGCATTATTGTAAAGCGGCAGCAACTCTTATTGCAAAAATTAAAAGAAAGCAAAACGATTTCTGTAGAACGCATGGCGCGGAAACTCAATGTGTCTCCGCTCACAATACGCCGCGACCTTGAAATATTCGAAAAGCAAGGCTTTGTTAGACGATACTACGGTGGCGCGTCTATCATTGACGGCTCGGTAGCAGACGACCCGACAAAAATACGCATTTCAGGGGATGCCCCTGTTGATTATCGAAAGATTGTAGCACAAAAAGCTGTGTCGCTCATTGAAGACGGTGACACGATTTTTATCAACAGCAGCAAGACATCGCTCGAAATGCTTTCATACATTCACAAAAAGCGCGTAACAGTCATCACGAACAACGGCAATGTTCTTGCGCTGCCGCACGACCCGCTCGTTTCAATCATCCTTACAGGCGGAGAAATAAATTACGAGAAGCATTCGCTTGTCGGCGATTTTGCGCTTTCAATGATAAAAAAAATGCAAGTTGACAAATGCTTTATCGGTGTAAGCGGCATTTCTACAGATGGAGAGATAAGCACTGCCGTCTTGCAGGAAACGATGATAAACACGCTCATGATAGAGCGCACAAAAGGCGATGTCGTAATCCTCGCTGACCATACGCGCATAGGTTCTCTGCATAATTTTATTATTGCAGATATAAATCAGGTGACATACATTGTTACAGATACGCTTGCCGACAATGCACTGCTTGAACAGTTTGCAGCAGATGGCGTTACGATTTTGCAAGGCATCGTAAAACATACACAATGACGAAATGTTTATGCTTGTCTTTTCCCAAATAAAGTTGTATCTTTGTAGTATGAAAAACATAAAACATTTTTTAATAATCGTTACGCTTGTGCTTGCAACAAGTTCGCTTTTTGCGCAAAACATTCGCGAGGGGGCGGTTGCTCCTGATTTTACTCTGACGCTTTCAAGCGGTGAACAGCTCAAACTTTCCGACTGCAAAGGCAAAGCGGTGCTGCTTCATTTTTGGGCAACGTGGTGTCCGCCGTGTCGCATTGAACTGCCAGAAATGAACAAGCTTGCAGAAAAACTCGACGCAAATGCAAAATTGCAATTTCTTGCAGTTTGCATTTCTGACACAGAAAAAAACCGTGCATCGTTCATGCAAAAAAACAAATACACGTTTCCCGGCGGGCTCGACAGTGACAACTCAATCGCATTCAAATACGGCGTTCAAGGCATTCCCATGAGTTTGCTTATTGCTCCCGACGGAAAAATCGAAAAAATCCATGTGGGCATGATGAATAAAACGCAGCTTGCAGATTTTATTAAAAAATATGCATCGTTGTAAAAAAAATTTGAAGGGGGAACGTCTCGCTTGCAACTTCGCACATTCGTGCTCGTCGCGAGTGCCCCTTGCTCCCAAGCCACGACGTTCCACGAGTTGCCCTGCACGCGGTGCTGATTCTCTCCGCTTTGTTGGCTTGTCCGCTGCCCTTTCTAGCGGAGACACCTGTCTGCCGACAGGCAGGTTCCGCAAAGCCCTATGCATTTTTCGCGTACTGCTTATTGCAACAGGCGTTGCACTTGTTGTCGCTGGACTTACGCTTGGCGACACGCGCGCTATCTTTCAAAAAGCGCTTTTTATCTGCATGGAGTGCATAGGCATTGGCTAACATGCAAAGCGGCGAGCACAACACAAAAGGCGCAATGCAATCACAAGGAGCAAGTTCGTCGGCGCAGAAACTAGAAAGCGAGCAGTGCAAAAAAAAAGGTAAAGCGACTGAGCGGCGCAGAAAATTCATTCAGTTCTTTGCTATGCTCGTGTATAATGCAGATGCACGTCACTGGTTTTCTGGCACCATTTCGCGCTCGCCTTTAAAACGCGTGTGCGTGCCAGGTCTCAACTGCTATTCGTGTCCTGGCGCAATCGCTTCTTGCCCGCTCGGCTCGTTGCAAAATACAATCGGTAACGGAAGAGTTCCGTTTTTTATTACAGGATTTTTACTGCTTACCGGCACACTGCTCGGCAGAATGGTATGCGGCTTTCTTTGTCCTGTGGGGCTTGTGCAAGAGTTGCTGTATAAAATCCCTTCGCGCAAAGTTAGGAAAACAAAAAAACTGCTCGCTGTTACGAGAAAAGTTTCACTTTTAAAATACGTGTTGCTTGCCATTTTTGTTGTTATGCTTCCGCTCATTTTTTATTTCAAAGACGGGCTTGGTTCGCCGTTTTTTTGCAAATTCGTATGCCCCGCAGGAACAGTAGGTGCTGGGCTTCCGCTCGTTATGCTTAATGAGCACTTGCGCGCTGCAATCGGCTGGCTGTTTACCTGGAAAACCACGCTTGCACTCACGTTCATTGTATGGTCAATTTTCATGTTCCGCCCGTTTTGCAGATTCTTCTGCCCGCTCGGAGCAATCTACTCATTCTTCAACAAAGTTGCCATTTTCGGCATTCGCGTTGATGCAACAAAATGCACGCACTGCAACGCATGTGTTGCAGGTTGCGGAATGGACACACTCACTGTAAACGACCGCGAGTGCATTCGTTGCGAGGAATGCAGAAAACGGTGCAAGTTTGGTGCAATATAACCCGCACCGCTTGCATTTCAAGATGTATTTTCCCCGCTTTCAAGATGTATTTTCCCCGCATTGCATTGTGCATCGTAAATGGTTTCAATCGCTTGGGCAAAGTTGTTGACTTCCTTTTGTGACATGAGGTATATTCAATATGTATCATAAAGTGTTTCAAGGAGTCATAGGTATGAAAAAAATAAGTGTGCTGCTTGCCGCGTTATTTGTATGTGCAAGTGCAACATTTGCTGCTGACCCTGTACTCGGTTACTGGGTCAGTATTGACGAAGATACGAACGAGCCGACTGGTGCATGGAGAATATGGGAAGAAGGTGGCAAACTTTATGGCAAAATGGTGGCACTTGTCGGCTACGCAGCAGACCAAAAAGCAGTCGGCGCAAAAGGGCGCGGACCATATGTTGGATTTCCTCATCCTGGCAAAATGGAAGACATGACAGTCATCGGCACCACATGGATTTACGATTTAGAGAAAAAAGAAAATGGTGTATGGCACAAAGGGTACATTGTTGACCCGAATAACGGCAAGCGGTACAAGTGTAAAATCACGTTCCGCAAGGCAGACGGTAAAAAATATAAAACAGACACGCTTGAAATGCGCGGTGAAATAGGCGCAGGCATTGGACGCAGCCAATTTTGGACAGCAACAACAGAGGCGGAAGCATTTGCTTTAAAATAGCAAAACTACACAACTGTTGCGTCTTATTTCAAAGAATGATATACTGTTGCAGCAAAGTTAGCATAAACTAATTTTATATCGTAAAAAATGGAGGCTCGCATGGCAACAGCTACAGCGGTCATAGGATTATGTGCTGCGCTACTTATGTTTTCTGGTGACATGATTTTATATTTCACAACGGAACAATATGAATTAGACGGTACACTTGCCCCATACATCAACATAATGTCGCACATGCCTGCGAAACGCCTTGCCATAGGGGGCATGCTAGGACCAATTGCCGCTTTTTTCTATTGTGTCGGGTTTACGCACATCTATTTTCTCTTTCCCCAAAAATATATGATTGTGGCGATTGTGCTTATATGCGTCTTTATATGCAGCAGCATAATAGGCGGTGCATATCACTCGCATTTTCCGTATTTGGGACTTGCTTGTGAAAATAAAGAAACAGCACAAAAGATTTCCGTATACATAATGCAAATGATGCGCATCGCTATGCTTCCGATGCTTGCAGGCATCCTTGTGTTTGCAACTTTTATCGTGCTTGGAAAAACGAACGTGCCGCGCTGGTTTGTGGCTTTCACACCGCTTGCAACATACTTTCTTGCATTCGCATGGCGCAAAGTGCCACAGCCATTCCGCATTGTTTTGTTTGGTGGCTGGTACAATCTTATGTTTGTCATATATTATATAGCAGTACTCATATGGGCAATGCAACAATGAGAAGCATGAGCTGGAATCATGCTTGTTCACGCACAAGGGTGCTGTGCTATGCAAACAGTTCCGTACTTTTGAGACACGCCGCAACTTTTTCTGCGTCGCTGTCGAGTTGCCTGTCGTCAATTACCATGTCAGAAATATTTCGCACGCTCGTGTGAACGTTTTGCGTAAAAGCAGAAAACTGTTCTTTGCCTGCTAAATCGACTGCTTGGCAAATTGCGAGCACATGCACGGCATATTGCAAATACAGCAATTCAATTTGGTCGCGGAGTTTGCGCGAAGAGATAGTGCCCATAGACACTTTATCTTGGTTGAGCGCTTCTGTTGGACTTGAGTGAATGCTCATTGGCGCGCAGTAATGCTGAATCTCTGCACGGAGCGCAGACATGGTAATTTGTGCCGCCTTGAATCCAAAACGCAAACCAGCGCGCTCGTCTGTAGCAGCAGTGAACGGAATGAGGTTTTCTGTAAGATTGTTAAATTTTCCATCGATGATGATTTCCGCCTGCTTGTCTGCCAAATCGCTTACGTTTGCAAGAGCCACGCGCAAGTAATCACATGCGGCGCAAATGTGTCCGCCGTAAAAATTTCCAGTGTTGTACAGTTCGCTTGTTTCTACGTTCACAAGCGGGTTGTCGTTTGACGAATTGATTTCTTCTTCAATCCACTGCTTTGTTATGGCAAGCGTGTCGCGCAACACACCGTTGATTTGCGGCGCACAGCGGATTGAATAGCGGTCTTGAATTTTGATTGCCTGTATTTCAAACTGCGTCTCTCCAATTGTGCCGATTTTTTCAAGCAAATCTTCATAGCGGTACACACGTTTTGAATCTTTTACAATGTTGTAGATGTACTCCGCGCTCGCAATTTGTCCTGCATGATTTTTCATTTCGGAAACTTTTTTGCGAAATGGCACTTCATTGCCTTTCACAATTTCCGCTGTAGCCGCTGTTATGAAGTCAGAAATATTTGCAAGACGGCGCGCGTGTTTCCAGGCAAGTGATGCAATAGCTGTCATAACGGAAGTTCCGTTCATAATTGCAAGCCCCTCTTTTGCGGCAAGCGGCAATGGCGCTAATCCTTCTTGCGCAAACGCTTCAAGAGCCGACACAACACGCCCCTTGTAATACACGTTGCGCTCACCCATGACAACAGCCGCCACATATGAAAGGGGCGTTAAATCGCCAGATGCGCCAACGGAGCCAAGTTCTGGAATGACGGGAATAATGTCGCGATTCAAAAGCGTGCGGAGCATTTGTGCAAGCTCCACGCGAATTGCAGAGTGACCGCCTTTTACGTCAGAGTTGAGGCGGCATGCAACAATAGCGCGACATTCCTCGCGGCTGAACTTTTTGCCAAGCCCAATTCCGTGAAAATGCACGATAGATTTTTGCAACTCTTGCGCTTTTGTGTAATTGATTTGATTTGCGCAGCTGTCGCCAAAGCCTGTTGTAACACCGTATGTAGGATAGCCTTTTGCAATGTAGTCTTCAAGAAACGCGCGCGAGCGCTCAAGCGCCTCAATGAAGCGCGCATCGTTTGGAAACGAGACCTCTTCGTTTTTATACGCAATGGAGTGCACATCGTCAATCGAAAGATTTTCACCGTCAATTGTAATCATAATTTAATTAGTATAACACAAGTAATAGATGTGTGACTAGGTATGCAATTTTTTACACGCAAGCGACGTGAATTTATCACGATTTATTCTTGATTGTTTAAATTTATACATCGTGCTATACTTAATGTATGAAATCTGTGGCAATCATTGGAGCAGGCATTGCAGGGCTTGCAGCAGGAACATATTTGCAAAGTTCTGGTTTTGATGTAACAATTTACGAACAGCATCTAATTCCAGGAGGGCTTTCCACAAGTTGGAGCCGAAAGGGATATTTATTCGAAGGTGGCATGCACTGGCTAACAGGCTCATCACCAAAACTTGCACTTAACAAAGTATGGAAAGAAGTCGGTGCCTTAAAAGAAAATAATCCTATTTACAACCGCGACCCAATCTACACGCTTATTCGAGGGCAAAAGCAATTACGCCTTTTTCGTGATGTCGAAAAATTACGAGAAGAATTTCTTGCTTGGTCGCCAGAAGATAGACCTGCAATAAATCGTCTTTGCAGCCACATAAAAAAATTTAGAAATGTCCATCTCCTTGTAAATGATGTTCCCGGACTAAAGACAAAAAGTCACACGAGGGCAAGTTTAAAAGAATTGTTGGCAATGGTACCCGCAGGGATTCCGACATTATTGCTTTCAAAAAAATCATATATTGATTATGTTGCACAATTTAAAAACGAAGATATTCGGCACCTACTTCTTGCAGTAATCGGAACGAGGTACAACGCACTTTCGTTCGTCTACACGCTTGGAAGTTTTGCATCTGGCGACAGCGGATACCCCGAAGGCGGAAGCCTACGATTAACGCAAAACATGGCAGACACATTCACGAGCCTTGGTGGAAAAATCGTGTATCGTGCAAAAGTTGAAAAAGTTGCAGAAAAAAATGGGAAAGCGTGCGGCATCTATCTTTCAAAAAAAAATTCAAGCTCTTCGAATACGCCTAGTTCTTTGAATACAACTTCCGACAATTTTAACAATTCAGATACAGGCGAATTTGTTCCTGCAGAATACATACTCGTAAGTCAAGACACAAGGAGTGCAATCGAAAATCTTTTTGAAAATCCACCGAAAGATGCGTGGATTTCTAAAATGAAAAAAATCGTAAAGACTGAACAAAATATGTTTGTCTGTCTTGGCGTAAAAGCAAACCTTTCAAACTATCCACGATGTTTTGTACTTCCACTAGAAAAAGAATTTTTTGCAGCGGGGCTTTCGTTTGGCGAATTAAGAATCAACAATTACGCAGAGTATAAAAATCACTCGCCAGAAAATTGCACATCACTCACCTGCTTGCTATTAGGCGACAGCTACAAGTGGTGGAAAGAAAAAAAAGAGCGTGGCACTTACAAAGAAGAAAAAGATAAACTCGTAAAAAATTTTACCGAGGTCGTAGAAAAATATGTTCCCGAAGTAAAAGGCAATGTCGAAGTTACTGACATTGCAACGCCACTCACTTACGAGCGATACTGCTCAAGTTTCGAAGGCTCATGGATGAGCGTGTGGGACACAGAAGCAAGCATGTTCACATTCCCCGCAAAATGCACATCAATTTCGAATCTTTATTTTGCAGGAGAACGCATGATGATGCCAGGCGGTCTTCCAATCGCTGTATGGAGTGGCAGACGAGCAGCACAAACAATTTGCAAAGATAGCGGAACAATTTTTACTCCACCGAATGTGTAATTGCACTTTGGATTTTTATATTTTTTTTCTGGGCGACTGCCGTGAGCGTGTCGCCGCTTATGCGTCACCACACTTAAGAAAACACTGAATAACTCGAATGCGAGTTATTCAGTGTTTTCTCCTTTGACCACAATTTCGTAAAAGTCCTTGTGCCACAAGGACTTTGAGAAACTTGTAAGGAAGTACTGATTAATGTCTCAAATATTAATCAGTGCTTCCTAAAGCACCGGGTGCTTCGGTGTTGTCAGTATTTTGTCGCAACCGATGGTGCGACAAAATGTACCAGAGGACTGTTTTTGAAAAAACAGCCCTCTGCACCTACGCCCCCTGTCGCGTTTACACGAGGGCTCGCTAAAGCTAGCCCTCGCA
>JAFSRD010000029.1 GCA_017446265.1 Treponema sp.
GCCTTTCCAAGTAAGATCTAATGTTGTTCCATCCTCACTAAACACATAGCGAGTTTCACCTGCTTCAAATGTATAACCTGCAACACGCACAAGCCAGTGTGGACCTGGGTCGGTATATCCTACAGTACCAAGTATGGTAGAACCAGACATAAGATTATTACCCGAAAGCGATATAGTAAGAGACTCACCGTTTAGTGCGGTGAATGTTCCTTTTCCATTATTAAGAGAACCGTCTTTATAAGTATAAGTCTGAAGTTGCGTCTTTTCAGTATAATCAGAGCCGTCAACAGTTGTAAGCGTGAGCGTACGCCCATCACCAGAGAAAGCATACGATTTTACTTTCCAACCATAAATTTGTCCAACATTAAACCACTGTTCTTTTAATCGCATCTTAAAAGTTTTACCAGCAAACTGACTTAAGAAAGTTGCTAATGCAGAATCGGTTTCATTTACACCCGATGCGACACGATAGGCAACATTATCAAAATTTGAAACTTTCATTTTTGAGCGAATTTCAAAATCAGCATTTTTAAGTTCTAATGGTGTATACTCGCCTGGTCCTCCATTATAAAACGCAATATTATCGCTTTGTGACGTCCACTTATCACTCAGCATATTTTTATCAAACCAATAATCACCATCGTAACCATGAGAATTTCCTTGCATAGTTACTTTTCCACCTAATGCTGAAAAAGTATATGATAGAGAGCCATTTCTAAATGTTGCACCTCTAACACGCAAAAGAAAATGCATGCCGGGGTCCCTGTAATTTTGTTCCCCTAATGAAATAGCAGTTGCTTCTTGTTTCCATAATTTTCCGTCTTGGACTTTTACGCTCATCGTTGCACTACCATTTTCATAGATGCGTAAGCCATCATCAGAGGTTTCTTTTTCTTTTGTATACTGACCTTCTTTGTATGTCCAAACCTGTGGGGTACTTGCATTAACAATATTTCCTTCAGTTGTGTATTGTAAAAACTGTAATTGCTTACCGGTACTATCAAACGCCCATGTGTCAAGGATATTTCCATAATCAAATACCTTATCTTGTCCGCCAGTACTTTTTTCGTAAAAAATATTTATCATTTTGCGAGTTTGAAACTGCATGCTTGAAACGGCATCTAAAAGTGGGTCAATCAGTTCTGCTTCAAATGAGCCATCCGTTGAAAAATATGGTGAGCGACCTGGTGTATTGAGGTCTCCCCGTTGAGCAATAGGACGCTCCATGTCGTGTACTTGTGGGAAATATTTTGTCTGCCCCGTTGTTGCATCTCCCATTTCCGTGCGATACTCTTGGTAAAGCACGACAGAACCATCACTATTCACAAAGCCGAGAGGGTCATACATGTAAAATGGCAGTTTTGCTCCTGCCGTTTGCCCTGCAGGACAAACATGTACATCAAGTGGCTCAAATGCCATTGGCACTAATTTTCCAGCAGTCGATGATGTTTTCGTAATTTTTCCGTATGCAAACACAAACTTAGAATATGTATCTATCGCAATTAAATGCTGGTCCAAACCGACGATAACAGACTTGCCTTTAATACGATAAAAGCGGAAACGTTCCATGCGTCCACCCGCTTTATTAATAGCGGCAGTTCCTGCATAAAGCGGATTTTTGCCATTATAGCGAGAAACAGTCAATTCGGTAATTTTATACCCTTGTGCAGTATTTTCGCCATCAGGAGAGGTAGAAGTATATTCTGCCTTTACATCATTTGCAGGTTTCCACTCTCCGTGCCCCGAACAATGCTCCTTAAAACGATATGTTGGCACGGTATTACCATCAAAATCAACATGGAAAAACCAATTATCAATAATAGTACCATCAAACTGATAGTTAATGTCATTCCACTCGCCTACCTTAAATGGGTCTTTTGACGGATCAGTTGCATCCTCAATACCATTAAGCGGGTCATCATCGGGGATGACGATTTCTTCAGAGCCAGGTTCTTCTCCCCCACGATGTTGATAGAGATAATATTTTTTTTGACTTGGACCAAACATTGCATTTGTACACGATAAAACAAATGTAGCAAACACTAACGACAACGCAAAGAGATTAAAAATTCTTTTCATAGGTTCTCTCCTATTCATCATCTTGCAATGACTCATAAGCCGAATACAAGCACCTTACGCTTTAAATTGCACCCCTAAAGAAACCCCAAAATCAAGAGAGTTAAGATAAAACGATGGAAGAGGAGTTTCTACAGAAAAATCAGGTCTAACACTGTGAATCAATGTTAGCAAACTATCTGGCATTGTTATATATTTCGGTTTCCATACATTAAATCGTAAAAACCCCGTAAGCAAAGCAGAAACTCTATTATTAATAGGTTGATGATATTCAACAAAGGTTTTCATACTGAACGAAAAAGGATTCATGTTTTTTATCATAAAAGGAGTAACTATAACTTCTCCGATTTCAGGTTTCATTATAGTGGAATCATCCATGTATGCCATATACTCTGGAGACAAGTCTGCTATCATCTTAGTGCCAAGCCACAAACCTAATGCAAGCCTATCTTGCAGCATAAACGCTTTTGTTCCAACTCCGAGTGTAATAACTGGTGCATAATTGATATTAATGTACATTGTAGCAGTTACACTTCCATACGTACCACCTGCAATTTCGCCCGTGTAGCCGTTACCAATACCAATGGAACCAAACAAACTCATGCCACCGAAGATTTTGTTGCTAGACATTTTAAAGAAACGCTCTCCACCAAAGTTGTAGCCGAGCTCCGCCTCGCCGTCCATTGTGTAGCCAACGCCACCTTTCATAAATGAAGCGCCGAGTTTGTCCATATCTTCTGCACTAATGGAGGGAAGAGTTGCTGTTCCATTAAAATTTGCACGGAGAGCCCAGGTAAAGCCGTCATCTAACGCGTGAAGTTGCGTAAAGCACGCAAACGCAAAAATAGCAGCAACGCAAACAATGCGTTTATAGCAATCCTCTCTTTTCATAATAAAAATCTCCTTCCTGTTATATTGAATGCATATAATTTCACATAACGATATGTTAAATTATATCATAAAAATAAATAGAATGCAAGCACACAGCGTATTAGCGCGCTGCACACAGCATCACAAAAATATAATTGCAGTCTCTATTTTTGTGATGCTTACTGACAACAAAAAACTCCGCCTCGACGGAGTTTTTTGTATGCTGTAGAGTTGTTATGAATCAATTTTTCGCTTTGCGGAACGCAGGATACCCATTGTTCATTTTTATGGTCATGTCATCGTCAACAAGCCGTACGCCATATCTACCATATTTTGCTTCTGTTGCATTGTTGCCATCTTTTTTCCATGTGTAGGTTCCCTGCCCTGAATCAAATATAGTCACTGGCTTCCATTTCATGTCGAGCGTATAGCCGTCCGCAGAAAATACATATACAGTATCGCCTTGCTCAAACGTCCAACCGCGCACACGAAGTAAAAAATCAGGACCGGGGTCCGTATAATTTGATTCACCAACTTTTACTTCGTTTTTATACAAATTGCTGCCGTCATATCTAAATTGCACAGCATTTCCATCGTGGACATATACGGCTTGCGTGTTGGAACTGGAACTGCCAAACGTATATGTGGCAGTTGTTTTATTTTCGACATAATCAGTATTGTCAAAATGAACATATGTTATCGTTTTACCGTCACGTGAAAACTGATAGCGTTCCACTGTCCAACCGTTGCCAGTATATTCTGTACCATTCGCTACATACGTAGTTTTCTGGCGTACGCTGCATGTCTTTCCTCGCACTGCTTCCAAGAACGCAATGTCATTAGGGGCAGCTTCAATTTCTCCTAATTGACGCTCGCACACGGGAGAGCCATATGCCCCGTTCCATAGTGGTGTTGAGCCGTTCCATGTGCCTGTCGTTCGCCAAATGTGGTCGTCGTCATCAAGCACTAATCCATACCATGGGTTAGAACCAATACCGAGCACAGAGCCACCCGTCCATTCGTATAGTGCCGCAGTTTTCGTTGCCACGTCTTTTTCACGCACAAAATAGTACATTCCATCTCCTCTGAAAGCACCTCCTGACATATTCTCAGTTGTCACTGCGCCGCCATCTTCAGAGAACGTAAATTTTGAACCTCCATTTACAAATATTGCACCGCGCACACGAAGCATAAAATCAGGACCATGGTCTTTGTATGCGAGCTCACCTTGCTTTTCAAGCGAATCGCCTGCACCTACTATATAAACGGCGGCGCTGTCATATGTTATCACTATTTCGTTGTTTTTATCATCACGATAACGTGCCCTCGTTGAATCAGAAGACGCAGCTGGAGACAGCGTATAGAGTGAACTCGTGAGCGCTTCAGTTCCTGTCTCAGTGTCGCTTTTCGTAATCGTAAATTTTTTTCCTGTTTCATCAAATTGCACTGTCTGCAGCACAAATCCATTTCCCGTTGCAACAACATCTTCTCCGCCAGCATTTTTATACGTATATGTTGTCGCGAGCCGCATTTTATATGTCTTTCGCGCAACATGCTCGGCAAACGCATCTGCGGAAGATGAACTTTCTTCGCTAAAATATGGCGAGCGGCCTGGCGAGTTTGCATCTATATATTTTGCAATATCACGCGTTTTGCTGTGCACTTGCGGAAAATAGTTTGTTTGTCCCGTAACAGAATTGGCCATCTCATTTCTATACTCTTCGTAGAGCACAACTTCGCCATTCTCCTTCACAAAGCCAATCGGGTCATAGTGATAAAACGGTCTTTTTGTGCCAGCCGTTTCTCCAGCAACCGCCTCATGCGCATCAAGCGACTCGAAAGCAGTTGGTACGGGTTTTCCTGCTTTTGTTATAGTCCTCGTTATTTTTCCATATGCAAAGACGAATTTTGAAAATGAATCAACAGCAATAAGGTGCTGGTCAAGCCCGACTACAACAGCAGTTCCTTTAATGCGGTAAAAATAAAATCGCTCCATGCGCCCATTCGGCGCGTTGTATGATGAAGCAGCCCCCCGCAAAGGATTTTTGCCGTCGTAGCGATGCACTGTCATTCCAGTAATGCCGTATCCTTGCGCTTTATTTGCGCCGTCGGGAGAGTTCGATATTTTCTCATTTTTTTCTACGTTGCCATCTGTCCACGCGCCGTGTCCGGAGTCATTTTTAAATTGATATGTGGGCACTGTGTTGTCGTCAAAACTCACAAGAAAAAACCAATCTTTGAATTTATTGCCGTCAAACTGGCAGTCAATTTTATTCCATGCGCCGTTTTTAAATGGACTGTTCGCATCGTCGGGAGCAACCTCACCGGGAATATCCTCAATTTCCCCAGACTCGATGTTAGAATCTACTTGCGCTGCCCGCTGAATATAATAGCGCTTTTGTGCAGAATTCATAATATTCATACACGATGAACCGAGAACGAGCAAGACCACTGACATCAGCATACTAATTTTTTTCATACATGCTTCCTGTTTACGCTTTGAATTGCAAACCAAGACTTACACCAAAATCAAGAGAGTTGAGGTAAAACGACGGCAACGGCGTTTCCATCGAAAAATCAGGTCTAACGCTTTTTATAAATGTTAAAAGAGAATCTGGCATGGTAATGTATTTAGGCTTCCATATATTGAAACGCGTATAACCACCAAGCAGTGCCGATACGCGATAATTTATTGGTTGTTGATATTCAAAGTTAAACTTCATGCTGAACGAAAACGGATTCATATTTTTTATCATAAAATGAGTTACAATAATTTCTCCTATCTCAGGTTTCATAATAGAAGAGTCGTCCATATAAGCCACATATTGCGGGGAAAGATCTGCTATCATTTTAGTGCCAAACCACAAACCAAGTACCAAGCGATCGCGAAAAAGAAATGCTTTTGCACCAGTACCGAACGTGATGACAGGCGCATAGGTGACATTTATGTACATGGAGGCAGTCTTAGCGCCATGTGTGCCACCAGCAACTTGTCCGGTAAAACCGTTTCCCACACCAACCGTTGCAAATGCGCTAATGCCGCCAAAAAAGCTGTTGCTTTTCATCTTGAAAAAGCGCGTCGAATCAAAAAGGTAGCCGAGCTCCGCCTCCCCGTCCATCGTGTAGCCGACTGCCCCTTTCATAAACTGGGCGCCGAGCTTGTCCATGTCGTTTGCGTTTATTGAGGGCAGCGTTGCCGTTCCGTTGAAGTTTGCGCGCAACGCCCACACGAATCCTGTTTCAAGTGCGGACAACTGCGCAAAACACGCAAAGGCACAAACAAAAATTGTACTGACAATGCGCTTACACCGACATCTTTTTTTCATAAAATAATCCTTTTTTTTATTAATTTTTATTAATGTGCCGCATGCGTCGCGGTATGTTGATTAAATTAACAATTATTAATTTATATTAATTAATTATTAACAAAAAAACAAAATTGATGCAACAACTGCTTGACAAAAAAAGCATTCTGGCATATAACAAAAATAGAATAATGTATTACATTTTTGTGAAGAATTAAAATGCAGCTGTATTCGTATTTAGAGAAGAATTATCGACCATGTGAGCCTATTTTTCTTGCTGATATCGCAATCAGCGGCACGAGTGATGCAAATATCCGTCAGTCGATAAAAACACTCTGCGACATGCAAAAAATCGTGCGGTACGATAGTGGCATTTACTACTTGCCAGCTACGTCAAAACTCACAGGCGAAGTTCCGTTTTCTGCATCTCACGTAGCAAAAATCAAATACATAGAAAAAAGTGGCAAAATATTTGGCTACTACACAGGGTACACGTTTGCAAACAAGCTCGGTCTTACAGCACATGTGCCTCATGTACAAGAAATCACAACGAACAACGCAGGCGGGCTGTGCCGCACTGTTTCAATACGCGGCATTCAGTTTTTGCTGCGAAAACCACGCACTGAAATCACTCATGCAAACAGCAGCATCCTTCAACTGCTCGATGCGCTCAAAGATTTTGACAGCTATGTTGACAAAATAAACGACAATGCGCGAAAGCAACTTGTACTTTTTATTAAACAGAAAAAAATAAAAAAAGCACGCGTCAATGAATACATTTCGCTTTACCCCGACAAAGTGTACCGTACTATTTACGAATTGGAGCTGCATCATGCTTTTGCACAAAAATAATCAGTTGTTTAAGCACGTTGTCGTTGCCACGTCAGATAGCACAAAGTTGCCAGTCGCAATCATTGAAAAAGATTATTACGCAACGATAATTTTAAAGCAGCTTGCCGCAAAGTCGAGCGACTGCGTTTTAAGCGGCGGCATGGCGCTTGTAAAAGCGCATAGCATTACAGACAGATTCTCGCAGACAATAGACATTACCACATCAAAGCGGATTCTCAGCGCACAACGCAAAAAACTTGCGAGTACAATAAAGAGCATTGGAACAGATATAAAACTTGCCAGCACGTCATGGAAAGACAAGCGCACTGGATGCACTTTTATGTATGAATCGCTTGAAAATGCACTGCCAAAAAATATTTTAGAATGCGTCAGCCTTGCCATGTCATTCAATCAACTTTCGTTTTCGCATGAGCAAAAAGATATTACAAGCTTTGTGTATCAGTTTCTGGCAAAGGAAAACATGTCCATTGTACAAGAATATGGCTTGCTGCCATTTTCTATAAACGCACAGAGTCTTGAACAGCTGCTTGCAGACAATGTTTTTACATTGTGCGACTGCTACTTACTCGGAAAGCAGCTCAATTGCGCGCAGCATCTATACGACATTCATAAATTGCTTCAACGTGTGCCTCTGACAGATGGCTTCAAAAAGCATGTGCACAAAGTCAGAGAACAGCGCGCGCTCTTGCCAGAAGCTGCTTTTCCGTCTGCGCGAAAAGGTGTTGCCGTACAAAAACTGCTCCATGAGATACTTGCAAAAAACATATATAAAGACGATTACGCAGTTCTTGCGTCATACTTTATACATGAACGCATGCCATATGCATATGTCTGTGCGTCTCTTGGAGCACTAGCAGAAAGCACTATATTTGAATAAGAACAGCTATACAGCGCGCATCATTTCATAGTGATAATGCTTTTGTCATAATCGCTTGGCGGCACAAATCCCATAAGTTCCATAAGTGTCGCAGGCCAGCTGGAAATTCCAAGCCCTTCGACAAGCGTCTGCTCGTATTCATCTTTGTATTCGGGGTCGTAGATGATTGCAGGCACTGGGTTGAGCGAATGCGACGTTTTTGCAAGCGCGTTGCCGTTTGCGTCACATTTGAGCTTGCCTGTTTTTTTGTCGTGTTCGTACATGTCGTCGCTGTTGCCGTGGTCGGCGGTAATGCACAAAATGCCGCCTTCTTCGTCAATCGCCGCTTTAAGCCGCCCAAGTTGCAAATCAAGCGCTTCCATAGAGCACACAACTGCATTGAACACGCCCGTATGCCCTACCATGTCGCCGTTCGGGTAATTCAAGCGAATGTGCGCGTATTTTCCGCTTTTAATTGCGTCAATCACTTTGTCTGTAATTTCTGCGCACTTCATCCACGGTCGTTGCTCAAACGGCACAACATCGCTTTTCACTTCTTCATAATCTTCAAGCGCATCGTCAAATTTGCCGAGTTTGTTGCCATTGAAAAAATATGTCACATGTCCGTACTTTTGCGTTTCAGAAATTGCAAGCAGGCGCACGCCGCTTTTTACAAGATACTCGCCCATAACCCTGTCAATGGCAGGCGGCGTTACAAGATACTGGCGCGGAATATGCAAGTCGCCGTCGTACTCCATCATGCCTGCATATTCCACATGAGGCACGCGCTTTCTGTCAAAGTGAGAAAACTCGCTCTCTTCAAACGCTGCAGTAATTTCAAGCGCGCGGTCGCCGCGGAAGTTGAAAAAGATAACGCTGTCTCCGTCGTTAATAATTCCGACTGGCGTTTCCTCGCCGTTCTCGCTCGGCAAAGCAATTACAAACTCGTGCATGTCTTGGTCAAGCAAACCTGGCGTTTCTTTGCGGTACGTTTCAATTGCCTCTTGCGCGCTTGAAAACCGCCTGCCTTCTCCGAGCACATGCGCTTTCCAGCCGCGTTCAACCATGCTCCAGTCCGCGTTGTAGCGATCCATCGTCATATACATGCGTCCGCCGCCAGAAGCAATTTTATAGTCGCAGCCGAATGATGCAAGAAATTCTTCAAACGACGTAAAGTAATCAAGTGCGCTTGTCGGCTCTACATCACGTCCGTCAAGCAGTGCATGCACGCGGATTTTTTGCACGCCATCTTTATGCGCTTGCACGATCATCGCTTTAAGGTGCTCAATGTGTGAATGCACATTGCCATCAGAAAGCAAGCCGATAAAATGCAACGCAGCACCTGAACGCGCATTTACGTTGCCGAGCAATTTTTTCCACGTGTCGCCTGCAAAAAGCGCACCGCTTTCAAGCGCACTGCTCACAAGTTTTGCTCCTTGCGCAAACACGCGGCCGCATCCCATTGCGTTGTGACCTACCTCGCTGTTTCCCATGTCATCGTCGCTCGGAAGCCCGACAGCAGTTCCATGCGCTTTAAGCTTTGTATGCGGGCTTATGCGCGTCAGCATGTCAAGATATTTCATGCGGCTTGCTTTTACCGCATCTCCGTCTTCATATGCACCGTACCCCACGCCATCCATAATGACGAGCACCACAGGTCCGCGCCTGCCTTTCCACGCAGGATTTTTTTGCAACGGATGCATTGTGTCTGCCATGTAACACTCCTTATAAACTCCGCGTTAACAGACAAATAAGGCATACTTTTTATTATGTTGCCTCACTCGCCCGTAATGATTAAACCTGTTCGGAAACCGCAGTTATTAAACAGACCTATTGCACAACTATACTGCTTTTGAAAAAATTATACAAGAAATTGAAAGCAATGTAAAACGGCAAGCGATTTTTTTCTTACCGTGTCATTCGTAAGCGATTTTTCTTGCCGTTGTCAAAAAACACAAATGCAAGTATAATGCATTTTAAATTCTGGAGATGCTATGTCAAAATATCCATTTGAAATAATAGAACCAAAGTGGCAGTCATATTGGGAAGCGAATAAAACATTCAAAGTGAGCGAGGATGAAAGCGTGCCAAAAGAAAAGCGGCGCTATGTGCTCGACATGTTTCCGTATCCAAGCGGTGCGGGGCTTCACGTAGGTCATCCTGAAGGCTACACGGCAACAGACATCTACTGCCGCTACTTGCGCATGAACGGCTGCAATGTGCTCCATCCTATGGGCTATGACGCGTTTGGGCTTCCTGCAGAAAATTATGCAATTAAAACGGGAACGCACCCGAGAACGACAACAGCTGCGAATATTGAGCACTTTACTAAGCAAATCAAAGCGCTCGGCTTTTCATATGACTGGGACAGGTGCATCGTCACATGCGACGAGTCGTATTTTAAATGGACGCAGTGGATTTTTTTGCAACTATACAAAAAGGGGCTTGCATACGAGACTGACTCGCCCATAAATTTTTGCCCCAGTTGCAAAACGGGATTGGCAAACGAAGAAGTAAAAGAAGGAAAGTGCGAGCGCTGCGGCACAATCGTCACGCGAAAAACAATTCGCCAATGGGTGCTCAAAATCACTTCATATGCAGACCGCTTGCTTAAAGATTTGGACGAGCTTGATTGGCCTGAAAGCGTCAAGCTCATGCAACAAAATTGGATTGGGCGCTCAACAGGCGCGGAAGTCGATTTTGTCATTGCAGATAAAAACGGCGCTGAAACGGATAAAAAACTCACTGTATACACGACCCGCCCCGACACGCTTTTTGGAGCAACATACATGGTCGTCTCCCCTGAGCATCCGCTTGTTGATTTCCTTGCAACTGATGCGCAAAAAAAAGCAGTGGCGGAATATGTTGCAGCAGCTGCAAAAAAATCGGACTTGGAACGAACCGATTTGGCAAAAGACAAGACAGGCGTTTTTACGGGAAGCTATGCGTTTAATCCCGTGAACGGCGCAAAAATCCCCATTTGGATTTCCGACTACGTGCTCATTTCATATGGCACTGGTGCAATCATGGCAGTTCCTGCGCACGACGAGCGCGACTGGGATTTTGCAAAAAAGTTTAATTTGCCAATTGTTAAAGTTGTTGCAGCAAAAGAAGAAGTTGCAGAGCTTGCAAGCGGCGATATGCAGGCATCTCTAAAAATATTGCGCGATGCGGCAAAAGACAAAGCAGCGTATGAAAATTTTGTCGCAACATATCCGCACATTTTTAAAGTTGCAGAACACTGTACAAGCGCAAAAGACGGCTACTCTATAAACAGCGGCAGCTTTACAGGCATGACGACTCTCGACGCAATAGAGAACATTACCGCGTGGCTTTCAGAAAAAGGGATTGGCAAAAAAGCGGTGAACTATAAATTGCGCGACTGGATTTTTAGCCGTCAACGGTATTGGGGTGAGCCTATTCCACTCGTGCACTGCGAGAACTGCGGTACTGTTCCGCTCGATGAAAAAGATTTGCCGCTTTTGTTGCCCGACGTAAAAACGTATCAGCCGACAGGTACAGGCGAAAGCCCGCTTGCGGGAATCGATTCGTGGGTGAATTGCACATGCCCAAAATGCGGCGGCAAAGCAAAGCGCGAAACGAACACCATGCCGCAGTGGGCGGGAAGCTGCTGGTATTATCTTCGCTACATTGATCCGCACAACACGGAATGTTTTTGCGATAAGAAAAAAGAGCAGTACTGGATGCCTGTCAATTTATATGTCGGTGGCGCGGAGCATGCAGTGCTCCATCTTTTGTACGCGCGCTTTTGGCACAAAGTGCTTTTCGACATAGGCGCTGTTTCTACAAAAGAACCATTCCAAAAATTAATAAATCAAGGAATGATTACGTCGTTTGCATACGAGCGCAAAAACAAAACGCTCGTTCCCGCAGACGAAGTTGAAGAAACGCAAGCGGGCGTGTATGTGGAAAAAGCGACAGGCGAGCATGTTGCACAAGTGATTGCAAAGATGAGCAAGTCGCTCAAAAATGTGGTGAACCCTGACGAAGAAATCAAACAGTATGGCGCAGACAGCGTGCGCATGTATGAAATGTTCATGGGACCGCTTACCATGTCAAAGCCGTGGAACACACAGGGCATCATAGGAATCCACCGCTTCCTTGAAAAAGTGTGGGCTGTAGGTGAAAAGCCGCTTTCCGATGTAGACGTGCTTGGCGCGCTCGACGATACGGCGCTTGTTTCCTTGCGAAAGACGTACGCACAGACAGTAAAAAAAGTTACTGACGACACGGCAATGCTTTCGTTCAATACGGCAATCAGCCAGATGATGATTTTTATCAACGAGGCGGCAAAGCTTGCATCAATTCCGCGCACAATATGGGAAGGATTTGTTAAACTGATTTCGTGCTACGCGCCGCATTTGGGCGAAGAACTCTGGCAAAAACTTGGACACACAAAAACGATTGCGTATGAAGCGTGGCCGATGTTTGACGAGTCTTTTTGCAAAGACGACACAAAGACAATCGCCGTAATGATAAATGGCAAGCTCCGCGCAACGTTTGAAACCGCTGCGGGCACAGCAAAAGACGAGCTGCAAAAAATTGCGCTTTCCACAGATGGCGCAAAAAAATATTGTGACGGCAAAGAGATTGTAAAAATTGTCGTCGTACCGGAAAAATTAGTAAACATCGTAGTGAAGTAGCGCGCGGCAAAATTGCATGCAGCTGTTTCTCTGCGCAGGAGTTTTATGAAGTACAAAGCGGCTATCTTTGACATGGACGGTACGATTCTTGACACGCTCGATGACTTGACAGATGCCACAAATTACGCGCTTGTAAAACACGGCTTTCCCACGTGCACGCGCGAAGCAGTGCGCTCGTTTGTTGGGAATGGCGCAGGCATGTTGATGAAGCGCGCGCTCGGCATTGAAGCGGACGAACGCGATTGCAGCAGCAAGTTGTTTGAAACAGTGTATGCAGATTATTTTGCGTATTACACAGCACATTGCACAGACAAAACAAAAGCGTATGATGGCATTCTTGAGGTGCTCTCGCGCTTGCGTGCTTGTGGCATACGTACAGCTGTCGTTTCAAACAAGCCGCACGAAGCGGTGGTGCAGCTGTGCCGCAATTATTTTCCAGACTTATTTGATGAAGCAGTGGGCACGCGAGCTGGCATAAAAGAAAAGCCTGCTCCCGACGCTGTACTTGAAATTATTAAAAAACTCGGCGTGCAAAAAGACGCGTGCGTATATGTCGGCGATTCAGATGTAGATATTGACACGGCAAAAAATTCAGAGCTCGCATGCATAAGCGTTTCATGGGGATTCAAATCGCGTGAATTTTTAGAAGCGCATGGCGCAACGCGCATTGTAGATGCAGCGGCAGAGCTTGAGGAATTGCTGCTCGACGAGAGAGGAAATGAGCATGAAACAACTTGATGAAATGAGCCTTGAAAATGCTAAACGGCTTTTTGAAACAGGTGATATACATACTATAGAAATCGGCACGACGCGCGGCTTGCAGCAGATACATCAGTACCTTTTTAACGGGCTGTACGATTTTGCTGGAGAAATACGCGGTAAAAATATCTCGAAAGGCAATTTCCGATTTGCACATAGCCTCTACCTGCATGAAGCGTTGGCAAAAATAGAGCATATGCCAGAAGATTCTTTTGAAGCGATTGTCGCTAAATATGTGGAAATGAATGTCGCTCATCCTTTTATGGAGGGCAATGGGCGTGCAACGCGCATCTGGTTTGACATGCTGCTCAAAAAACGGCTTGGCAAAGTGGTGGACTGGCAGCGTATAGATAAAGCGAGCTATTTGCAAGCGATGGAGCGGAGTCCTGTCAATGACCTTGAGCTGCGCACGCTCATTTTCTCCGCGCTTACAGATGATGTTGAAAATCGAGAAATCACATTTAAAGGCATTGAGCAGTCGTATTATTATGAAGGCTATGAAAAAGGTACTCGGTAATTTGTGCCTGTGCTTTATTACGCTTCCGTCTGCGCACTTGCTGCTCGGCGAGTAAAGCAGCTGTTTATTTTTGTGCATGCAGCCAACTGCCGTGCGCATAGTATATAAAGAACGCAATAGATGTAACAATCCAGGTAAGCGGGTAGCACGCCATGACAGTTGCCATTGTATTGTGAATCGGTACTGCGGTAAAAATCCACACTACGCGAAGCGCGCATATGCCGAGCATAGTGATTATCATCGGTTTGAACGTGTCGCCTGCACCTCGTATTGTGCCGGAAAGCACTTCAATCGGAACAAATGCAATAAAAAACGGTGCGAGCGTGTGGAGCATGTGCATGCCGTGCCTAATTACCGCTTCGTCTTTTGTAAAGAGCAAAAACACGTACTGCCCGACAGCATAAAAGAGTGCAGTGCATAAAAGCGCTGTTCCGCTCATAATCACCAATCCTTCTTTTGTTGCCTGCTTTATGCGCTCAAATTTGCGTGCGCCGTAATTTTGTCCTGCGAATGTTGTGATTGCGATTCCAAATGAACTTGCAGTCATCCAAAAGATAGAATCAAACCTGCCATATGCAGCCCACGCAGCAGCTGTATCTGTGCCAAAGGAATTGATATTTGAATGGATTATTAAATTTGAAATAGTGTAGAGCGACGACTGCACTCCTGCGGGAAAGCCTACAATAATCATGCGGCGGAGCAGATGCAGTGCAAAGTGCATTTTCGTGATGTGAAATTGGCAATGCCTGTTTTCCTGATGCGCTAATTTATTAATTGTTAAAACCATGCACAGTGTTTGCGAAATGACCGTTGCCCATGCCGCTCCTGCGACGCCCCACTTAAACAGCGCAACGCACAGCAAATCGAGCACAATGTTTGCAATGCAGCCAATCACAAGAATGATAAATGGGCTTTTGCTGTCGCCGAATGCGTGCAGTATGCCGCTCCCCATGTTGTACACGAGCATAGGGAGCACGCCTGCAAAAAAGATTCGCAAGTATACAATCGATGGCTGCAAAATATCTGCGGGCGTTGAAATCATGCGCATTGCAAACGGTGTAACGAGTATGCCTATGACTGTGAGCACAGCACCGCCCCATACTGAAAGCGCTACTGCTGTGTGAATTGCGCGATGCAGTTCCCGTTCGCGATGCGCGCCGTAAAATTGCGAAATGATAATCGTGGCGCCGCTTGCAAGACCGGTAAAGAATCCAACGAGCAAATTGATGTATGTGCTGCTTCCACCGCTCACTGCCACGAGCGCCTGTTTGCCGAGAAACTGCCCCACAACAATTGCGTCTACGGTGTTGTACAACTGCTGAAAAAATGTGCCGAGCATAATCGGAAAGAAAAATGAAAGCAAGCCACGCCACACCGGTCCTTCGAGAATAGCATTTGAAATAGCTGTCGCATTTTTTGTTGTCTGTGTCACAGGTGCCAGTATAGCGTATTTTACAGAACAATGTGGAGACATACAGATGCATGTTGCCATCATAGTAAATATGTTGCAGGAGGGAGGCTTTACGCATGGCATTATGTTGTAACGTTCATGATTTTTTTATATAATGCTCCATATGGGTGGTACAGCAAAAAAAAGCGGGCTTTTAGCGATGGCGGCAAAAGCGGCAGCTAAAAAACCTACGACAAAAACACAAGCAACAAAAAAATCTGGCGCAGCTAAAGAGAGAAAACCCGTTGCGAGCAGTTCGGCAAAATCTGCATCGCGCGTGGTGGCGCGTTCTTCCTTGTCTGGCACGAAACGTGCAGTGGCAAAATCCGTAGCAGCAAAAGCTTCTTTGAAAAGTGCGAGTGCAAAATCTACTGCTGCCGCGAAATCCACACAGGTAAAACGCGCCACGCCTAAAAACGGCATTTACGATGAAGACAGCATTTTGCACCTTGAAGGGCTTGAGCATATCCGCCTGCGTCCGGGCATGTATATAGGCAGCCTCGGCGACGGCTCGAATGAAAACGATGGCATCTACATTTTATTAAAAGAGGGAATTGACAACGCAATCGATGAGTTTTCGCAAGGCTTCGGAAAACGCATAGACATCAGCATAGAAAAGGGAAGAGTCAAAATCCGCGACTACGGGCGTGGCATTCCGCTCGGCAAACTTGACGACTGCGTGTCAAACGTAAACACAGGTGCAAAATACAATGACAGCGTGTTTAAGCAAGCAATTGGCATGAACGGCGTGGGCATAAAAGCGACAAATGCGCTCTCTTCGTATTTCCGTGCCGCCTCAATCCGCGACGGGAAGATGGCTGTTGTTGAATACGAACGCGGCGAAAAGACGAGTGAAAAATTAACAAAAGCGAAAGACGGTGTAAAAAATGGCACGTACCTTGAATTTGTTCCCGACGAGCAGATGTTCGGCGCGTACTCGTACAATATGGACATGGTTGAAAAACGTCTATGGAATTATGCGTACTTGAACCCAGGCCTGCTCATCACGTGCAACGAAAAAGAATACAAGAGCGAAAAAGGGCTTGAGGATTTGCTCACGAATGAAATGGGAAAAAGCAAGCCGCTTTATCCTGTGTTCACGTATAACGGCAAGGCGATTCAATTTGTGCTCACACATACGAACAGCCTTGACAAATTCGTGTACTCGTTTGTAAACGGTCAGAGCACTGAAGACGGTGGAACGCACGTTACGTCGTTCCTTGACGGATTTACAAAAGGCGTGAGCGCGTTCTACAAAAAAGAATACGACGTACGCGATGCGACGGGCGGCTTGTTTGTTGCGCTTAAAATAGGCATTGACAATCCCATGTTTACGAGCCAGACGAAAAACAAGCTCGGCAACGTAGAAGTGCGTTCCCCGATTATGAAAGAGACGCAATTTGCAATAGATGACTGGCTGCGGCACAATCCTGACATTGCAGGCGAAATTGAAGAAAAAATTATTAAGAATCAAAAAGCGCACGCGGAGATAAACAGCGTCACTGACAAGCAGATTCGCGAGGCGGCAAAAAGCGTTACGCTCAAAATCCCGAAACTCAAGGACTGCCGCTATCACGTGCAGGATGGCGAAAAAGGCGCGGAGTCGATGATTTTCATAACGGAAGGAGATTCTGCGACTGGCTCAATGGTTGGTTCACGCGATGTTGCAACGCAGGCAATTTTTTCACTGCGCGGAAAACCGGAAAACATGTATGGAAAGCGAAAATCAGCATTGTATGAAAACGAAGAGCTTAAAAATTTGACGTTTTCGCTTGGCATTCAAAAAGACATTGGCGATTTACGCTACGAAAAAATTGTGATTGCAACAGACGCTGACAACGACGGCTACCATATCCGAAACCTTGTGCTCACGTATTTTTTGCTCTATTTTCAGGAAATTGTGACGAGCGGACATGTGTATATTTTGGAAACGCCGCTTTTCCGCGTGCGCAACAAGACGACGACGCGCTACTGCTACAGCGAAGCTTCACGCGACAAGGCGCTCAAAGCGCTCGGTGCAAGCGCAGAAGTAACGCGCTTTAAAGGTTTGGGAGAAATCAGCCCCGGCGAGTTCGGGCAGTTCATTCATCCGCGCAAAGCAGGTGAGAGCGAAGATGTGGGCATTCACTTGACGCCCGTCACCATAGAGACGCTCAAGACAGTGCCAAAAGTGCTCCAATTTTATATGGGTAAGAATACGCCCGAACGACGCAACTTTATTGTGCATCACTTGGCAGAAGAAATTGATGCGTAGGGCATGCAATCATTACATTACCGAAACGACTGCACGCCTTCCATGTTGAGCGTTGCAAAGTAATCATCAAGCGTTTCGCGCCGTCTAATCTCTACAACACTTCTATCTTCTCGAAGAAGCAATTCTCCGCAACGAAGTTTTCCGTTGTAGTTAAATCCCATTGCTCTTCCGTGCGCTCCTGCATCGTGGATGATTAGGATGTCACCAATGCTGATTTTCGGCAATTTCCGCTGAACTGCAAACTTGTCACAATTTTCACATAATGAGCCGACTATATCATACACGCATTCTTTTGGCATATGCTCTTTGCCACTCACAGTGATTTCATGGTATGCACCGTACATGCCTGGACGCATTAAATCTGCCATGCTTGCATCTACCCCGATATATTCACGCCAAATGTGTTTTTCATGAATAGCACGCGCAACAAGGTAGCCGTAAGGTCCTGTAATAGGGCGGCCGCACTCCCAATATATGCCGAGCGGCGACAAATCATTCGGAACAATTTTTTTGTCGTATAATTTTTTTATTCCACTTGCAACATAGTCTAAATCTACAGCTTTTTGTTCCACCTTGTATGGAATGCCAATGCCTCCGCCCAAATCAACAAATTCAATTTTTATTCCAAGCAGATTTTTGATTTCTACGCATAGGTCGAAAAGTATATCTGCCGTGTCAATAAAAAAGTCAGGATTAAGTTCGTTCGAGGCAACCATTGTGTGAAGTCCGAAATGTTTAACACCTTCGCTTTTGCACTTCTCGTAGGCAGAAAAAATTTGTTCG
Organism: Treponema sp.; assembly: GCA_017446265.1. Classification (GTDB taxonomy): domain Bacteria; phylum Spirochaetota; class Spirochaetia; order Treponematales; family Treponemataceae; genus Treponema_D. Next base: position 18,387 of record JAFSRD010000029.1, read on the forward strand.
CGTGTAAGACCGTATTTTGCCTCTTCTGGTTTTCCGATAATTTCGTTTCCACCTTTTTTTAATGCACCTGGATTGTAGCGGAAGCAGAGCGTGTCGGGTAGTTTTCCTGATAGCGCGTTTTTTAAAAAATCGATGTGCGAAATGTCGTCCATGTTGATGATGGCGCCGCACTCAAATGCGTATTGATATTCGCTTGCAGGCGTTTCATTTGACGTGAACATGATGCGCTCGCCTGTGATGCCTGCTGTCTTTGAAAGCACAAGTTCCGCGAGACTTGAGCAGTCTGTGCCGCATCCCTCGTCTGCAAGGATTTTCAATATGTACGGATTGGGAAGCGCTTTTACTGCAAAGTGCTCGCGAAAAATTGGAAACATGCTGAATGATTTTGTGAATGCCCTCATGTTTTCTCTGATTGCTTTTTCGTCATACAAGTAAAACGGCGTTGGAAAGCGTTTTATTAAAGAAACAAGCTCATCGTGCGAGAGCGGAAAATATGTGCTCATAATGTCAGTATGGCAAAAAATGGCGCGGCATGCAACTGCATAGAGCGCACATTCACAAACGGTATGTTTTCTTTTATACTATGTGTATGAAAATTTCTAAACGTGCAGCGAGCGTTATCGCTTTCATTTTATTAATTATTAACATTTCGTTTGCAGAAAAAACGCCGCTTGAAAATGTGCATCGCTACGAGCTTGAAAACGGCTTATGCGTGTTTGTTGTAGAAAATCATGCGGCGCCACTTGCCTACATTGAGATTGCAGTCAAAGCGGGAGGCATTGCACAAACGAAAGAGAATGCAGGACTGTTTCATCTGTACGAACACATGATGTTCAAGGGGAATGCGAAGTACCGCGATGCTGCAAGCGTACAGCGGGCAATTGGCGACATGGGAGTGCCTGAATGGAATGGCACGACAGGCGCTGAATGTGTTAATTATTTTTTTACTGTTCCATCAAAACTTTTGCGCAAAGGAATGGAATTCTGGAGCTATGCAATTCGCGAACCGCTGCTTGACGAAACAGAGTTTGAAAATGAGAAAAAAGTTGTGCTTGCAGAAATAGAAGGTGCGCTTTCAGAACCTGGCACTGTGTACCGCTACAGCGTGCAGAAAATGCTGTTTCCGAAATTTCCATGGAGATGTGATCCGTCCGGCCCACCAGATGTTGTGCGGAATGCAACTGTCGAAGACATTCGGAACATTCAAAAAAAATACTATATACCGAACAATGCAGCTCTTTTTGTGGCAGGAGATGTAGTGCCCGATGAAGTGTATGCGCTTGCACAGGAGTTGTATGGTTCTTGGGAGCGCGGAGAACAGCTGTGGGAAGAGGGCTTTGAAGCGCAACTTGCCAATCCACTTCCACATGTAACATTTTGTGTTATGCCGTATGAGCAGATTTCGCCGCAACTTGCGCAAGTGTCTGTGATGTATCGAGGTCCTGATGCAGGTTTTGACGAAAAAGCAACATATGCAGCAGACATGCTTGGCTATTTTTTTGCCGACCCGCAAAGTGTGTATGTCCAGACAATGATGCACGCTTCGCTGCTTGGCGTTCCCGATGCGCAGTATGTATGGGAAAGCTATTTGACAACGCGTGCAACGAGCATGCTTAATTTTGGTGCGCTGCTTGTTGCAACGCTTGACAGAAATGCTGCGAGTATTGCAGAAGACGCGAGCAGTTTGCCGCTGTATGATTTACCCATGCGCGCAAAACTTTTTTATGAAACGCTTACAGAGCGCATTGTGCAGCACATTCTGGGCAACAAGAGCGCTTTTTCAAAAAAGCAATTTAAGCGCGTGTATCAAAAAATTAGTGACAATTTTATTGAAGACGCGGAGACAGCTTCGCGCGTAAAAGATAATTTACGTTTTTGGTGGATTACAGCGAGCGACGGGTATTATTACCATTATCTGGATAACATGATGAAAGTTACTAAAAAAGACATAGACAATTTTTTGACTGAATATGTCGCAAGCAAAAACGCTCTTGTGACAGTGCTCATAAATCCCACTGTATACGAGATGCAGAAGCACGCGTTTGCCGATGCGGGATTTTTGCTTATGAGCGCGGAGAGCGCATTCTGGTACAATGACGGAGAGGTGGCAAAATGAAACTGTTTCTAAAACCACGCCGAACTTTTATTTGCATAATTGCGGCTTGCATGTTTTTCTCTTGCGTAACAACTTCTCTGCGCAAAAACGATACGCAAACGGCAAACGGTGCGTTTTCTCAAAATGAGATGCAGATTGCGCATCTTGCAAACGGCATTCCGCTATATGTGCAAAAAAATACGGCGAACAGGAAACTTGCGCTTTTGGTAATTGTGCAAGGAGGAACCGCGTACCTGACGCGCGAAACGTCGGGGCTTGAGAGCGCGCTTTTTTCCATGATGACATACGGCTCGCAAAAGTATAATTACGACACATTGCAACAGCTTGCATATGAAATGAATATTGCAATCACTCCATCGGTTTCACGCGAAGGCGCAATCCTGTCGATGAGTTGCATTGATTATTATTTTGAGACTGTACTGCCGATTTTTGCCGATGCGTTTTTGCATCCTGCGTTTGAAAAAGAACAATACGATACGCTTATGACAGGCTATGCACAAGACATGCAGCGTTTGCAGACGGATTCTCAAAATATGCTTGCATATGAAATGACGCAAACAATTTTTAAAAATCATCCGTATGAAGTAAGTTCCGCAGTTCGACCATATTCAATTGAAAATATTACTATTGAGAATATGAGACGCCTTCACGAAAAAGATATGGATGCGCGTCGCATTATGATTGTCGCTGTCGGAAATTTCAATGCAAAAACGCTCGCAAAAAAACTTAATAAAACGTTCGGGGCAATAGATGCACAATCGTATGAACTGCGCTACGCTGACGTACCGCCGCTTTCTATTTCTGGTGCACCTGTCGTTATCACAAGCGAGGCGGCAAGCGGCACAGGCTATCTTGAAAAAGTTGCATCAGGTCCTTCAATCTTTGATGATGATATGCTGGCTGCCTCTCTTGCTGCGACAATGTATTCGCAAGTGCTGTTCAATGTTGTGCGCGAAAAATACGGCGCATGTTACACGCCGAGCGCGAGCATTACGCCAATGCGTGCAGGCATGGCAAGTGTGCATATTTTCAAAGCGAGCGATTTGCAAAACGTCGTAACATATGAAAAAGAAGCACACGCCATTTTTGCAAGTGGCTTTGTCATTGACGGAAAGAACGATGATGGCACATATGCGCTTTCACCGATTGCAGACAGGCTTGAAGGCTGCAAAAATCAGTACATCAATTCGTTTTATGCTTCTTCTGTGATGAACTCAAGCGTTGCCTCGCGCATTGCGTACAGTTTGCTCATGTTCGGCGAGCCGCATGCGTATGACGAAAAAATTGCACGCATCGCGGATGTGAGCGCAAAAGAAGTGCAAGCGGCGTTTAAAAAATATTGGGCAGAAAAAAGCGGGCAGTGGTTTGCAGTTGTCGGTCCTGCGGATAAAACGCAGATACAGTTTTAGTAAAAGCGGACATTTGCTAAAATCGTTTTATAACGAACGAACCCCGACGCAGAGCGTTCGGGGTTCGTTCGTTCTCATAAGGTATCGCAATCAGGCACATTCCCTTATTTTGATGCAAGCGTCGGGGCATGTACCCTCCGCACGAATCAACAACAAAAATGTGAACTGGTACAGGACAGCTACGCTAGATGCCCATTGCGTTTTTGATTGCGCCGAGCAACTCGTCATATTCAGTGTACGCGGGAATGTTTGGGTGGTCATTGACAATTTGCTCAGTCGATTTGAATAGGAAGCCTGCCTTTGACGCTTGTATCATTGCAAGGTCGTTAAACGAGTCTCCTGCAGCAATCGTTTCAAAGCCCACTGACTGGAGCGCGCGCACTGTTGCAAGCTTGCCTTTTTCGCACCGCAACTTGTAACCGGTAATTTTCCCGTCTGCGCTGCACTCAAGCGTGTTGCAAAAAATTGTAGGACGACCGAGCTTTTCCATGAGCGGAGATGCGAATTGCTCAAACGTGTCACTTAAAATGAGCACTTGCGTGAATGCGCGCAGTTCGTCCAGAAATTTTTTTGCACCGGGAAGCGGGTCAATCTTTGTGATTGTCTGCTTGATTTCGTGCAAGCCCAACTTGTGCTCGTTAAGAATTGTAATGCGCTCCTGCATCAATTTGTCGTAGTTAGGTTCGTCGCGCGTAGTGCGGCGCAGTTCTGGAATGCAGGTCGCTTCGCTGAATGCAATCCATATTTCTGGAACAAGAACGCCTTCAAGGTCAAGACAAGTGATAAACATATGTTTATTGTAGCATATGTGCAGCTGATAGAAAAGAGGCATACGAGTGATGTGCTTGCTTATATTTTCATTCCGCCTCGCTTTTGTTAAAATACCTGCATGACCATAGAAGAAGAAATATTTGCACGGAGCACGCCGAATGTTGCTGCATTTGTGTCATTCGGTTTTGTGCGCGGGCGTGACGGATGTTACCGCTATTCTGAAAAATTTCTTGACAATCAATTCCGTGCGGATGTGTGTATACAAGACGGTGTAATTACTGGATGCGTGCTCGACATGGCAAGCGGCGAGGAATATTTGCCGCTCCGTGTCAAGCGTCATCAAGGTGCGTTTGTAAATGAAGTGCGTACATCATACAGCGCAGTTTTACATCGCATAAAAGATGCGTGTTTCATTCAACTGCCGTTTTTGTCGGAGCAGGCGAATCGCATTGCAACAGCTGTGCGCGACATGTACGGAGATATGCCTGACTTTGCGTTTCCAACAGCACCGACGTACGCTGTGTTCCGCAATCCACAGAATAAAAAATGGTATGGCATCATTATGAATATTGCACGTTCCAAGCTTACAACAAAACATGCCGCAAAAAAATCACGTAACAACGAGCAGCACGTGGAAAGCGAAAAGATTGTGGAGATTCTGAATGTTAAGCTCGCGCCTGAAAAAAGTGCGCAGCTTCTTGCCAAGAAAGGATTTTTTCTGCCGTACCATATGAACAAAAAAAATTGGATTACTGTGCTGCTTGATGGCACGGTACATGACAACGTGATTATGGAACTGATAGCAGAGAGCCACGCGTTTACAGAAAAACGCTGCCGTACATCTGTCTAATAGAACTCGGCGTAAAATCGGCGTGCAACGCGCGTCATCTTCCTGAAATAGCTGTTCCAGAAAAAACTATTCTGCTCTAATGCTCGTATTTTTTACGATAACGTCATGTGCACTGCCTTCACGGAGAGAAGCTGCGCTTACGAGCGTGATTTTTGCTTTTTGCTGCAATTCGGCAATAGATGTTGCACCGCAGTTGCACATGGTGTGAATTATTTTGCTCGTTGTCATCTGCACATTGTCGTGGAGCCGTCCTGCATATGGCACATAGCTGTCAACACCTTCTTCAAACGCCATAGATTTTACGCCGCCCACATCATATCGTTGCCAGTTGCGCGCACGGTTGCTGCCTTCTCCCCAATATTCTTTTACGTAGTTGCCATTGACAATAAGCTTGTTTGTGGGGCTTTCGTCAAAGCGCGCGAAGTAGCGTCCAAGCATGACAAAGTCTGCACCCATTGCAAGCGCAAGCGTTATGTGATAGTCGTGCACAATGCCGCCATCGGAGCAAATGGGAATATATACGCCTGTTCTTTCGTACCATTCGTCGCGCGCTTTTGCAACTTCAATCGTTGCAGTTGCTTGTCCGCGCCCGATTCCTTTTTGCTCGCGCGTGATGCATATTGAGCCACCGCCTATGCCAATTTTAACAAAATCTGCTCCTGCTTTTGCAAGGAAATTGAATCCTTCTTTATCGACGACATTCCCCGCGCCCACTTTTACATCGCTCCCCCATTTTTCGTGAATGTCGTGCAGCGCGCGTTTTTGCCATTCTGAAAATCCTTCTGATGAATCAAGACAAAGGATGTCTGCACCCGCATCGAGCAGCAATGGCACGCGCTCCATGTAATCATGTGTGTTTATGCCGGCTCCGACAATGTAGCGCTTTTTTTTGTCGAGCAGTTCAAGTGGATGCTCTTCGTGCGACGCATAGTCTTTTCTGAATACGAGTGACTGCAAGTTGCCGTTTTTGTCAAGCACGGGAAGCTGATTTATTTTATGCTCCCAGATTATATCGTTTGCTTCGTCGAGTGTAATGCCTGTTTGCGCTTTTATCAATTTGTCGAATGGAGTCATGTAGTCGCACACTTTTGAATGAGGCGGGCATTTTGTTATTCTAAAATCTCTGTCTGTAATTATACCGACAAGTTTGCCATTGCTTTTGCCGTTTTCCGTTACTGCAACAGTTGAGTGCCCAGTTTGTTCAACAAGCGCAGCAAGCTCTTCAAGCGTTTGGTCTGGGCGTATGTTTGAGTCAGAAGAAACAAAGCCCGCCTTGTACATTTTTACGTGCGCAATCATTGCCGCTTGATTTGCAATAGACTGCGAGCCGTAGATGAAACTGATGCCGCCTTCTTTTGCAAGGGCTATGGCGAGCGTGTCGTTGGAGACTGACTGCATAATTGCCGACGTGAGCGGTATGTTCATTGCAAGCGGGCATTGCTCGCCTGCTTTTTTGTTATATTTTACGATTGGTGTGCGCAGTGAAACATTTTGCGGAACGCATGTTTCTGAAGTGTAACCGGGAATTAATAAATACTCGTCGAATGTGTGCGATGGTTCGTCAAAAAAATATGCCATAGTCGCTCCTGAAGAAAATAGTATATGGCATAATACTTAAGCCGTCAACTCGCTCTCAGACATTTTCAGACAACCTTTCATAAAATGTGCAACAGGTTTGCCATATCACTGATTGTGCAGTTTGTTTTTATATTGTGTGGGCGTGCAGTTTTCATATTTTTTGAATTGCTCGTAAAATCGCTGCGGCGAAGCAAATCCGCTTTGCTCACCGATAACTGCCATCGGAATGTCGGATGAGTACAGCAATTGTTTGCTTCGCTTTATTTTTGCATTGATAATTTCCTCGTGAAGCGTCCTGCCTGTTGCTTTTTTAAATCGCAGTTCCAGTGTACGGCGGGACGCGGGCACGTGCTGTAAAATATCCTCAACAGTGATGCCATCGTGTGCATTATTGATAATGAAATTGAGCGCAAGATTTACTAAATCGTCATTTGTGATGAATATTTTCGTAGATTCTCGTTCATGGATTTCAAGCGGCAAAATAGCAACTTGTTTTGAAGCAATGTTTTTTTTTGTGTTTATAGCTTTCTCAAGAAGTTCCGCTGCTTTGTATCCCAATTGTTCACAGTCCACAGCAATGCTTGAAAGCGGCGGCACTGCCAGTTCACACAAAATGTCTTCATTGTCAACACCAAGTACTGCAATATTTTCAGGAACAGAGATGTTCATTGCGTATTGCGACTTGCTGCATGTTTTGATTATTTTAAGACCAATGGCATCGTTTGCTGCAAACAATGCCACCGGCTTTGGCAAAAGTGCAAGCCACCGTTGCAGTTCTTCAACATCAAGTTTGAGCTGTTCCCACCAATGAATTGATTTTTCAAATTTGTATATGTGTTTAAGATTATTAGAATAACCTTCAAATCGTTTTTTCGACCATTGAGCGTTTTTTGCGCCTGCCCATGCAAAATAATGATGACCAAGCCGTGAAAGATATGCTGCTGCTTTTATTCCTGTAGCGTAATCATCGTTGTGAACTGCATAGTAACCGTGTCCAACATATGTACCTGCCACATCAACTACGGGTACACCAAAACGCGCAATTTTCAATTGGTCGTCACGATTTTTTATTCGCGAGATGATTCCGTCAAGATTATATTCCGATTCAAGCTTTGATGAAAACATCCAGTCGTTGCCAATAAGATTCCAATCATCTTTATAGCGGAAGTATTGTATGACACCTTGTACAATTCTTCGCGTAAATGAGTCATCAAGCGTAACATAGAGACCTATTTTTTTTTGCAATGACATCAACTTCAGTATAGCATCGTTTTACGCAAAATGGAATATATAATGCGCAAAATGCGAATTGTAAAATTTTGTTTTGGACATATCATAAACGTAAGTATGAACAAAGATTGTCGTAAAAATATCTTATGCGCAAGCAAACGTAGGAAAAATCTATGCTTATAAACATTTCTCCTGTCATCAGTCCGGAGTTGCTTTTTGTGCTTGATAAAATGGGGCACGGAGATGACATCGTTCTTGCCGATGCGTTTTTTCCTGCCGACACATGCAATGCGCGCGTAATACGGGCAGATGGAATTCGTATACCGCGTTTGCTTGATGGAATTCTTCGACTCATCAATCTCGACACATATGTTGCGTCTCCGCTTGTTATGATGGCGCCTGTTGCAGGTGATACGCTCGACATGTCTGTAGAGGAATCGTATAGAAAAGTGATTGATGCATTCTATCCCAATACACCCGCGATAGAACGAATTGAGCGGTTTGCGTTTTATGAGCGTGCAAAATTGGCCTTTGCAGTTGTTGTGACGGGAGAAACAGTTCCATACGGAAATATTGTTTTGAAAAAAGGTGTTATTCCCATAGGACATGAGTTTCAATTCCTATGAGCGCGTTGGGAATGACAGCTTAAAAAATAAATAATCTGCAAAGTGCAGATAGGAGGAATTATATGAAAAAAATTTATGCTGTTTTTTGTCTCTTGTTTGCAGGCTTCAGTTTTGCATTTGCAACAGGCTCAAGCGATTCAAGCAAAACGATTGTTATGGGTGCGTTGATTCGAAACTTGAATGAAACATTTGTGCGTGATTATGCTGACAACTTAAAAAAACTTGCACGAGAAAACAATGTTCAACTCAAACTGCTTGATGGAAACGGCGATGTAGCGACACAGCTTGATCAGTTGAAAACGCTGCTTTCGCAAGGCGTTAAGTATTTTGTCATCATTCCGCAAGATACTGGCGCTACTGAACAAATGGCACAACTTATTAAAGCGAAAGATGGTGCTGCGGCATTCTCAAATATACAACCTTCTGTGGCGGCGTTAAAAACTAGTACAAATTTTTACTTCGCTTCATCGCCAGAAACAGTTGCCGGTGAGTATCAAGCAAAAATTATAGACGACTACTTTAAAAAATATCCTGCGAAAGCGCCAAATAAAATTATTAATATGATTCTTATTAACGGGCAGCTCGGTCATCCTGCGCAGGTAAATCGACGGCGCGGCGTCATAAACGGGCTTAAAAGCCGTGGGTGGCAAGTGAATATTGTCGTAGAAGACACCGCGAACTGGGGCGCTGCCGAAGCACAGGCAAAGATGGATGCGTGGCTTGCCGCATTTGCAGGAAAATTCAATGTTGTCGTTGCGCAAAATGATGATATGGCGCTTGGCGCAATCGAATCAATGCTTATCAATAAATATACAGATAATCCAAACGACGTGACAAAAGATGTTGATGGCGACGGTACGGTGTTGCGCGTTCCTGTGCTTGGCATTGATGCGACTGAAACAGGGCGTCGCTCAATGGCTGAATCTAAAATGTATGCAACTGTTCTTCAAGATTCTGTAGGACAATCAACGACAGCGTTTGAGCTTGTGTACCAGTGTGCGGTGAATGGAACGGCAATAGGCTATACAACACGAAGCGGGCTTGCAGCAGCAACACGCGTTACCGACGAAGAGCCTGTTACCGATGCTGCTGTCCTTGCGCAATGCTTCCTTGTTCCTTTCAAGCCGGTAACGCGTTGACACTCGTAGAGCTGTCTGATGAAGATGGCTCCATACGCTTTAAGATTTCTGCAAAATAATTTTTTATTAAAGAGAATGCAATGAGTGAAGAATACATTCTAAAAATGGAAAAAATCACAAAGACTTTTCCCGGCGTGCTCGCTCTTGATGGTGTTTCGTTGTATGTAAGACCGGGAACAGTCCATGCGCTCATGGGCGAAAATGGCGCAGGAAAGTCAACTTTGATGAAATGCCTTTTTGGAATATATCTGCTCGACAGCGGAAAAATAATATTCAAAGGCAAGGAAGTGAAATTTCGCGATGCAAAAGATGCACTTGAAGCAGGCATTTCAATGATTCATCAAGAACTGCTCAATGTTCCACAGCGGACTGTTGCACAAAATATTTGGCTTGGACGCGAACCGTTGCAGAAAAACAACCGCATCCCGCTCATTGATAAAAAAAAGATGCTGGCGGATACTGTTCAACTTTTTACGCAACTTGGCATAGAGCACATTGCGCCGCACACGCCCATGAAAGCGCTTTCAATTGCAGAACAGCAACTTTGTGAAATTGCCAAAGCCGTTTCATATAATGCTTCTGTAGTCGTCATGGACGAACCAACATCGTCGCTATCTGAACGTGAAGTTGCGCACCTGTTTAAAATAGTCAATGACCTTCGTGCAAAAGGCGTTGCAATTATTTTTATCTCTCATCGCATGAATGAAGTTTTTCAAATTGCAGATGAAATCACTGTTATGCGCGACGGTACAAAAGCAGGAACATATAACGCACGTGATTTAAATGAAGATGCATTGATAAATTTAATGATAGGTCGTGTTACCAAGCAACGTTTTCCGCTGCTGGAAGTTATGCCGGGTAAAGTATGCCTTCGCGTGCAGCATCTGACTTCTGAAAATCCTGCGTCGTTTAAAGATGTGTCGTTTGACTTGCGCAAGTCGGAAATACTTGGACTTGGTGGACTTGTGGGAGCGCAGCGTACAGAACTTGTGGAATCGCTGTTCGGCTTGCGGAAAATTAAGTCGGGAAGAATCGAAATCAATGGCAAAGAAATCTCTATTCGCTCTCCGCATGATGCAATAAAGAATAGGATTGGATTGATTACAGAAGACCGGCGAGGGTCAGGAATTTTCCCGCTTCTTTCAATCACAACAAATACCGCTATTGCAGGCATTGAACGGTATTTAAACAAGCTGCACCTTATTAATCATAAAAAACTTGCTGACAAAGCCGCTGACATAAACAAGCAGTTGAAAACGAAAATGCCTTCCATGCAGACAGCGATTAAAAATCTATCGGGAGGCAATCAGCAAAAAGTGATTGTGGGCAGGTATCTTATGATATCGCCCGACATATTGATTATGGACGAACCGACTCGTGGAATTGATGTCGGTGCTAAATATGAGATTTATATGATTATGGCTGAACTTATCAAAGCGGGAAAATCGATAATTATGGTTTCTTCCGAAATGCCCGAATTGCTTGGAATGTCTACGCGCGTTGCAATATTATGCGATGGAAAACTGACCGGCATACTTGATAAAAAAGATGCAACGCAGTCTGCCGTTATGCGTCTTGCCACACAATTCTCGTAATCTCTGTTGCATAAGGAGGAGAAAGATGATTGCTGGGAAAAAATCGCATACAACGCCAATGTCGCTGATTAGAGATATGAGCCGCAAACATACGAATTATCTGACATTTACGGCACTTGTTCTTGTACTCGGCATATTGACACGGGGACAAGGGTTGAAGTATGACTCCATCCAGAATCTTGTCATTGCAGAAGCGGTGCGCTCGTTTACTGCGCTCGGCGTCGGCATGATAATCATAACGCGTGGCATAGACCTCTCCATTGGATATGTCATTTGCCTTACGACAAGCATTGCCGCTTCATTTGCGCAAAATGCTGATTACACTTCGGCAATGTATCCCGGCGTCGATTTTCCATTGTGGCTTCCAATACTTGCTGCAATTTGTGTCGGCATGATTGTTGGCGCGTTCAATGGCATACTTGTTGCCTATGCAAAGCTGCCGCCGTTTATCGCTACGCTCGGCACGCTGTCGCTTGCACGAGGTGCGCAGCTTATCTACACGCAGGCAAAAGTGGTTGGCAGCTTGAAAGATTCATACAAGCATATTGCACAAGGAACAATCGGACCTATTCCGCATTTAGTAATTTATGTCATCATTGCAGCATTTGTTGTATGGCTCATTTTAAATCATACGAGGCTCGGCGCAAATTTATATGCGATTGGCGGCAATCCGCAAGCTGCACGTGTAGCAGGCATACACGTTGAACGTGACATTGTTTTTGTTTACACATTTGCGGGCATGATGTATGGAATCGGCGGCGCGCTGATGGCATCGCGACTCGGTCTTGCAAACTCGTTGACTGGCAACGGCATGGAACTTGACGCGATTGCAGCGGTAACTATTGGAGGCATCTCTCAAACAGGCGGTGTTGGAACGATGGGCGGCATGATTGTCGGCGTGCTCACATTGGGAATTATCAACTACGGCATGACCTATCTGGGAATTGATTCATATTATCAGTTGCTTATGAAAGGAGCCATTATCATCATTGCAGTATTCTTTGATATGCGCAAACACGCGCGCTAGGAGGCATGTATGAATGTGCAGGAAGCAAAAGAGCAGGTTTGTGATGTCTGCCATAAAATGTGGCAGCTTGGTTGGGTTGCGGCAAACGACGGAAATGTTTCGGCAAGACTTGATGACGGTACGTTTATAGTAACACCGACAGGAATAAGCAAAAGTTTTATCACAGAGGAAAAGCTGATTAGGATAGATGACAAAATGAACATTGTTGAAGCTGTTGAAATGTATCGGCCATCGAGTGAACTAAAAATGCACATGCGGTGCTATGAAAAACGCAGCGATGTAAAAAGCGTTGTCCATGCGCATCCACCGTCAGCAACAGGATTTGCTGTGGCTCATCGGTCGATGGACATGTACAACTTAATTGAAGACGTGGCAGTCATTGGCGCTGTTCCGCTCACGCCGTATGGAACGCCATCAACAGAGGAAGTGCCCGATGCGATTGAACCGTATCTTGAGAATCACGATGTGATGCTCCTTGAAAATCACGGTGCATTGACAATGGGCTCAGATATAATCACCGCGTATTACCGCATGGAAAGCCTTGAGCTGTGGGCAAAGACCACTATAAATGCAATTATACTCGGCGGCAGTTACGACATAAGCAGAGCAAATATTGACAAGCTTATTGATTTGCGCGGCTACTACAAAGTGAGCGGCAGGCATCCTGGCTATGTGAAATTTCCGAAACGCAGCGACATTCCTGCGGATAGATAAACGGGATGATGCTATGAGCGCTGTACTTGCATTTGATTTTGGCGCGTCGAGCGGCCGTGCCATTAAAACTTTTTTTTCAAAAGGTGCGCTTCGTTGCGAAGAAGTGCATCGATTTGCAAATGTGCCTGTTGAAAAAGACGGTACGCTGCATTGGGATTTTGAAAAACTTGTAGAAGAAATCCACGCAGGCATTGAGAAGGCAGGTGCATTCGACAGCCTCGCATTTGATACGTGGGGAGTTGATTTTGGACTGCTCGGCAAAGATGGTGCGCTTATCGATTTGCCAGTGCATTATCGAGATAAACGTACAAGCGGCATTTTGGAAAAAGCAGCATCTGTTATGCCGCTGGAAGAGTTATATCGAGAAACAGGGAATCAGATACTGGAACTCAACACGCTGTTCCAACTTTTTTCAATATGCCGCATGCCGCTGTTTCAAAAAGCTGCCCGTTTGCTTTTTATGCCCGATTTGTTTGCGCATGCACTCGGCGCGCAAAGTGCATGTGAATATACAATTGCTTCTACAAGTCAGATGTTCAATATTTCAAAGCGTGCATGGAGCGCTGCAACACTGGATGCGTTTGCCATTCCTCATGCGCTGTTTGCTCCGTTTGTCGAAAGCGGCACGGCAATAGGCACGCACAATGGAGCAAAAATAGTTGCTGCCGCGCATGACACTCAGTGCGCTATTGCAGCAATGCCCTGCACGCAGGATGCAGAACATGCTGCATTTCTTTCGTGCGGCACATGGAGCCTGCTCGGCATGGAACTTGACGCCCCTGTGCTTTCGGCTGAAAGTTTCCATGCGGGTCTTTCAAATGAACTCGGTGCAAATGGCAAAATCAATTATTTAAAAAATATTATCGGTTTGTGGCTCATTCAAGAGTGCAGGGGAGCATGGGCGCAGCAAGGACATGCGCATTCGTTTGATGAACTTGAAAATCTGGCAAATCATTCAATGCCGTTGCGCTGTTTCATCGATGTCGATGATGCTCAGTTCGTGTCGCCAGGAGACATTCCTGAAAAAATTATTAATTATTGTAAAAAGACAAATCAGCATGTTCCGCAATCTGTGGGAGAAATAATGCGCTGCATTTACGAAAGTCTTGCATTGAAATACCGCGTTGCAGTAAAACAGCTTGAAAATCTTACGGGAAAAAAGATAGCGGTGATTCATATGCTTGGCGGCGGTGCAAGAGACGTGACGCTTTGTAAATTCACAGCGGATTGCTGCAATGTTCCTGTAGTTGCGGGGCCGATAGAAGCAGCGGCGCTTGGCAATAGCATTATTCAACTTGTTGCGCTTGGTGAGATTGCTGCTATTGATGAAGGGCGCCGTATTATTGCCGGCACTGAAATGATAAAGCGGTTTTCTCCAGTGCATTCGGAAGCATGGGAAAACGCATGGGAATTATATTGTTCATTATTTTGCAAATAATTTTTTAACAAGGAGAAACATATGCTGTATCCAAAAATCGGTATTCGTCCAGTTATAGACGGGCGATGGGGAGGAGTTCGTGAGAGTCTTGAAAAACAGACAATGAGCATGGCACACCGTGCAGCCGAGCTTATATCTAAAAACATACGGTATCCTGATGGCACTCCTGCTCAATGCGTCATAGGGTGTACAACAATCGGTGGAGGCGCAGAGGCGGCGCTTGTTGCCGAGCAGTTTTCAAAAGAAAATGTTGTTGCAACGCTTTCCGTAACGCCGTGCTGGTGCTATGGCATGGAAACGTTCGACATGGAGCCGAACACAATCAAAGCGGTGTGGGGATTCAATGGCACTGAACGACCAGGTGCAGTGTATCTTGCAGCAGTTCTTGCAGCTCACGCCCAGCGCGGACTTCCTGCGTTTTCAATTTATGGTCGCGACGTGCAGGAAAAAGATGATGAGTCCATGCCTTCCGATGTTGCAGAAAAAATTCTCCGTTTTGCGCGATGCGCTATTGCAGTCGGGTGGATGCGGAATAAAGCATATGTCAACATAGGTGCGGTTTCGATGGGCATTGCGGGAAGTTTTTGTGATGCAACTGTTTTGCAAAACTATTTTAACATCAGAGCAGAATGGGTAGATGAAGTAGAAATCCTGCGGCGCATTGCGCTTGGCATTTACGATGGCGATGAATATAAAAAAGCGCGCGAATGGGTACGAAAAAATTGCCCTGAAGGATTTGACATAAATGACGGTAAAAATTTTCCCGAAGTTATCACAAAATCAAAATATATTAAAGCTGATGAAGATTGGGATTTCATTGTAAAGATGACAATCATTATTCGCGACATTCTGTTCGGAAATCAAAAGCTCATTGCACTTGGCTGGCATGAAGAAGCGCTTGGGCGCAATGCTATTGCTGGTGGTTTTCAAGGACAGCGGCAGTGGACAGACTGGCTGCCAAATGCAGATTTTACAGAATCAATTCTCGCCTCTACATTTGATTGGAATGGCACGCGCCCGCCCATTCCGTTTGCAACAGAAAATGATGTGTGCAACAGTGTTTCAATGATGCTCGGCACGCTTGTTTCCCATTCAGCTCCGTGCTTCCATGACGTGCGCACTTATTGGAGTCCTGATGCAGTGCAACGTGTTGCAGGAACAAAGCCACAGGGCAGTGCGGCGAACGGCTTTTTGCATCTTATTAATTCTGGGGCAACAGCACTTGATGAAACAGGCGCATGCGTGAACAGCAGCGGCGAGCACGTTATGAAACCGTTCTGGGAAATGACTGATAGCGATGTCGATGCATGTTTGAAAGCGACAGACTGGTGTCGTGCAAATTATGAGTATTTCCGCGGTGGTGGATTCTCCAGCCACTTCCGTTGTCGTGCGGAGATGCCTGTTACGATGCTCCGTTTTAATATAGTCGATGGCATTGGCCCTATGCTGCAAATTGCTGAAGGCGTTACCTGCAATTTGCCAGACAACATGCACAACCTCATTGACAAGCGAACTGATCCCGCATGGCCAACTATTTGGTTTGCGCCGCGCCTTACAGGAAAAGGTGCATTTGCCGATGTGTACGCTGTCATGGCAAACTGGGGTGCGAATCACGGCGTTACAGTGTACGGACATGTCGGGGCAGATTTGATTACGCTTGCAGCAATGCTGCGCATACCAATTGCAATGAGCAATGTGCCTGAAGAGAAAATATACAGGCCGCACAGCTGGGCAAGCTTTGGTACGGAAGATATGCAAGCCGCAGACTATGCTGCCTGCAAATTCTACGGACCGTTGTATCGCTAGTTTCATGTGATTGCCTGCATAGCGGGAAACATCAGTTGATTTGCGCAGATATATAGTCGGGATTTGCTCATTGCCCCATTTCGCATTTTGATGATTTTTGCTATAGTTGCCGTATGGCACAGACAGTACCGCAATTTACATCGCTTGCGCATGCGCTTGCATCGCTTTTTGGCAATGCTGTTTCAGTTGTGCATGCTGAAAAACTTTCAGGTGGCGATA
Source organism: Treponema sp. (assembly GCA_017446265.1). GTDB lineage: Bacteria > Spirochaetota > Spirochaetia > Treponematales > Treponemataceae > Treponema_D. The sequence goes on from JAFSRD010000029.1 coordinate 34,905, forward strand.
TAAACAAAGCGTATGGGCTGACGCTTTCAAACGGAACGTGCATTTTTATGAAAGCGAATGCAAAAGAAAATGCTGCGTTTTTCACGGCGGAAGCGGCGGGGCTTTTTGCAATTGCATCAACACGGACAATCAATGTTCCGCGCGTGCTATGCTGCGGCACGGACCCCGGCGAACAAGCGGGCTATTCGTTTTTGCTTTTAGAATATATTGCGCCGCGCAAAAAAAATGCATCATACTGGGAAACGTTCGGACATGAGCTTGCGTTGCTTCACAAAGCGGAGTGCGCGTCGTTTTCGTGCGGCAAGTTGTTTGGCTTTACGGAAAATAATTTTATCGGCGCTACAGCCCAAATCAACAATCCACACAACTCGTGGATTGATTTTTTTCGCGAGTGTCGCCTTGTGCCGCAGTTTCAAAAAGCATCGCAGTATTTTGACAATGCACTGCAACGAAAAATTACGAAGTTACTCGACAAGCTTGACGAGTTTATCGTTGAGCCTGCATCTCCGTCGCTTGTGCATGGAGATTTATGGAGCGGAAACGTCATGTGCGGCGGCGACGGCAAAGCGCATCTCATAGACCCTGCGTGCTATTGCGGCAATCGCGAAATCGACATAGCGATGACAGAGTTGTTCGGCAGTTTTCCAAGCGCGTTTTACGATGCGTACAACGAATCATATAAACTTGAAAGCGGCTATGAAATGCGGCGTGACATGTACAATTTGTATCAACTGTTAAATCACTTGAACTTGTTTGGGCGCACGTATTTTTGCCCGGTATGCGATATAATAAATGAGTATGTCGGAGGAGCAACGTGATTTATTATTTTTCAGGCACAGGCAATTCAAAATATGTAGCTGAACAGCTTGCAAAATATACGGATGACACTGCGCGTTTTATTCCTGAAGTATTTGATGAAATTGAAACCGATATTGTCATAGACGACGGCTCTCCTGTTGGCGTGGTGTTTCCCGTGTATGCATGGCAGCCGCCCGCAATTGTCATGGAGTTTTTATCTCACGTGCATGTGAGCAAAAAATCATTTACGTATGCAGTTGCGACATGCGGCAGCGACGCGGGCAAAGCGTTTAAAGTGCTTGCAAGCGTGTTTCAGTGCAACAGTGCATATTCTGTTACTATGCCTGAAAATTACGTTGTCTTATTCAACGTAGATGAGCCTGCGCGCGTGGAAGAAAAACTCAATGTGGCAGAGCAACGCATTCCGCAAATTGCAGCCGAAATATGTGCGCACCGCGAAATCTACGACGTTGAAGAAGGCAGAGAAGCTGCATTTAAAACGTATCTGCTTAATCCTCTTTTTTCGCTTTTTTTAATGCGCGCCTCGCTGTTTTCTGTAGATAGCAGTTGCATAGGTTGCGGCGCGTGCGAAACAAACTGCCCGTTTGGAACAATTACGCTTGTTGCGCATAAACCTGTGTGGGAAGGCAAATGTCAGATGTGCATGAGCTGCATCAGCAAGTGTCCCGTTCATGCCATTCAATGCGGTTCTTCGAGAAAACGCGGGCGATACGTATTTCCTGAAGAAGCACGTAATGCAGCGCGTACCTATGGCTTGCACGCCCACGCAGCGCAAGCCAATGCAGTGCAGCAGCCTTCTCAAAAAATGCAAGTCAGCGGGCAAAAAGAAACTGCTGCACAGAAAATTGTAGAAACTGGCACTGCTGCTTTTTCGCTCGTTGAAATTGTTAAATCCCCTTTTTTTAAAATGGCAGATGCATCTGAATTGCAAAATGTCTATGTCGCGCGCCGCACCGATGACGAGATGCATGACGGCATTATAGTGAAAACGCTTGGCGACATGCGCCAAATAGCAGAAAGCAGCGTGTCGTACAAGGAAATCCACCTTGAGCAAAACTCCGCATACGCGTTTTCTCAAAATGCAGAATACGTGTCGTATGCAGTCAAAGGAAGTGCCACGCTTTTGCACAGAGATGCTGCCGAAGTGCCGTTTCCTGCCGCTGCTGTTGCCCATTTTTCAGGCGGAACAGTGTGCTCTGTTGTAAACAAAAGCAGCAGCGAGTTTGTCATGCTCGTCGTAGAAGCGCTTTGATGACACTAAAAAAATGCCGTGCTCTTTGTGGCGCTTGGATTTTTATTTTCTGGCTGCAAGCAGGCACACAGCGGCGGAAAACCTTTTGTGTCGGTCTTGATGTCGGAACTAATAAAAAGACGGAAGTTTAATCAGTATGTTTCCAGCAATGGCTCTGCGCTCCCGTTGCCGATTTTAACGTTTTGCAGTACACTGCTTGTATGGCTTTTGAAGTAACTGCTACGCGGCGGCGACCGCAACAATTTGAAGATTTAGTCGGACAGGAATTTGTCGCAGAAACGCTTAAAAATTCAATCACATCAAAACAGATTGCACACGCGTATCTTTTTTCAGGACCGCGTGGATGCGGCAAAACGTCTACGGCGCGCATCCTTGCAAAAGCGCTCAACTGCGAAAGCGGACCTACTGCAACGCCATGCGGAGTATGTGCGCACTGCAAAGAAATCACTGTTGGTTCAAGCCTTGACGTTATTGAGATAGATGGTGCGTCGAATACGAGCGTGAACGATGTGCGCCAAATCAAAGACGAAGTATTGTTTCCTCCGAACGCTTCGCGCTACAAAATCTACATCATTGACGAAGTGCATATGCTTTCGACGAGCGCATTCAATGCATTGTTAAAAACGATTGAAGAGCCGCCGCCGTATGTCGTGTTCATCTTTGCGACGACTGAACTGCAAAAAGTTCCTGCCACAATCAAAAGCCGCTGCCAGCAGTTTACGTTCAGGCTTGTGTCTGTTGAAAAAATCAAACAATTGCTTGCTGCGGCGGCGGCTGAACTGAATATGCAAGCAGACGACGAGGCGTTGTACTGGATTGCACGTGAATCAACTGGCTCTGTTCGCGATGCATACACACTGTTCGACCAAGTTGCCGCATTTAGCGACGGCATCATCACGTATGAAAAAATTCGCGACAAACTCGGTCTTGTTGGCATAGACAAGTTGAACGAGCTGTTTGAAATGTGCGCTGACGGAAAAAGCGACGACGCGCTTTCTGTACTTGACGACTATTTGCAGTCAGGTGTTTCGATTGAACAGCTCATTGCAAACAGCACAAATTATATCCGCAGCCTTTTACTTATTAAAAATGGCATTACAAAAGAAGCGCTGCTTGGAAATTCACCTGAACGGTACAGTCAAAATGTTATTGCCGCGTGGAATACAGTGCAAGTTGAGCGCGCGCTTTCAATTTTTTTGCAACTCTATCGTGACATGCGCTATTCACTTTCACCGCGCTATGAGTTGGAGCTTGCATTTTCTCGTTTGTGTTGGCTTTCGCAGTATGTATCGCCTGCGGAAGTAAAGCTTGCTATTGACAATGCGCGCGCGTTGCTCGGCAACGGCAACGCACATGGCAACATGATGGGCGACGCAACAAATGATACGACGGGCACAACACAATTTCCTACAGGCATGCCGCGTTTTTCTGCATTGTCTCAGTCCAATTTACAATCAAGCGCAGAGCAGCCAATGGAAGCGCACGATGCCATGCAGCATGTAGTGCAAAGCGAGACACAAACAACATGCCCTTTTCATAACGGCGGAGCCGAGCCGCCTGAACAAACGGCGGCAAATCAATGGGATGCAGACGAATGGGATGACAACGGTGCACCTGACGATTATCAAGACGATGGGTACATGCCGTCAAAACTTCGACAAAATGCATTCACGCATCAGCAGGCAAGCAGCGGCAAAAATGTGGAGGAGTCGTGGCAAGCGCAGTTGTATACAACAAGCGATGGGCGCACAATCACTGGCGCACAGTTGCGAGGCGCTGTTATTGCAGAACTTTCCATTAATGATGCGATGACAGCTTCCGCACTTATGCAGACAGGTGCATGGAATATTTCTGACAGTGCAATCACCACGACGATTGAAACAGCGTATCAAAAAGCACGACTTGAGCAGCAAAAGAAAGCAATTGAATATCTTTTTGAAAAAATATGCGGGCGACCGCTTGCATTTATTATTAATTTAAAAGAAACGATGTTGCCCGAACAAAACACTGATTTGCCGCAACAAGTTAAAATTGTACAGAGTATTTTTAAAGGAAGCATTGTTGGTGGAAAAGGATGAGCGTAAACGCGCACATTATACAGGAGGAAGAAATGAATCCATTTGAACTATTGCAAAACACAGCAAAAATAAAAGAAGAAGCAGAAAAGATAAAAACAGAACTTGCGCAAATTTCTGCGGAAGGTTCGTCGGGCGGCAAAATGGTCACTGTTACAGTGAACGGAAAAATGGAGATGACGGCGATTCATCTTGACCCTGTTTGCGTAGACAACCGCGATGTAAAAATGCTCGAAGATTTGATTGTGGCAGCGCATCACAGTGCAATAGAAAATGTGCAAGAGCAACTCAAAGCAAAGTCTGGCACGCTTTTACAAAACTTGAATATTCCAGGCCTTGCGCTTTAACGGAAATGCTATGAACGCGCTTGAAGAACTTATAGAATCGTTTTCGCATTTACCAGGCATCGGAAAAAAAAGTGCATCGAGAATTGTTAATTATTTGTTGCGTACAGACTCCGCGTATGTGCAGCACTTTGCACGGCAGCTGGCGACGCTTCAAGAGAAAATCAAACAGTGTTCAATTTGTGGCGCCTGGACAGAAGACGACCCATGCCCCATTTGCTCAAATACGCTGCGTGACAAAACGCTTATCTGCGTTGTAGAGCAGCCGCAAGATGTAGAAATAATTGAGAGTTCGCATGAATATGCAGGCTTGTATCACGTGCTTGGCGGTGCAATCTCTCCAATTGACGGCATAGGTCCTGACCAACTGCGCATTGCACAACTTGCTTCTCGTGTAAAAAATGGCAACATACAGGAAGTGATTATTGCAACAAATCCCACTGTTGAAGGCGACACGACAGCGTTATACATACAGCAACTTTTGGTAAAGCACGACGGCATAAAAGTAACACGCCTTGCCTCTGGCATTCCTGTCGGCGGCGATTTAGAATACACGGACAGGCTTACGCTCATGCGAAGTTTTCGCGGCAGAGTGGAAGTGTAATAGACCTGTTCTGATTTTTGGAATCAAAGATATTTAGGAGGAATGAATGAAACGATTTTTTTTGCTTGCAGGACTTGCTGTAACAGCATGTCTCTTTTTGGCAAGTTGTGGTGCATCGTACAAGGCTGGCACATACGCTGCGTCTGCACAGGGGCGCAACGGCAAACTTACTGTTGAAGTGACGTTCAATAAAGACGGCATTACAAATATAACAATTCCAGAACATTCGGAAACGGTTGTTATTGCAACACCTGCGTTAGAGCAGGTGCCTGCAAATATTATTGAAAATCAGTCGTTGCAAATGGATGCAATTACTGGCGCAACATTTACGCAGATGGCAATTCAAAATGCCGTTGCAGATGCAATTGCAGCAGCTGGCGGCAATGCGGCAACATGGCGTTCAGCACCGAGCAAGGCGGTGACGAACGCTGGTAAAACAATCGAAAAACGTGCTGACATTATTGTAGTCGGTGGAGGCGGCGCAGGACTTTCTGCAGCAACTGCCGCAATTGAAAGCGGTGCGTCGGTCATCTTGATTGAAAAGACAGCCGCGCTCGGCGGAAATACATTACTTTCAGGCGGCGTTATGAATGCGGCAGACCCCGAATGGCAAAAAGGTGCACCCGTTGACACGGGAGAGCCCGAAGAGTTGCGCGGTTGGCTGAACATGGACAGAAGCACATTCCCACCAGAGTACCGCGAAACATTTGACGTGCTCTGCGGACAAATCAGAAACTACCTTGCCAATCCCTCGTATCTTTTTGATTCAGATGAGTTCCACATTTTGAACACATACCTGTACGGACGGCGCACGGGGCGTGACGGCTCGGACATTTACAGTGATTTTGCGCTTACCGCAAACATGGCAAAGAATGCGCTTGATACAGTGAACTGGCTCTCGTCAAAAGGCATTCAGTGGCAGGAAACGGTGAGCGAGCCTGTCGGTGCAATGTGGCGGCGCGGGCATACACCGTCAATGCCCAAAGGTCAGGAATACGCAATCAAACTTGGAAAATTGGTTACCGAGCAAGGCGGCGAAATCATGCTCAAAACGCGCGCGACAAAGCTCATCATTGAAAATGGAAACGTCGTCGGCGTGAACGCGCAGCAGTCTAATGGCACGCCTGTCGTGCTCCATGCGAATAAAGGCGTTGTGCTTGCAACAGGCGGGTTTGGCAACAACACGAAAATGGTGCAGGAATACAACAACTATTGGGAGTCTATTCCTGATAACGCGACGACGACAAACGCATCGGGTTCAACCGGCGACGGCATTACAATGGCACTTGAAGCAAACGCTGCGCTCACCGGCATGGGCTTTGCGCAGATGATGCCCGTTTCAGACAGCAGAACTGGGGACTTGTTCACCGGTCTTATTCCGCGCTTTGCCGCAAACTACATTTTTGTAAACAAAGAGGCAAAACGGTTTGTTGACGAGGGAGCCGCGCGCGACACGCTCGCAATTGCGGCGTTTGCGCAGACGGACGGCATGTTCTACATGATTGCAGACGCAGAGATTGCTGAAGAAGCAAAGTGGCTTACCGACCCCGAAGTTGAAGTTGCAAACGGGCGCGCGTTCAAAGCAGACACGCTTGAAGAGCTTGGCTCGTTGATTGGCATTGACGGCGCAACACTCAAAGCTGAGATGGACAAGTACAACTCGTTTGTAGACAACGGCAACGACACAGACTTTGGCAAAAGTTCGTTCAATCAGAAAGTTGACATGGCACCGTACTATGCTACGCCGCGCGCTCCAGCAATCCACCATACAATGGGTGGCTTAAAAATTGATACGGACGCGCATGTGCTCAATGAGAATGGAACTGTCATTCCAGGCTTGTTTGCTGCAGGAGAAGTGACAGGAGGCATTCACGCGGGCAACCGCTTGGGCGGCAATGCAATCGCCGACATTATGGTGTATGGACGCATTGCAGGGAAAAATGCGGCAAGCGGAAATTAAGGAAACATTGAGTTGTCAATTTTTTAATCTCTTTTAAAATGCATGCATATGCACATTGAATAGCGTCTCTATATCCGCTATAGTAGTAGTGGTGTGGCAAATACTACTTATACGTGGAGGCAATATGCCAAAAATTTCAAAAATCGTATTTTTATTTGTGGCGCTTTTTAGCGCAGCGCAGTTTATTTCTAGCGAACAAGCTGCAAAAATCAAGAGGAACAACATGCAAAAGCTCAAAGAGATTTACGTGGCGGGCGGCTGTTTTTGGGGGCTGGAAGGCTATTTCAAAAAAGTGCGCGGCGTTGTACAGACAGAAGTTGGCTATGCAAACGGCACTTCTGACAAAACAGATTACTATTCGCTCAAAAAAACAGACCATGCGGAGACGCTCAAACTTATGTTCGACGAAAATGTTGTTGCATTTGCAGAAATCCTTGCGCATTTTTTTAGAGTCATTGACCCAACATCGCTTAACAAACAGGGCAACGATGCAGGCAGGCAATATCGTACGGGCATTTATTACACCGATGCGCGCGATAAAAAATTCATTGAAGACTTTGTCGCCATTGAGCAAAAAAAATACGCAAAAAAAATTGTCGTAGAAGTTGCTGCGCTTGCAAATTATGTCAAAGCAGAATCGTATCATCAAAACTATCTTGGAAAAAATCCCGGCGGCTACTGCCACATAGATTTGCGTTTGGCAGAAAAACCGCTGTACGACGAAAGCAAATTCAGCGTGCCAAGCAAACGCGAATTGCGCATGACGCTGAACGACACACAATACGCTGTAACACAAGAAAAAGCGACAGAGCGACCATTTTCTAGCGAGTACGACAAATTCAATGAAAAAGGCATTTACGTTGATATAGTAACAAAAAAACCGCTTTTCAGCTCTAGCGACAAATTTGATGCGGGCTGCGGGTGGCCGAGCTTTACAAAGCCTATCACAACAGATGCGCTCAATTATACCGAAGACACAAGCCACGGCATGCTTCGCACAGAAGTGACAGCAAAACGCGGCAACAGTCATTTAGGCCATGTGTTCGACGACGGGCCAAAGGCGCAGGGCGGCTTACGCTATTGCATAAACGGTGCGAGCTTGGAGTTTATTCCGCTTGAAAAAATGGAAGAGCTCGGCTACAGCAACTACATCCCGTATGTGAAATAGCATTTTTTCGGAGCATGTCAGCGTGGGCTTTCTCCTGTCGTGTAGCTCATCAACGCTATATTTATGCTATACACATGTGTATATGTATAGAATTATATACACATGTGTTGGCATATTGATAAAAAAAGATACACTGCGTATATAATTTCATACACTATTGATTCATTTTGCACGTTATGTATAAAAAAATAATTGAGTACAAAAAGATTTTCCCCTGCTGATTTTATATAACGAATAATTATCAACGATAACATAAAATTATTTGGATAATTGCTTATAATATAAAGATTTAAGTTTTTCCATACACAAAAGCACGAAAAATTTACGCTATTTGGCACAAAAATTGCATTATTTTTACTGACTTTATTGAGAGCTTTTATCAAAAAAACAGGCTTGACATTTTCATAGAGGAAAAACGCTGACAGCATGATATAACGACATAGCGTGCATCGGAGAGACAGGAGAGATTTTAAACCGTCGTAAAGAGAGGGGCTTTGCGGCGGTTTCTTTTTTTTCAGAATATGATATACTTATTGCATGGCAACTACACCGCGCCGCGTGCAAAAAAAGCCGCAGGTAAAATCATTGCGCGCTGAGCCAAAAATTGCACCGACAAAAAAACAGCGTGCCGTAAAGCGAAAAAAAATTGTGCTCTCACAAATGCAAACCGCGCTCATCTGCGTGGTGATTGTTGCAGCATGTTTTGTCCTGCTGATTGTGAATGCACGTAAAAATCCTCGCAACATTGCTGTAGAGCAACAACTTTCGGAGCAACAACCTGTTGTGTCAGAACGAAATGCACATGCAAGTACACCGTCTGCTGCACCGACGCGAACGCAATCATCTGCACATGAGCAGCAGTCACAGTCCGTCACACAGTCGCAAAATGTTGCCGCACAAACGCAACATGGCACAGCACCTGCAACATCACAATCTGCTGCAACAACGCAAATTGCTGCCGCAGCAAAGCCTGCATCAGTGCAATCTGTTCCGCCACAGCCCGTCTCTCCTCCACAATCGTCTGCGCAATCGCCACAATTGCCAAATATCCCCGCGGCAGTGAATAGTGCAAAGCTCGTGTTTGTGTTTGATGATGCAGGTCAAAATCTTTCGCAACTTGAAAAATACCTATCGCTGCCATTTCCCATAACTGTTGCCGTGCTGCCAAAGCTCACGTATTCAAAAGCGAGCGCAGACCGCATACGCGCGTCAGGTAACGAAGTCATGCTGCACCAGCCCATGCAGGCAATCAACTTGAATGTCAATCCCGGTCCAGGTGCAATCACGCCCGACATGCAGTCGTCTGCAATAGCTGCGCTTGTTAAAGAAAATATTGCTGAAATAGGGCCTGTGGCGGGCGTAAACAATCACGAAGGTTCGCTGATCACTGAAGACGAAATAAAAATAGGAGCAGTTATGAGCGCGGCAAAAGAAAGCGGCGCATTTTTTATGGACTCGCGAACTACAAGCCAAACTCGCGTACCGCAAGCGTCTATGGAACTCGGCATCCCATATTACGAGCGCAATGTATTTCTCGACAACACGAAAAATCGCAACGATATTATAGCCGAAGTTGTGCGCGCTTTGAGCATTGCAAACGCAAACGGCGCTGTTATTATGATAGGACATGTGTGGTCAGCAGACATACTTCCCGCGATTTTGCTTGAGCTGTATCCCATACTCAAAAGCAAAGGTTATACATTTACTACGGTGAGCAAGTCGGGTGCAATAAGGCAGCCGTAATTTTAATCACTTCTTGGCAAATTTTTATGCCGTACTGCTGTTGTGCTGCATGCACATGTCAGTTATACTATGGGCATGAAATCACAAACTCCAATTCAAAAAAAACTTTTTTTGTTGCAAGACAAAAAATATAAACTGTTTCAGCAAAAACTTATTCCGACAATCCCTGCAAACACGATTATCGGCGTGCGCACGCCCACATTGCGCTTGTTTGCAAAAAAACTTGTGGAAACAGATGAAGCAGCAGAATTTCTTGCAGCACTTCCACACGCATACTTTGATGAAAATCAGCTACACGCGTTCATTATTGCGGCAAATAAAAATTTTGATGATGCGCTTGCTGCAACAGAATTGTTTTTACCGTACATTGACAACTGGGCAACATGCGATCAGCTTACGCCAAAAGCGTTCAAAAAAAATCTTCCCGTGCTGTACGAAAAAATAAAAACGTGGATTGCATCCGACAAACCGTATACGGTCCGCTTTGGCGTAGGCATGCTTTTGAATTTTTTCCTCGATGAGTATTTTACGCTCGACAGCGCAAAACGCGTTGCCCGCCTGCGTTCCAGTGAATATTACGTGAACATGATGATTGCGTGGTATTTCGCAACGGCGCTTGCAAAGCAGTACGATGCCGCGTTGCCGTTTATTGAACAACGCAAACTTGCCGTATGGACGCATAACAAAACGATTCAAAAAGCGTGCGAAAGCTACCGCATTTCAGGCGAACAGAAAACATATCTGCGTACATTGAAACAGCAGCATCCAAATTGCGACTTTTAGTCAATAACCTGCCACAAGCGCCGGACGTTCGCTAGTCGCACCTGCCTGTCGACAGACAGGTAAGCGACGAGTTGAATAATTTCCTTGCAGAACGAGCACGTTTCAACTTGCGAGCGCGTGCATGTAGTGCGCAGCTGCACGGAGTGCACGCGCACACGTAGATAAGCAAGTTTGCGAAGCAAACTGCAAGTTAAAATGCGCGCGCTATTTCAGCGCGCATTTTAAACATTCTTTACAATTCAACAACGAGTGAAACATCAGTTTCAGGAGTTGTTGAATTAGTGCGCAGCTGCACGGAGTGCACGCGCACACGTAGATGTGCGAGTTTGCGAAGCAAA
>JAFSRD010000030.1 GCA_017446265.1 Treponema sp.
ATTGTAGACATTTTTGGAAATTTGTGTTATAATAAGCACCAATTCAACTGAACAGGAGGGTGTATGAGCCTAAAACGAATTGCTGTGCTATTTTTAGCACTTTTTGGTTTCTGCTTTGCAGCCTGCAAGCAAGTAGTCGAAGTAGAAAAGATTGTTGTAAATGAAAAGCTCGTGGAAGTAAAGTTCAGCGACGGGCACGAGGCAGGAGATGTCTTATGGAATGACGGCACATGGTCTGCAAAAGCAGATGTCGCTAGTTTGACGGCCTTTCCAGAAGGCAAAAAACCAATAGGCGTGTTGGCATTCGAAAAAAGCGGAACACCGTATTGCGTGGGGCTTGCTATTCGCACGAGCAAGAGTTGGGCAGCCGATGGCAGCACAGGATATAACACTAACATTAGTGCATTGCAAGGAAATGTATTTGGCGAAGGCGAAACGGACGGCTCAAAAAGTCTTGCTGCATTGAAAGCGGCTTGCTCCGACTATAGGGAAACAAACTACCCTGCATGGTACTGGGCGGAAAATTTTGACTCCAACGGTGTGCAGTATAAAAGCGCAAGCCTTAAAGGAAAATGGTACATTCCCTCTGTATACGAATTAGGAAAGGTGTATATTTCAAGGAAAGCGATAAACGAGTCTTTGGGTAAACTAAACAACTTGGACTCAAGTTCGTGTACCGTGGACTCTCTTGGCTTTAAGCAGTACTGGTCGAGCAGTCAGTATGTTTCCCCCGATAACTACGCGTGGGACATCGATTTCGTCTCGGGCACCGTGTACACCAACGAGAAGAGCTACTTCAAGAATAGTGTGTTAGTCGTGCAGGCTTTTACCTATTAAGGCGCACCGCAACACAGTGGGCTAAAGCAGCTTTGTGTTTTTCACGGCACACAGCTCCCTGCACACGTCACACACGCTGGCTTTTTTTTCTGCAATGTGCTATAATATAATGCGTAGAAGTGCGCTGTATTGTGCGTGCAGAATAACCGCAGTGCGCTGCTTTTCGCACATGAAGATGAGGCAGCCGCTCTATTGTAGTAGAGGAGATTCCATATGTTGTCGCTGATAGCCGGTATTATTTTTATTGCGTTTACGGTGTTCTCGCTTGTTCCGTCATGGTCGCTTAACTGGGGCGCTGACGTGCTCGCGTTTTTGCGTGGGAGCTTGCCGGTGTTTGCTGCATTCATTGGGCTTATCTGCCTTTTCATAGGAGCTGCAGATATAAAAGACAAAAGAGAAGCAGCGCGCGAAGAACGTGAAGCAAACGAGCGTGAAGTTGAAGATAAAAAATAGGGCGTCTCTAAAACTAATTTTCATTGTTTTTAGAGATTGCCGTCAAATAATTGGCAATCGCTGAACATATTTTTTACCAATTCCATAAATTGTTCTCCGCGCTCAAATTCGTTTGCAAACATGCCGAACGATGTAGCGCCTGGAGAAAATATGACGGCAGTGTTCTGTGCGTTGCGTTCATGTGGCGCGTATTCCGTTGCGCTGTCATATGAGTGGCTTCCGTTTCCTGCATGTCCATGTGCGTGGCATTCATGTTCGCGCAGCGATGCAAGCAGCACCGTAATTGAATCATATGGTCCGTTGAACGGGACATGTTCTTTTTCGAGCAGCGAAATCAATTTGTCTGTGGCGCTTCCCGCAAGTAGATAAAGCGCGCGCACATGGCGTTCTGCAAGCGTTGCCGCAAGCGCATTTTGCAACAGCCCTTTGTCTGTGCCGCCTGCAATGAGAATCACCGGTTTTTCAAATGACTGCACTGCTGCAATAGTTGATTCGGGAACAGTGGAGCACGAGTCGTTGTAAAAATCAAATGTGGCAGTGCCGTTTTTCCATGTGTGAAAATATTGCAGGCGGTGTGCAATGCCCTGCCACTGTCCGAGTATGCGCGCAACATGTGCAGGCGGCGTTCCTGAAAGCGCCATGACGAGCGCTGCGTTGAGCGCATTTGCACGCATGTGGCTGCCCGGCACTAGAAGTTTTTTTAACAGCGTTAACGGCATCGTTGCACCGGGAAGCAGAGCCCTGCCCAGAATGGTTCCTTCAGCATCTATTTCCTGCCATGCGCCGCATGTGTTTTTGGGAAGTCCATGCGCGCTGTAGCGAAGCACTGTCGCTTTTGATTCAGATGCAAAAAAATCTCCCCACGAGTTGTGCTGTTCGGGGCTGGGCGTTTTTTCATCGTCCGGGTCTGCATCGAATATGGCAAAGTCGCTTTTGTCTTGGTCTGCGTAGATAAGCCGCTTGTCTGCAATGTATGAATCCATGCTGTCGTACCAGTTCAAGTGGTCGGGAACGATTTTTGTGATGAGCGCAATTTTTGGCTTTAACAATTTTCTGCCACGCAAATCTGCAAGCTGCCAGCTTGAAAGCTCTAACACCACAGGCGTAGACGCATCTGTTTTTTCAAGAAACGAGAGCGGGCTTACCGTGATGTTGCCGCCGAGAAATGATGTGCGTCCTGCCGTTTGCAGTGCGTAATGGATTGCGCTCACGGTAGACGATTTGCCCTTGCTCCCCGTTACGGCAATTATTGGCGCGCGAGAAAGCGCGAGGAATACGCTCATGTCTGTTTCAATCGCTTTTGCGGCGGCAAGATATTCATTGCCCTCGTATTTTACGCCGGGATTTTTTATAACGCAGTCAGCACACGCAAAGTCGGAAATGATGTGACCGCCCAGATGATACGTGAGACGGCTTTTGTCAACAGTTTTGTCGCGTTCAAGCGCGTCAACCGTCTGGGCAAGCGCAGCGCGCGATTTCATGTCTGTAACAGTGACGTATGCGCCGTGCTTGAGAAAAAAACGCGTTGCCGCTTCTCCGCCCCCGTTCAAGCCAAGCCCCATGACGGTGATTTTCTTGCCCTTGATGAGAGAAAGAGACGAAAATATGCATCCTGCAGGGTAGCGGTGCGCTTCTGCCATAGCTTAAAAATAACAGAAAATGTGCCGTATGGGAAGCGTCTTTTCCAGCACGAATAAACAAGAGCATCCTCCTGAAAATTGCTTTCCGTGTATTTTTGTGTAAAAAAAAGATTAAAACAGTAGCAAAAAACTAATTATAGATATATAATGGAAGCATAGAATATTTTTAAATTAGACAGGGAGAAAAGTACTATGAGAAAGGCAATTTGGCTGGTTTGTTTCTTGGAATTTACATTGGGCGTGTTTCCACTGTTTTCTGCTCCTGCCAATTTTTTAGTTGAGGGGAGTTGGAAATATTCATTCGGAGATGAACAAGCGTGGAGTTCACCAGAATTCAACGATTCATCGTGGGCGTCAATTGAGTTTGGCGAGGAACTGCCTATGGAAACAGGGGGAGAGTGGTTATGGCTTCGAAAGACGATTGATATTCCTGAAGAATTGCGGGGACAGCGCGTGTTTCTTGATGTTGGGCGTGGTCAGTTCGCAGTGGAAGTCTACATGGATGGCAATTATATTACGTCACATGGTACGCTGCCGCCTGAAGGAGACATAAATCCTACATTGCGAAAAATGATCGCGATTCCGCAAAACTGCATACACAACAATAAAGTTGCAATTGCTTACCGGTGCTGGACGCCGGCAAGTTTTTTTGCATTCTTTGAGGTCCACGTAGGAAATGAGGAGCAGGCAGAAATAATTAATTTTATAAAAAACTTTTTCAATATAAATTTTTATTTGATCATTGCGGCAATTTGCTTGTTTATTGGAATATATTATTTTGCACATTTTATGAGCGACAAAAAATCGCTTTATTCGCTCATGTATTCGCTTTCATCAGTTTTCATTGCCATCTACTTTTTCAATATGGGACTTGAACGCACATTGTTTTTTTCATATGTAGTTATGCGTTCTATTGCGCATACAGCGTTAGTGGCAAGCTGTGGCTTCATGTTCTTGTTCTTAAAACTGTATCTTGATAAAAAAATTGACAAAAAATGGTATATTATTAAATTCAGCGTCGATGCTTTCTTTTTTGTTGGATATTTTATTTTTCTCAAAAATACATCAGTGCACGATCTTTTGTTCATGATGTCGCTTATTCCCTGTGCAGCTGTCATTGTAGGCGGGCTTGTCATTCTAATTAAAGCAGTGCACGCCAAGAAAAAAGATGTTATTCCTATTTGCATTGGATTTAGCGTAGGTCTGCTAGTTGCTACGCACGATGTTGCATACGAAATTGTAGGAAAAATCCCGTTTGTGTGGTTGCAGGGATTTTCATTTTTTGCGCTCAATATTTCGATATTTATTACGCTTGCGTATAATGCTGCTCGCACGCAAAAAGATCTTGTTGTGCTTGTAGACGAAGTAACAGAGCAGCGCAATAAACTTGAAAGCGTATTTGCCCATGCAAAAGAGCTTGCCGCAAGCACTTCTGACATAGCGGTGACGCTGCACGATTCAGCGCAAAGTGTTGCAAAAGCCTCTTCGCATACGATAGAGCAAATCTATGAAATTTCTGAAGCTATTTCAGAGCAAAAAACGACACTCGACACTGCAACTGGGTCTGTAAACAAACTTTTGCAGTTATTACGTGAGACAAATAAAGATCTTGAGCGCGAAGTGGAAGGCATTTCCAAAACGGCAGAAGGCACATCACGGCTCATTGCAGGGTTTGCATCTGTTGGACGCGGTATAAGCGGTGCAGCGAATTTTGCGGGAACGCTTAATGAATTTGCAAAACTCGGTGCAACAAATATGAAAGAACTTTCAGACACTATGGAAAAAGTTCAGGAAAGTTCTCACGAGATTTTAAGCGTCGTGCAGGTGCTCGACGATTTTGCCGCGCGAACAAACTTGCTTGCTATGAATGCGTCTATTGAAGCTGCCCATGCGGGCACTGCGGGCAAAGGATTTGCTGTCGTTGCAAACGAGATAAAATCTCTTGCGGCTGCGAGCAGCGTACAGGCGGGAAAAATTGGCAGCATTATCAGTGAGATAAAAAAATTGATTGAAGAAGGCGTTTCGCTCAGCGATGCGGTAAATAATTCGTTTGCGCGCATTGAGCAGGAGGCTTCTACAACTGCTGGCCACGTACAGCAGGCCGCTGACGAAATGGCGCATCAGCAGATTGAAGGTGACCAAATTGTAAACGAAACGAATACGATAGTCGGTTACACGGCTTCAATGAAAAAAGCGTTTGTGGAGCAGTATTCATGTTCTGAACAAGTTGTAACAGGCATGGACGCGCTGTCAGATGTATCACAAGCTGTAGAAGGAGCGTCGCTGAAAATTGCAGAAAGCAATAGTGACCTTTCTGCTCAGATTGAAAACTTACAGGCGATTATCGTAAAAGTGGAAAACGTAACATTGCAGTTGGCAGAGGTAATGAATTAATTTTTGTTCTTGGGGTTTTCTATGTATGAAGTACGCGTTGAGTGCGATTTCTCCGCCGCTCATTTTTTGCGCGATTACAGCGGAAAGTGCGAGAGGCTGCACGGACATAACTATAAGGTGCGTGCATATGTAAAGGGGCATGTGCTCGGAGAGTGCGGCATGCTGCTTGATTTTGCAACGTTAAAGCATGCCCTTGCAAACGTATGTGGCACGCTTGAGCATACGAACCTCAACGACATGCCGGTATTTTTGCAGAATCCGAGTGCAGAACGCATTGCACAATATGTGTACAACGAGCTTATTGAGTGTATGAAACGCGACGGCTATGACTTGTCATATTCACAGGCAAAAACGGGAGCGTATGTAAGTGCAATTGATGTCTTTGAGACACCGGTAAGCCGTGCGCGTTACTTGCCTGAATGACGGGCGGAACGTGGGAGGAGAGAAAGCGAAATGAATGTACGCAATGGTAAAATTATCGCTCGCATAAGAACGTAGTCTACACACTGTATGTCGTAGAAGAAGTAGCACCTCCATGCCCTGTCCAATCAGTGTGAAAAAACTCGCCGCGTTTTTTGTCAATGTGCTCGTATGTATGTGCTCCAAAATAATCTCGCTGTGCTTGCAAAAGATTTATAGGCAGCATATCAGTTCTAATGCTGTCGAACCAAGAAAGAGCAGAAGAAAGGGAAGGAACTGGAATGCCTGTGAGTGTTGCAAGCGATACAATTTTTCTAAGCGATGTGTGAGTCTTATTTAAAATGCTGCTAAAATATGAATCCATAATAAGATTTTGCAAGTCGAAATTTTTAGAAAAAGCATCTTTTATTTTTTCTAAAAACACAGAGCGAATAATGCAACCACCTCGCCATAAGAGTGCAATATTTCCTAAATCTAAGTGCCAGTTGTAATGTGTGCTTGCTTTTTGCATAAGTTCAAATCCTTGTGCATACGAAATAATTTTTGCGGCATACAATGCATCGTGCAGTTGCTGTATAAGTTCTGTGCATTCTCCTTTTTGGGGCGTTTTAAAATTGCATGAAAATATTGCGGCGTTTTTAGTTCGAATGTCTTTTTCTGTACTCAAGCATCTTGCAAACACAGACTCTGTAATAAGCGTAAGTGGCACATTTTCTTCGAGTGCACTCATTACAGTCCACTTGCCTGTTCCCTTCTGCCCCGCTACATCAAGAATTTTATTTACAAGATATTCGCCGTTATCTTCTTTGTGCAAAAGAAGCTTGCTCGTAATCTCTATAAGGTATGAACTGAGTTCTCCGCTATTCCACTTCGTAAATACATCGCTTATTTCCTTGCAGTCCATTGCAAGATATTTTCGCATAATGTCGTATATTTCACAGATAATCTGCATATCTCCATATTCAATACCGTTGTGAACCATTTTTACAAAGTGTCCTGCTCCTCCATTTCCTATCCAGTCGCAACACGGGATACAATTGTTTACTTTTGCAGCAATGCTTTGAAAAATCGGTTTTACTAAAGACCAAGCTTCCGCATTTCCGCCAGGCATAATAGACGGACCTTTTAGAGCGCCTTCTTCTCCTCCTGAAACGCCTGTGCCTAAGTACAAAAGCCCATTGCAAGAAGCTTCGTTCATGCGTCGCTCGGTGTCCAAAAAATTAGAATTACCTGCGTCTATGATTATATCACCTTTTTCCATAAGTGGCATAAGCAGACCTAACATTTGGTCCACAGCA
>JAFSRD010000031.1 GCA_017446265.1 Treponema sp.
ATTGTAGACATTTTTGGAAATTTGTGTTATAATAAGCACCAATTCAACTGAACAGGAGGGTGTATGAGCCTAAAACGAATTGCTGTGCTATTTTTAGCACTTTTTGGTTTCTGCTTTGCAGCCTGCAAGCAAGTAGTCGAACAAGTAGTCGAAGTAGAAAAGATTGTAGAGAAAATTGTTGTAAATGAAAAGGTCGTGGAAGTAAAGTTCAGCGACGGGCAC
This sequence comes from Treponema sp., assembly GCA_017446265.1. Classification (GTDB taxonomy): domain Bacteria; phylum Spirochaetota; class Spirochaetia; order Treponematales; family Treponemataceae; genus Treponema_D. Next base: position 223 of record JAFSRD010000031.1, read on the forward strand.
GAGGCAGGAGATGTCTTATGGAATGACGGCACATGGTCTGCAAAAGCAGAAGTCGCTAGTTTGACCGCCCTTCCAGATGGCAAAAAACCAATAGGCGTTTTGGCATTCGAAAAAGGTGGGGTGCCATATTGCGTCGGTCTTGCTATTGGCACGAGCAAGAGTTGGGCAGCCAGGGGCAGCACAGGATATACCGCTAACATTACTGCATTGCAAGGAAATGTATTTGGCGAAGGCGAAACGGACGGCTCAAAAAGTCTTGCTGCATTGAAAGATAAATGCTCCGACTATAGCGAAACAAACTACCCTGCATGGTACTGGGCGGAAAATTTTGACTCCAACAGCGTGCAGTATAAAAGTGCAAGCCTTAAAGGAAAATGGTACATTCCCTCTGTATATGAATTAGGAAAGGTGTATATTTCAAGGAATGCGATAAATGAGTCTTTGACTAAACTACACAGTTTGGACTCAAGTTCGTGTACCGTGAACTCTCTTGGCACTAGCTGGTGCTGGTCGCGCAGTCAGCATGTTTTCGAGGGTAACTGCGCGTGGAACATCGATTTCGACTCGGGCGACATGGGCTTCAGCTACAAGCACGTATATGATAGTGTGTTAGTCGTGCAGGCTTTTACCTATTAAGGCGCACCGCAACACAGTGGGCTAAAGCAGCTTTGTGTTTTTCACGGCACACAGCTCCCTGCACACGTCTCGTGCTTCACGCGCCGTGCTCTGTCAATGATAAGCGTTAATCGTAAAGTATTGCTTTTTTATAATTATTAAGATTAACGCTTATCTTCCATAGTTTTCCGTTCCCTTTGCGAGTGTTGTAGAGAAAGGCATTTACAAAAAAGCAAATTTGGAAATGGCGCAGGCGAGGTTCTGCCTAAAAACACACTTGGAATGGTGGCAAGCTGCACGACCTGCCTGCCGCATACAGGTCGTGCAGCGCAGTCCAATACCTATTACGTTCCACCGTGTGTTTAGAGGCAGGTTCTCGCCGAGAGCTTTTTTTAGATTTATGCAGAATACGTTAGTTTTAGAGTTGCACTTCTCTACAACATTCACGCGCCGTGCTCTTGACATAGTTGTATATATTTTTATATACTCATAAAACGCATTAATGTCTGCCCTTGTAGCTCAGTCGGTAGAGCGCAACCATGGTAAGGTTGAGGTCTGCAGTTCGATTCTGCACGGGGGCTCGCGTTGTTTGTATGCCGTCATACTTCACGAGAAATTAAGGAGTTGTCGATATGGGAAGCAAGAAAAAAGGTGCTGTTGAAATTATTGCGTTGCAGTGCAGCGAGTGCAAGCGAAAAAATTATACTACGACAAAAAATCGCAAAAATATGCAGGGTAAACTTGAATTGAGTAAATATTGCCCTTTTGACCGCAAGCATACGCTTCATAAAGAAACAAAAGTAAAATAGTTTTCATAGGCCAGTAGTTCAGCTGGTAGAGCAGCGGTCTCCAAAACCGCCTGTCGTGGGTTCGAATCCTGCCTGGCCTGTTTAATACGGAGGTACTATGTCGAAAGTTGTACAATTTTTCCGCGAAAGTGGTGCAGAATTGAAAAAAGTCGTGTGGCCGTCACGCGACGATGTTGTTTCCTCTGTGCTTGTCGTCGTTATTTCTACTTTCATAGTAGCGGTTATTCTCGGCTTGCTCGACTGGGGTTTTACTGAAGCGTTCCGCGCAATTATGAGATAAGCACATGGCAAAGAATTGGTATATTCTTCATACATATACAGGGTATGAAAAAAAGATTGAGCGCACAATCAGGACTCGCCTTGAAACAAAAGAGATTGACCCGTCTGTTGTAACGGAAATTCGTGTTCCTGAAGAAGAGCTTGTCGAAGTAAAAGACGGCAAGCAGCGCACAAAGAAAAATAAGTTTTTGCCCGGCTATATTATGGTTGAGATGGATTTGCCTGAGCTCGATTGGAAAAAAACATGTACTGCGCTTCGTCGTATTCAAGGCGTTACAGGTTTTGTCGGCACAAATCCAAGCGAACGGCCGCGCCCTATTTCTGTCGATGAAGCTAAAACACTTTTGCAAAAGGCAGGTGCAATCAAGGGTGAAAAACCTGTTCACATAAAGCAGTCGTTTGCTGTAGGCGACACGGTAAAAATTACTGACGGTCCGTTTGCAACATTTAGCGGCACTGTCGATGAAGTGAATGCCGAAAAAGACAAGCTCCGCGTTGTTGTGCAGATTTTTGGTCGCGCAACGCCGGTAGAAGTGAGTCTTTCGCAAGTTGAAAAAATGTAACGATTCAGGTTCTGCATTTGCGCAGAAAATATGCCTGTTTTGGGAGAAGCGCCGGTCCGTTGGACAAACGCGCTTCGCTAGGAATATACGCATGCGTCTATTCCATACCAATCAAGGAGTCATGCTATGGCTACAAAAAAAGTAACGGCGGTAATCAAGCTGCAGTGTCCTGCGGGTGCTGCAACGCCTGCTCCGCCAATTGGTCCTGCACTTGGTCCGCACGGGGTAAGCGCGCCTAAGTTTGTTCAGGAATTCAACGACAAGACGAAGAAGATGGAAAAGGGATTGATAATCCCTGTCGTCATTACGGTGTATCAGGATAAATCATACACATTTATTCTCAAAACCCCACCCGCTGCTGTTCTCATCAAAAAGGCGCTAAAAATTGAAAAGGGGTCTGGGAATCCGCTCCGTGACAAAGTGGGAACGCTTTCAAAAAAGGATCTTGAAGAAATCGCAAAGACAAAAATGCCAGACATCAATGCGAATGACCTTGAAGCAGCAAAAAAAATCATTGCCGGTACTGCGCGCAGTATGGGTGTAGACGTGGAGGCGTAAGATGAAGCGAGGAAAAAAATATCGTGCGGCAGCGGCAAAATACGACCTTTCAAAACGATACCCAACAATCGATGCGTGCAAGATGGTACAAGATATGAAATACGCTGCATTCGATGAAACGGTAGAAGCGCACGTGTCGTTAAAACTCAGCAAGAGTGCAACGGTACGCGACACGCTTGTGTTCCCTCATCAATTTACGGCGGAAAAGAAAGTGCTCGTGTTTTGCAAAGAAGACAGAGCAAAAGAAGCGCTTGATGCAGGCGCGACGTATGCAGGCGCAGATGAATATATCGAAAAAGTAAAAGGCGGCTGGCTTGACTTTGACATTGCTGTTGCAACTCCCGACATGATGAAAGATGTTGGTCGTTTAGGCATGGTGCTTGGTCGTCGAGGGCTTATGCCGAATCCGAAAACAGGTACTGTTACAAACGATATTGCGCAAGCAATCGGCGAACTTAAAAAAGGACGCACTGAATTTCGTGCTGACAAAGGCGGCGTTATTCATATTGCTGTAGGCAAAGTGTCTATGGATGCTGCAAAAATTGCCGAAAATATTGCAACGCTCATTACTGAAGTGCGCAGGCGCAAACCGGTAGATGCAAAATCGGGATTCATTTCTACTGTTTCCGTAAGTTCTACAATGGGACCTGGCGTTTGGGTTGACTTTAAGGAAGGTGAATAATTATGGCAGTTAGAGTAAAAAAACTACAGCCTGCAAAGACAGCTGCAATTGAAGAAGCAAAAAAGACGTTTGCTGAATACAACGATTTCATCTTTGCCGATTACCGAGGCATGACAGTTGAACAGATTACGAGCCTTCGCAAAAAACTTCGTGAACAGAATGCAGCGCTCAAAGTTGTCAAAAATAATTTTGCGCGCATAGCCTTTGCAGATATGCAAATTGACAATGTGGCGGACTATCTCAAAGGACCGACTGCTGTTGCCATGACCAAAGAAGATTCAAACGAAGTTGCAAAGACGTTGTTTGAATTCGTAAAGACGGCTCCCGTGTTAAACATAAAAGGCGGGCTTATTAGCAAGGAGTTGTATGATGCGGCGCAAATTGAAGCGTTTTCAAAGATTCCTGGCAAAAAGACGCTCATTGCAATGCTCATGTCTGCAATCAATGGGCCTGCTCGTCAGCTTGCTGCTACATTGCAGGCGTATGTAGACAAAAAAGCTGCGGGTGGTGACGCGCCTGCTGAAACGGCGGGAACGGAAGCGTCAAAATCGGCAGACGCACCTGCTGAAGCGACAGCTGCCGCTGAAGCAAAGCCTGCGGATGCATCAAGCGCAGAAAGTGCGCCGACAACTGAAGCGACGGGTGCAGATGCCCCAGCGTCAGATGCGGCAGACGCAACTCCTGCGTCGTAATCACCATGCCTTGTCTCAAGCGATGGGGCACGGTGTTTTCTACATGTGTCGCAGTCGGCTTTACTGCCTTTACTTACGGCGCAAGCGTCGGGGTAGCAAACTTTGTGCACGAATAAAAAAATAGCGCGGTCAGGCTTCATTGCTGCTGGCTGTCCGTGTTTTTTTTCAGCAGTTTCCGTATGGAGATGAAGCTGGAACATTCCGAATGGAATGAAAATTAGCAATATAAGGAGAAGATAATATGGCAGCACTTACAAATGATGAGATTCTTGAAGCAATCGCAAACATGACAGTTCAGCAAGCGGCTGATTTAGTCAAAGCGATGGAGGAAAAATTCGGTGTTACTGCGGCAGCTCCTGTTGCAGTTGCGGCGGCACCGGGCGCAGGGGCAGCTGCTGAAGAAGAGCAGGACGACTTTACTGTTACGCTTGAAAAAATCGACCCTGCAAAAAAGATTCCCGTTATCAAGGCTATCCGCGAAATTACGGGGCTTGGTTTGGGCGAGGCAAAGACGCTTGTTGAAGGCGCGCCGAAAGTTGTCAAAGAGGGCGTAAGCAAAGCTGATGCAGACAAAATCATTGCGCAGCTTACTGAAGCAGGCGGCACCGCTACAAAGAAATAAACAAAAAATCGGACTTTCCTGTGCTGAGCGGAGTTTCCGCTTGTAGCAGGAAAGTCCTGAACACATTCTAGAGGGGATTGCATGTTCGCAAAAACGCAAACCATCAATCGTCAGTATATCGGGCAAGATATACGCAGTTTTATGGATGTGCCGGATTTAATTTCAATCCAGACATCATCATATGAAAGTTTCCTTCAGGCAAACAAAGTCAAAAATCGCGAAACGCCGCTTGATCAAGGGTTGCAGGAAGTGTTCTCTTCTACATTTCCTATTGAAAGTCCGAACGGCGACATGACGCTTGAATTTGACTCGTATCAACTTGATTTTGAAAATATTAAATTTTCAGAGTTTGAATGCAAACAAAAAGGATTGACATATGCTGTTCCGCTCAAAGCGGCTATTAAGCTTGTGTTTTTGCAGACAGGTACAATCCTTCAAAAAGACATATACATGGGCGACATTCCGCTCATGACAGACCGCGGCACATTCATTATCAATGGAGCCGAGCGCGTTGTCGTCTCGCAGATTCATCGTTCACCTGGCGTTATCTTTTCGCATGACAAAGGCGTGTTCAGCAGCCGCATCATTCCGTATCGCGGTTCGTGGCTTGAATTTGAAATTGATCAAAAGAAAGAGCTGATTTTTGCAAAAATTGACCGCAAGAAAAAAATTTTGGGAACAATTTTTTTGCGTGCGCTCGGCTGCAATACACGCGAAGAGATTATTCGCTGTTTTTATGAAACAGAAGATGTCGCTGTAAAAGGTGATGTGTCGTCGCGCGAAAAGCTTGTTGACAAAGTGCTTGCAAGCGCGGTTGTTTTCCATGACAAAGAGACAAATGAAGAAAAGCGGCTGTTCAACGCAGGGCTTCGGTTGCATCCACATGAAATAGACGATTTGATTGCGAATGGCATCAGCAAAATCACTGTTATTAAATTTGATACGCGCAAAAATTCAAACAATAAAGACGAATTGAATGAATCGCTTAATTCGCAGATGATTATCAATTGCTTTGAGCGCGAAGAAGTGCGGTACGTAAAAGAAGGTTCCACAGACATGGAGCCGACAAAAGAAGATGCGCTTTCTGCTGTATATCAAATTCTTATGCCAGGCGAACCGATTACTGTAGAAACAGCTGAAAAAGATTTGTTGTCTATGTTTTTTTCAGAGCGGCGTTACGATTTAGGAAAAGTTGGTCGATACAAACTCAACAAAAAATTTGATTATAAATCTTCTGTTGAAGATGTTACGCTTATTAAAGATGATATTATTCAGACAATGAAATATCTTATCAAAGTGTACATCGGTGATGAACAGATTGATGACATTGACCACCTCGGCAACCGCCGTATCCGATCTGTCGGCGAGCTTATGACAAATCAACTTAAAACAGCGTTTGCGCGCATGGAGCGCATTGCAAAAGAGCGCATGGGCTTAAAGGAAACGGAGACGCTCAAGCCGCAGGATTTGATTTCGATTAAGCCGATTGTGGCATCTATAAAAGAGTTCTTTGGTTCGTCGCAGCTTTCGCAGTTTATGGACCAAGTAAATCCGCTTGCAGAGTTGACGCATAAACGCCGTCTCAATGCGCTTGGTCCAGGCGGCCTTTCGCGAGAGCGCGCAGGTTTTGAAGTGCGCGATGTGCATTACTCGCATTACGGACGCATGTGCCCAATTGAAACGCCAGAAGGTCCGAACATTGGGCTCATTGTGTCGCTCGCAATTTTTACGCGTATAAACGACTACGGATTTCTCGAAGCGCCGTATCGTAAAGTTGAAAACGGTAAAGTGGTTGGCAAAGTGGCGTATCTGTCTGCAATGGACGAAGACAAGTACTACATTGGGCAAGTTGTAGAAGGCATTGGCAAAGACGGTTCATTCCCCGCAGATATGATTTCATGTCGCAATCGCGGCAATTACACGCAGCGCTCTCCAAAAGACGTGCAGTATATTGATGTGTCGCCACGTCAGGTAATCTCCGTGTCTGCATCGCTTATCCCGTTCCTTGAGCATGACGATGCAAACCGTGCGCTCATGGGGTGCAACATGCAGCGTCAGGCAGTTCCGCTCCTGTTTCCAGAGCCGCCGATTGTGGGCACTGGCATGGAGGAAAAGACAGCACGCGATTCAGGCGTTTTGATAAAAGCAAAAAATGCAGGTGAAGTTGTATGGGTTACGAGCGACTGCATAAAAGTTCGTCCTGACGACGCAAAAAAATCAGACCCGCTCGACGAATACTTGTTGCTCAAGTACCAGCGTACAAATCAGGACACGTGTTATCATCAGCGCCCGACTGTTTCTGTTGGCGAGAAAGTAAAAGTTGGCGATGTTCTGGCAGATGGTCCTGCAACATTCAACGGCGAGCTTGCGCTTGGTCGCAATATCCTCGTAGGGTTTGTGCCGTGGAACGGATACAACTACGAAGACGCAGTGCTCATTTCAGAGCGTGTTGTGCGTGACGACATGTATACGTCAATCCACATCAAAGAGTTTTCTGTTGAAATACGAGAGACAAAACTCGGCCCTGAAAAGATTACGCGCGACGTGCCGAATACGGCGGAAAAAAATCTTGACAACTTGGATGCAGAAGGCATCATCAGAATTGGTGCAAAAGTTCGTAGCGGTGACATTCTCGTTGGCAAAGTAACGCCGAAGAGCGAGACGGAGACGACGCCTGAATTTAAATTGTTAAATTCGATTTTTGGTGAAAAAGCAAAAGAAGTGCGCGACTCTTCTTTGCGTCTTCCGCATGGTGTTGAAGGCGTTGTCATAGACGTGCAGCGGTTGCGTCGCACAGAAGGCGACGACCTCAATCCCGGCGTTGATGAAGTGGTAAAAGTGCTCATCGCGAATAAACGTAAGTTGTGCGAGGGCGACAAGATGGCAGGTCGTCACGGCAACAAGGGCGTTGTGGCGCGCATCCTTCCTATTGAAGACATGCCGTACCTTGAAGACGGTACGCCGCTCGACATCTGCTTGAATCCGCTCGGCGTTCCGTCGCGCATGAACATTGGGCAAATTATGGAAAGCGAACTGGGCATGGCAGGGCGTTATTTGCGTCAATTCTATGAATGTCCTGCATTCCAAACGCCGAGCCAAGAGATGATTGCTGAAAAATTAGAAGAGGCAGGACTTTCTGGCGACTGCAAGCAGGTTGTGCGCGACGGGCGCACAGGCGTGCCGTTTGTCAATCCCATTTTTGTCGGTGTAATTTACTTTATGAAGTTGCACCACCTTGTAGACGACAAAATGCACGCGCGCTCAACAGGTCCGTACTCGCTCGTAACGCAACAGCCGCTCGGCGGCAAAGCGCAATTCGGCGGTCAGCGTCTCGGTGAAATGGAAGTGTGGGCGCTTGAAGCATATGGGGCTGCAAATACATTGCAGGAGATGATGACAATCAAGTCTGACGACATGAATGGGCGCTCAAAGATTTATGAGTCAATCGTAAAAGGCGACCCGTCTTCGCCTGCGGGCATTCCTGAGTCGTTCAATGTGCTCGTGCAGGAGTTGCGCGGACTTGCACTCGACTTCACTATTTACGATGCAAAGGGCAAGCAGATTGCGCTCACAGAACGCGACCAGGAACTTATTGATAAAGCGGCATCTGGATTTGAGAAAGAAGCACGATAGCACAACAGGAGAAATGAATGCGTGATATTCAAGATTTTGACAGCTTAAAGATAAAACTTGCCTCGCCCGACACGATTCGCGCGTGGTCATACGGCGAAGTGAAAAAACCAGAAACTATCAATTACCGCACGCTTCGTCCTGAAAAAGACGGGCTTTTTTGCGAGCGCATTTTTGGCACCACAAAAGAATGGGAATGTTATTGCGGCAAGTTTAAATCTATTCGCTATAAAGGCGTTATCTGTGACAGGTGTGGAGTTGAGGTTACCGATTTTAAAGTGCGTCGTGAGCGCACTGGTCACATAGAGCTTGCAGCTCCTGTAAGTCACATCTGGTACTATCGCTCTGTACCGAGCCGCATGGGATTGCTGCTTGATTTGCAAGTTGCCGCGTTGCGCTCTGTGCTCTATTACGAAAAATACATCGTCATTGACCCGGGTGACACCGATTTAAAAGAGCGGCAGTTGCTCACAGAAGATGAATACAACGAAGCGCGCGAACGTTATGGTGAAACATTTTCCGCCGACATGGGCGCAGAAGCAGTTAAAACGTTGCTTGAACGCCTTGACCTCGATGTACTTGCCGCAGAACTTCGTGCAAAGATGATCGAAAAAGGCGCAAAGAGCGACAAACGGCTTTTGAAGCGTATTGAAATCGTAGAGCACTTCCGCGAAAGTGGCAACAAAGCGAGTTGGATGATTCTAGACGTTATTCCCGTTATTCCGCCAGATTTGCGCCCTATGGTGCAACTCGACGGCGGACGGTTTGCCACGAGCGACTTGAACGATTTGTATCGTCGCGTCATAAACCGCAACAATCGTCTTAAACGCTTGCAACAGCTCTCCGCGCCCGACATCATCATCAGAAACGAAAAGCGCATGTTGCAAGAGGCGGTCGATGCGTTGTTCGACAACAGCAAACGGAAACGTGTTGTCAAAGGCGCGTCAAACCGTCCCCTCAAATCGATTAGCGACATGCTCAAAGGCAAGCAGGGGCGGTTTCGCCAAAATCTGCTTGGAAAGCGCGTTGACTATTCAGGCCGCTCCGTAATTGTCGTAGGACCTGAGTTGAAACTGTGGCAGTGCGGGCTTCCCACGAAGATGGCGCTTGAGCTGTTCAAGCCGTTTATTATGAAAAAACTCGTCGATAAAGATGTAGTGTTTAATATCAAGAAGGCAAAAATCCTCGTCGAATCGGAGTCGCCTGAAGTATATGCAATCCTCGACGAAGTGGTGAGCGAGCATCCTGTCATGCTCAACCGTGCGCCAACGCTGCACCGATTGGGCATTCAAGCGTTTGAGCCTGTGCTCGTTGAAGGCAAGGCAATCAAGCTGCATCCGCTTGCGTGCAAGGCGTTCAACGCAGACTTTGACGGCGACCAGATGGCAATCCACGTGCCGCTTACACAGGCAGCGCAAATGGAATGTTGGACGCTCATGCTTTCTGCACGCAACTTGCTCGATCCTGCGAACGGCAACACTATCGTATATCCGTCACAAGACATGGTGCTGGGCATTTACTATATGACATCAATTAAGCCCGATGCAAAAGGCACAGGCAGGCGTTTCTCTTCTGCTGATGAGGCGCGCATGGCGGCAGAGAGCGGCAGTATTGCTTGGCAGGCGGCAATCAATGTTCCTGCTCCTAAAAACTCGTTCGGCGACGATGCGTTTAAAGTGGGAGATGTTATTACGACATCTGCGGGCATTCTTGCATTTAATGAAGAGATGCCCGATGAAGTTGGCTATGTGAACGAACAGATGGACGACAAAAAATTGCGCAAGATGATTGAGCATGTGTACCATACGCAAGGGGCATGGCTTACGATAAAGATGCTTGATGCGATTAAAGCGTGCGGTTACAAAAATGCTACATTCTATGGTGCAACGCTCTCTATGGACGACATCCTTGTTCCCGACGCAAAGAAAAAAATGGTTGACAAGGCGAACAAAGAAGTTGAGGAAATTGTCAGTCAGTATTCAAAAGGTATTATCACTGCCGAAGAGCGCTACCAAAAAGTGACTGACTTGTGGGCGCGTGCAAACGACGAGCTTTCAAAAATCATGATGGAAAACCTTAAAAGAGACAAGGATGGCTTCAACACTATCTACATGATGGCAAAATCTGGTGCACGCGGTTCTCCAAAGCAGATTTCGCAGCTTGCGGCAATGCGCGGCCTTATGGCAAAACCGAACGGCGACATCATTGAGCTGCCGATTCGCTCCAACTTCAAGGAAGGGCTTTCTGTCATTGAATTCTTCATTTCGACGAATGGTGCGCGCAAAGGGCTCTCTGACACCGCGCTGAAAACTGCCGATGCCGGCTACATGACGAGGCGACTTGTTGACGTAGCGCAAGATGTTGTCATAAATGAAGACGACTGTGGCACCATAAACGGCATTGATTATACCGCAATCAAAGATGGCGATGAAGTTGTTGTGCCGCTTGGCGAGCGCATTGTCGGTCACTATACGATTGAGCGCGTCATTCATCCGATTACCGGTGAACTCTTGTGCGATGTAAACCAGTATATTGACCCGGAGCTTGCGCGCACGATTGATGAAGCTGGCGTTGAAAGCGTCAAGTTGCGCACGGTGCTCACGTGCGAGGCGCGGCATGGCATTTGCGTAAAGTGTTATGGTCAAAATCTTGCGCGCAATAAAATTGTTGAAATTGGAGAGGCGGTAGGCATCATTGCGGCGCAGTCAATCGGGCAGCCGGGAACGCAGCTCACGCTCCGCACATTCCACTCAGGTGGAGCTGCTGAAAAAACGACAGAAGAAAATCACATTGTATTGAAATATGACGCGTACATAAAAGATGTTTCTGGCACGCACGTAGAGATGAAAAAAAGCGGCAAGTGGCTTTTCACGCGCAGAGGCACTATGATTGTAAATCATATTTTTGAGCAGATAAAAGTTGAGCGTGGTGCAGATGTGCAGGTAAAAGATGGAGACAAGATTTTAAAAGGGAGCGTCATCTATACAAAAAAAGGCGAGACGAAAAAAGCTTCCACAGCGGCAAAAGTCATGATTCGTGGCAATACGATTTATCTTATGAGCAGCGAAGTAAAAGTAGATATTGCAAACGGTTCTACTATATACGTAAAAGTTGGCGACATTGTGGAAGCGGGAAATCCCATTGGCGAATTTGACCCGTTCAGCGAGCCTATTATTGCAGAAAGCGACGGCTACATTCACTTTGAAGACATCATTGTTGGTTCAACGCTTGAAGAACACACAGATTTGCAGACAGGCAATGTTGAGCGCACTATAAGCGATTTACACCTCGATATACATCAGCCGCGCATCCTCATTACCGATGAAGCGGGCAACGAGCTTGGAAGCTATCCGCTGCCTGCGGGAGCGGTGCTCAACGTTGATGATAAGCAAAAAATCGCTGCGGGTGTAACGCTTGCAAAATTGCCAAAAGCAGCTGCAAAATCGAGCGATATTACTGGCGGTTTGCCGCGCGTTTCAGAGTTGTTTGAGGCGCGCAAGCCGAAAAATCCGTGCGTGCTTGCAAAGATTTCCGGCGTTGTCAAATTCAAAAACGTTGTAAAAGGAAAACGCATGGTTACTGTCGAAGATGAATTTGGCAAAGTGTATGAACATGCAGTTCCCACGAACAAGCGCATGCTCGTGCGTGACGGCGACCACGTGGAAGCAGGTGAGCAGTTGTGCGATGGTTCTCCAAGCCCGCACGACATTTTATCAATTCGCGGCGAAAACGCGTTGCAAAATTATCTTATGGACGAGATTCAGCAAGTATACCGTGCTCAAGGTGTTGACATCAACGACAAGCATATCGGAATTATTGTACGGCAAATGCTTCGCAAGGTAGAAATTGTTGCAGTTGGCGACACGCACTTTATCTATGGTCAGCAAGTTGACAAGTACAAGTTCCATGCGGAAAACAGGCGCGTGATTGCAGAAGGCGGACAGAGCGCAATAGGGCGTCCCATGTTCCAAGGCATTACAAAAGCATCGCTTGGCGTTGATTCATTCATTTCTGCCGCGTCGTTTCAGGAAACGACGCGCGTGCTCACAAATGCTGCAATTGCAGGAGCCGTAGACGGTTTGCATGGCATAAAAGAGAATGTTGCAATTGGCCACATGATTCCTGCTGGTACGGGAATACGCAACTACAAGAACATCAAGCTTTTTGATGGAAGCGATAAAGATTTAGATGTGCAGATGGATGAAATCCTTGAACGCCGTAGAATTGAAAAAGAGCAGGAAGCGTTGATTCTTGCTGAATACGCCGCGTATGACAACGAGGAGCCCGAAGCAGATTGAAAGTAGTCGTGTGCGTGCTATTGACGAACGAAGCAGAAATTTACTATAATAAATTTCCGTCTTTGTAATGCGCTCATCGAGGTAGTTTTCCGGAGTGCTGCCGGATTAGTTTTGAATTATAATAAGGAGGTAGGCAGTGCCTACAATTAATCAGTTGATTCATCAGGGACGAAAGTCTGCTGCGAACAGAACAAAAGCGCCTGCGCTTGATTCGTGTCCGCAAAAACGCGGTGTGTGCACGCGCGTTATGACCATGACTCCTAAAAAACCAAATTCGGCGTTGCGGAAAATTGCGCGTGTTCGCTTGAGCAACGGCATGGAAGTGACTGCATATATACCCGGCATTGGGCATAATTTGCAGGAGCACTCTGTTGTGTTGGTGCGCGGCGGTCGTGTAAAAGATTTGCCTGGCGTGCGCTATCATATTATACGCGGTACAAAAGATACGCTTGGCGTTGATGGCCGCAAGCGCGGTCGTTCAAAGTACGGCGCAAAACGTCCGAAAGCGTAAAAAAGTCAAGGAGAAGCTATGGGAAGACATAAAAAGTCAGTTGACCGCCCTGTTATGCCCGATGTACGATACAACAGCAAGGTTGTTTCCAAATTTATTGCACGTATGATGCTCAACGGCAAAAAAGAGACGAGCAAGCGCATTTTATATACAGCGATGGACAATCTCAAAGCGAAGACGGAAAAAGACCCGCTTGAAGTGTTTTTGAAAGCAGTTGACAACGTTAAGCCGATGGTAGAGGTGAAATCTCGACGCGTTGGCGGTGCGACATATCAAGTGCCGGTAGAAATCCGCGATGCGCGCAAAGAAGCGCTTGCGATGCGCTGGATTATCACTGCTGCCCGCAACAGAAATGGACACGGCATGATCGATACGCTTTCTGCAGAGTTGCTTGACGCATATAACAGCACGGGAACGGCGTTTAAGAAAAAAGAAGACACGCACAAAATGGCAGAGGCGAACAAAGCGTTTGCACATTACAGGTGGTAGTGAATAAGCCCGTCGGCATTCGGCGGGTGCTTTTTTTACAGTACAGCGTACGATGATATGCAGCATAGGTAAGAAGGCAACAGTAAAAGTGCGAAAAAATTTTTAAAATTTCGTCTTTTACCACTTGAAACATTTTTGCAAATGTAGTAATATACAAAAACTTCGCTATTTTCCTACGGGTAGAATAGCGGTAAAAGGTGCTTTACTAGTCAACATGGTTTTGTGCCTGGCACTACCGTAAAGTCAGCGTATAGCTTTCAGGCAGTGCGGTGCATGGTGTGGAGTTTTTTGCCGTTGGTAAAAAACAGGGAGAAGCAGCGTGCATTTTGACTTGTCCGTTACATGGACGATAAGGCTTGATTGCCAAACCAGTTGTCAAAGTGAGTTTGATGATGATCGGTGGTGCCGGCCAAGAATGTTCCGAAAGTATGGAATGTTTCACTTGAAAATTTCTTGTCCGTCAATATCATCTCATCAATAAAATAGTGTGTATGCGAATGCGGCGTTTTCGGTATGAAAGTGTCTCGTTCTGGCTTAAAGTGCATCACATAAAAACAATGCATGCCGGAGAAAGGGAAATCCGGCAAGGAGAAAATCATGGCAAAGGAAAAGTTCGTTAGAACTAAACCCCACATGAACGTTGGAACCATCGGTCATATAGACCATGGTAAAACTACTCTGTCAGCAGCGATCACACAATACTGCGCACGCAAATTCGGCGACCATGCGCTTAAGTATGATGAAATCGACAATGCGCCTGAAGAAAAAGAGCGCGGTATTACCATCAATACGCGTCACCTTGAGTACCAGTCCGACAAGCGCCACTACGCGCACATCGACTGTCCTGGTCACGCTGACTACATCAAAAACATGATTACTGGCGCTGCTCAGATGGACGGTGCAGTTCTTGTTGTTGCTGCGCCTGACGGTTGTATGCCCCAGACAAAAGAACACTTGCTTTTGGCTCGTCAGGTTGGCGTACCGAAAATTATTGTTTTCCTTAACAAAGTAGATCAGTTTGATGCAAGCGAAGCTTCCGACATGATTGAAATGGCAAAAGAAGATGTCAAAGATACTGTGACAAAATACGGCTTTTCTTCAGACACGCCGATTGTTGTCGGTTCTGCTTTCAAGGCGCTCAACGAAAGTGAAAGTGCAGAAAATACAAAATGCATTGAAGATTTGCTTTCTGCAATGGACAGTTGGTTTGACGACCCCGTCCGCGATGAAGATAAGCCATTCCTCATGCCGTTGGAAGACATCTTTACAATTACGGGACGTGGCACTGTCGTTACCGGTCGTATTGAGCGCGGCATTGTGAGCATGGGTGACGAAGTAGAAATTGTTGGCATTCGACCGACGCAAAAATCAACTGTTACTGGTGTTGAAATGTTCCAGAAAACGCTCGACAAAGGTATTGCCGGTGACAATGTTGGCATTCTTTTGCGCGGTATTGAAAAGAAAGACGTTGAGCGCGGACAGGTTCTCTCAAAGCCGGGTTCAATTCAGCCGCACACGAAGTTCAAGGCGCAGATTTACGTGCTTACGGAAGCGGAAGGTGGACGCAAAAAACCGTTCTTTACAGGCTATCGCCCGCAGTTCTATTTCCGTACCACAGACATCACGGGAACAATTGAGCTTGATCCGAGCATCCAGATGGTAAAACCGGGTGACAACGTAGAGATTACAGGCTCGCTCATTCACCCGATTGCTATGGACGAAGGGCTTAAGCTTGCTATACGCGAGGGCGGTCGTACTATTGCGTCCGGACAGGTTACGAAGGTTATTGAATAGTGTTGTTTGCAAGCAGTCAGCGTCTGTCATTGTGGCGGGCGTTGACCGCATTGATTTGGAGGAATAATGGCTAGTGGTAAGATTCGTGTTACGCTCCGTGCGTATGACGCGGAGGTGATCGATCAAAGTGCAAAGTCAATTGTGCAAACTGTTCAGAAAGCGGGCGCAAAAGTGTCAGGACCGATTCCGCTTCCGACACGAATTAATAAGATTACGGTGCTCCGCTCGCCGCATGTTAATAAAAAGTCGCGCGAGCAGTTTGAGATGCACACGCACAAACGCCTTATAGACATACTTGACCCAACTTCAGATGTGATGGATTCGCTTATGAAGTTGGAACTGCCTGCCGGCGTAGAGGTAAAAGTAAAGCAGTAACGCTTTTGCGTATAAAATGCAGTACGGTCCTGCGGATCCAGGATGGCGGCTGAAGAGCGGGAGCAAAGTACGTTGCTCTCTGTTGCAAGGAGTATTTTTTAATGAAAGGTTTGATTGCAAAAAAAGTGGGAATGACGCAGGTGTTCGATGAAAGCGGCAACCTTATTCCGGTGACCGTGATCCGCATTGACCCTAACGTTGTCGTTGCCACAAGAACAAAGGAGCGTAACGGATACGATGCCGTTGTGCTTGGCATTGACGACATGAAGATGTCAAAAGTGGTGAAGCCGTACAAAGGGCAGTTTGCAGAAAATATTGCGCCGAAGCGCACGCTCAGGGAATTCCGCGATTTTGAAAAAGATGTCAAAGTTGGCGACGAAATTGGGCTTGAGCTTTTTGAAGGCACGCGTTTCCTTGATGTTACCTCCATGTCAAAGGGTAAAGGTTTTCAGGGCGTTATGAAACGCTGGGGGTTTCACGGTGGACGCGCTTCGCACGGTTCAAAATTTCATCGTGAAGGTGGCGGCACAGGTCAGTCAACAACGCCAGGTCACACGTTTAAAAATACGAAAATGCCTGGTCGTATGGGTTTTAGAAAGACAACTGTTCAGAATCTGCAAATTGTAAAAACAGATTCCGACTTAAAAGTGATTATGGTTCGCGGGGCAGTGCCCGGGAATAAAGACTGTATGCTCATTGTCAAATCTGCGGTGAAAAAATAGGTGACAAGTTATGGAAAAGAAAGTCTATTCTATTGATGGCAAAGAATTGCGTACAATCACCCTTGATGATGCGGTGTTCGGTCTTCCGTTGAACGAAGATGTTATTTACTACGCTATTACAAATGAATTAGCGAACAGGCGTGTGGGCACTGCGTGTACAAAAACGCGTAGCGAAGTGCACGGCAGCAATGCCAAGCCGTATCGCCAAAAGGGTACGGGGCGAGCACGACGCGGTGACAGGAAATCTCCGTTGCTCAGAGGTGGCGGCACGATATTTGGTCCGAAACCGCGTGATTACAGCTATGCGATTCCAAAAAAAGAAAAACGCCTTGCAATGAAAACGATTTTGAGCATGCAGGCGCAGAGCGACCGTTTTACTGTTGTAGAAGATTTTACAATCGACAGCGGCAAAACAAAAGACCTCGTAAAAATTCTTGGTAATTTTACGAGTGGCGAACGCACTGTGCTTATTCTCAAAGATGATGATGCAATGATTAAACGTGCTGCTCGCAATATTCCGCGAGTGCAGTTTTTGTCGTACAACAGATTGAGTGCACATACGTTGTTTTATGGGCGCAAGATTATTGTGCTTGAAAGTGCTGTAAAAAATCTTTCGACATTTTATGCAGCGCAAAGCAAGGAGGCAAAATAATGGATCTTGAAGATGTTCTTATTAAGCCTGTTATTTCAGAAAAAGCAAATATGCTGCGCGAGCAGAATAAATATGTGTTCATTGTTCGCAAAGACGCAAGTAAAATACAAATTAAAGAAGCTGTCCGCAAGCTTTTTAACGTAACTGTTGTCAATTGCACTACCATGAATGTTCGTGGAAAATGGAAGCGGACTCGGGGCATTCCCGGTCTTACTGCTTCATATAAAAAAGCGATTGTGCGCGTTGCTCCTGGTCAAACAATCCAGGCGTTTGAAGGCGTGTGAGCTTTTAAGGATTAAGGGGATTTATTATGGCTCTTAAAGTGTATAAGCCGATAACGCCAGGTCTTCGCGGACGAGTGGGCCTGGTACGAGATGCTTTAACGGTAGACAAGCCGTATAAAAAACTCACGTCGGGTAAAGTGTCGAAAGCTGGTCGCAGTAGTAATGGGCGTATTTCCGTGCGTCATCAAGGCGGCGGACATAAGCAAAAATATCGCGAAATTGATTTTAAGCGCAACAAGCACGGCATTCCGGGAACGGTAAAAACGATTGAGTATGACCCGAACCGGAGCGCAAATATTGCGCTGGTGTTTTATGCAGACGGCGACAAGCGCTACATCATTGCACCGAAAGGTTTGCAAGTTGGGCAAAAAATTATGTCGGGCGAAACAGCTGCGCCGACTGTTGGCAATGCGCTCCCGCTTGGTCTTATTCCCGTTGGTTTTACTGTACACAATATTGAATTGCAACTCGGTCGTGGCGGACAACTTGCGCGTTCTGCAGGAGCAAGTGCAATGCTTTCAGGCAACGAAGGCAAGTATGTCATTATCAAATTGCCGTCGGGCGAGCTCCGTAGAATAAACGCAAAATGCTATGCGACGGTTGGTGTTGTTGGAAACGAGGACCATATGAATGTGCGGCTTGGCAAAGCAGGACGCAAGCGCTGGCTGGGCATTCGCCCGACGGTGCGAGGCATGGCCATGAACCCTGTTGACCACCCGCTTGGAGGTGGTGAAGGCGCAGGTAAAGGTCGTAATCCTGTGACTCCGTGGGGGCAGCCATGTAAAGGGTATAAGACGCGCAACAAACGCAAGCCGTCGAGTAAATTTATCATTTCGCGCCGTAAAAGTGGGAGGAGATAATCGTGTCTAGGTCAGTGAAAAAAGGGCCTTTCGTAGAAAAGAGCTTGTATAAAAAAGTGCTGGCGATGAACAAAGAGTCGGACAGGAAGATGATTAAGACGTATTCCCGTTGCTCTACAATCATCCCAGAGATGGTTGGAAACACTATTTCTGTATATAATGGCAAATCATGGATTCCCGTGTATATCACGGAAAATCTTGTTGGACATAAGCTTGGGGAATTTTCTCCAACGCGTATTTTCCGTGCTCACGGCGGTTCAGATAAAGCTGCGGCGGCTAAGAAAGCGGCAAAATCGGCTGCGGCTCCAGCGGCATCTGCCACGTCGGCATCAGCAGCATCGGCTAACTAGAGGTAGAAATTATGGCAGAGAAAGTAGGATACAAAGCTGTTACAAAATTTCTTATAGCTTCTCCAACAAAAGTTCGTCCTGTTGCGCATGTTGTTAATCGAAAACCGTGTTCTGAAGCGGCTGCAATTCTCGCAAATATGCCGCAAAAAGGCGCGCGCCTTATCAACAAGACGCTAAAATCTGCTGTGGCGAATGCGCTCAATGCAAACAGCAAACTTGACGAAGACATGCTTTATATACGAGAAATCAAAATTGACGAAGGTCCGCGTCTTAAAAGAATTTGGTATCGTGCGCGTGGTCGTGCGGACCAGCTTTTAAAACGAATGTGTCATATTACTGTCGTCGTTGACGAAAAGGCGGGAAAATAAAGTGGGTCAGAAAGTAAATCCTATCGGTTTGCGCATCGGCGTAAACAAAGCGTGGCAGTCTCGCTGGTATGCAGACCCGCGTGAATATGCAGACCTTGTTCTTGAAGATTTGAAGATTCGCAAATTCGTTTCAAATCTTCCGGAATGCAAGAATGCTGATATTGCAGAAATTGAAATTGTGCGCCATCCGCAGCGTGTTACTATTGTCATTCACACTGCACGGCCTGGCGTCATTATTGGCGTAAAAGGCGCAACAATTGAAATGATTAGTGCGCAAATTCAAAAAGAGCTTGAACCAAAAAAGGTTCAAATCAAAATTAAGGAAATTAAACGTGCAGATTTAAATGCGCATCTTATTGCAGCCAATGTTGGCCGCCAACTGTCAGGTCATGGTTCGTATCGCAAGGCTTTGAAGCAGGCGGTGAACAATGCAATGCGTGCAGGTGCACAGGGCATTAAGATTCGCCTGTCGGGGCGACTTGGTGGCGCTGAAATGAAGCGCACTGAAGAGCACAAAGAAGGGCGCGTACCGCTTCACACGCTCCGTGCCGACATAGATTACGGCACATTTGAAGCGCTTACGACGTATGGAAAAATTGGCGTCAAAGTGTGGGTATACAACGGCATGAATTACGGCACTGAACAGAACGAAGATGCCGGTCAACTCGTGCGCAAGCCACGCCGTGAACGCGTTGTTGCTAAATCTGCAAGGAGCTAGAATATGCCGCTTAGTCCTAAAAGAGTGCTGCATCGTAAAGTGCAGCGTGGAAGAGAAAAAGGCAATGCAACGCGCACGAATCATATTGATTTTGGCGACATTGCGCTTGTAGCTACGGAACCGACCTGGCTTAAAGCGAATGTCATTGAAGCGTGCCGTGTTGCAATAAACCGACAGCTGAGCCGTAAAGGTAAAGTGTGGATTCGTGTTTTTCCCGATAAGCCTGTTTCTAAAAAACCTGCGGAAGTTCGCATGGGCAAGGGAAAAGGCTCGCCTGAGTTTTGGGCTGCTGTTGTAAAGCCAGGCACCATTTTGTTTGAAATTGGCGGGGTAGACATCAAGCAAGCGGCTCGTGCGCTTGAATTGGCGCAGAGCAAGTTGCCCATTTTAACGAAAATAGCATATAGACCGACGACAGCGTAAGGAGAATGAGATGGCAGACAAAAAGATAAAAGATAAAGATTTGTCCTACGATGAACTCGTCGCCAAACGCAACAAGCTTAAAAAGGAGTACATGGATTTGCGTTTTAAGATGGTGATTTCCCATGTAGACAACCCGATGCAAAAGCGAACGATGCGTCATGAAATTGCGCGTCTCAATACATTTATTCAGCAAAAAAAGCCTGTTGAGCACGTGGCAAAAACTGCTGAATCAAAAAAATAGGAGCTGAACTGTGGAAGAGCAAGCTGTTCAGGTTAAAAAGCCTAATAAGCGTTCATTTGTGGGAATCGTAACGAGCGACAAGATGGATAAAACAATTGTCGTCACTGTTACAACTCGTAAAATGGACAAATTGTACAAAAAATATGTCAAACGTACAAAGAAATATATGGCGCACGATGAGGCGAACGAGGCGCATATCGGCGATACCGTATATATCATGGAATGCAGACCGCTCAGCCGTCATAAACGTTGGCGACTTGTTGAAGTTGTTGAACGTGCTAAATAATGGAGGAGTACTCGTATGATTCAGATGCAGTCAAAACTTACTGTAGCAGACAACTCAGGTGCAAAAACGGTGCAGTGTATCAAAGTGATTGGCGGTTCACGCCGTCGTTATGCGGGCATCGGCGACATTATCGTAGTAGCGGTGAAAGATGCAATTCCTACGTCTACTATTAAGAAGGGCGCAATTGAGAAAGCTGTTATTGTGCGCCAGTCAAAAGAGTATCGTCGTCCTGATGGAACATATATCCGCTTTGATGACAATGCGTGCGTTATCGTCGATGAAAACAAGAATCCAAAAGGTAAGCGCGTATTTGGACCTGTTGCCCGCGAGTTGCGCGATATGGATTTTATGAAGATTATATCGCTTGCGCCAGAAGTATTGTAAGGAGCATTTCGTATGCAAAAGAAATTTAGGATTAAAAAGAACGACAATGTAGAAGTGCTCGCTGGAAAGGACAAAGGTAAGCGCGGTACTGTTGTGCGCGTTATTCCCAAAAAAGAGCGCGTAATTGTGTCGGGTGTAAATATTGTCAAAAAAGCTATGCGCCCGCGAAGTCAGCAGGATCAGGGCGGCATTATTGAAATTGAAGCGCCATTGCACATTTCAAATGTCGGCATTGTGTGTAAAAAATGCGGTCGCCCGGTAAGAGTTGGTTATAAAATCGACGGCGATAAAAAAATTCGCGTCTGTCGTAAATGTGGAGAAACACTGTAATGGATAATTACGTACCTCGGCTTAAGAAAGTCTATAAGGACGCCATCGTACCCGATCTTATAAAAGAATTTGGGTACACGACGCCAATGCAAGTGCCGCAAATCAAAAAGATTGTGGTAAGCATGGGTGTTGGCGAAGCCCTCACAAACAAGAAACTCCTTGATGCCGCTGTTGCTGATTTAACTCAGATTACAGGGCAGCGTGCAGTTAAAACAAAGGCGAAGAAGAGCATTGCAAACTTCAAGTTGCGCGAGGGCAATGAAATAGGTGCAATGGTAACGTTGCGCGGTACTATGATGTATGAATTCCTGGACCGCCTTATCAATGTTGCGTTGCCACGCGTTAAGGATTTCCGCGGCATCAAAGCTACAGGATTTGATGGGCGCGGCAATTTTTCTCTTGGCATTACGGAGCAAATTATTTTTCCAGAAATTGACTTTGATAAAATTGAGCGCATTTCCGGTATGAATATAGCAATCGTAACGAGCGCACGGACGGACAATGAAGCCCGCGCCTTGCTCTCAAAGTTTAATATGCCTTTCCGGAAGTAAGCGAGGAATTATGGCTAAGAAATCGATGATTATTAAAGCGGCCCGCAAGCAAAAGTATCCGACACGTGAATACAATCGTTGCCAGATTTGCGGACGTCCGCGCGGGTATTTGCGGAAATTTAAAATGTGCCGTATTTGTTTCCGTAAAATGGCAAGTGAAGGCCTGCTTCCAGGCGTTACAAAATCAAGTTGGTAGTGGAGGAAAAAGATGAGTGCATCAGATCCGGTAGCAGATATGCTCACAAAGGTTCGGAATGCGGTTGCCGTCCGCCACGAAAAAGTTGACGTTCCAACATCAAAGCTCAAACTTGAAATCGTGAAAATCTTGAAAACGGAAGGGTATATCAAGAATTTCAAAAAAGTGCAGGAAGACGGCAAGAATATTATCCGCATTTTTTTGAAGTACGACGCGCAGAACAACTCGGTGATTCATGGGCTTAAAAAGATTTCAACACCTGGTCGCCGCGTGTATTCTGGTTTTATGGATTTGCCGCGTGTCTATAACGGATACGGTACGCTCATTGTCTCTACGTCTGCCGGTGTGACAACTGGCAGAAAGGCGACGGAAAAGCGAGTGGGCGGCGAATTGATTTGTACGGTATGGTAGCAGGAGGAAATGATGTCTAAACTTGGTAAACTTCCTGTCGCTGTGCCGTCGGGTGTCACTGTCACAGTTAATCCTGACTCAATTTCTGTAAAAGGTCCAAAGGGTGAGCTTACGCAGGCGTACAGCAAAAATGTAAAGGTGACGTTTGAAAACGGGAATATTTCAGTGACAACACAGAACACGACGAAGCAGGCAAATGCGGACCACGGGCTGTATCGCAGTCTTATTAAAGATATGGTCACAGGGGTAACAACAGGCTTTACAAAATCACTTATCATCAACGGCGTTGGCTTTCGTGCGGAAGTAAAAGGAAAAGAGCTTGTGATGAACCTTGGGTATTCAAATGATTTTATTGCGATTATTCCCGAAGGTCTTACTGTTACAGCTGACAACAATGGCAAGCTTTCTGTGTCGGGAATAAACAAGCAGAAAGTTGGACAGTTTTGCGCGGAAATTCGCAGTTTGCGGAAACCTGAGCCGTACAAAGGCAAAGGGATTCGTTACGAAAACGAAGTTATTAGGCGCAAAGTCGGTAAAACTGGCGTAAAATAAGGCGGAGCTTTATGTTAGTTAGAAAGAAGATGAATGACAAAATCAGGAAGCGGTTGCACAGGAAGATTCATATCCGTAAACGTGTGTATGGAACTGCCGCGCGCCCACGTTTAACGGTGACGCGGAGCAACAGAAACCTCTTGATGCAAGTTGTAAACGACGACAACGGCACGACGCTTGCTGCAATTTCTACGCTTGAAAAAGAATTTGCACATTTGAAACCGACTGTTGCAGATGCGGCAAAACTCGGTGAAGCGTTTGGCGCGCGTCTTAAAGACAAGCAGATTACAACAGTAGTGTTTGACCGCAACGGCTATCTGTATCATGGTGTTGTGAAAGCCCTTGCCGACGGAACTCGTAAAGCGGGAATCGTATTTTAGGAGAAAATATGGCGGAACAGCAAGAGATAGAAAATAAAGAAGAAAAAGAAAGCGCATCTCCAGTCAATACAAGTGCTCTGCGCGAAAGTCGCGAGCGGCGTGGACGTGGCAGAGAGCGTGAAAACAGAAGAAGCGAAGAAGATAAAGAATTTGTCGAGAAGCTTGTTACGCTCAATCGCACCGCAAAAGTTGTAAAGGGCGGGCGGCGTTTTTCGTTTGCTGCGCTCACTGTTGTTGGTGACAGAAAAGGGCGCGTCGGTTACGGATTTGGCAAAGCGAACGACGTAACTGAAGCAATTAGAAAGAGCATTGACAAGGCAAAGCGCAATCTCATCGTGTTGCCGATTAAAAACGGCACGATTCCGCACGAGATGCTTGGCAAATTCAAAGGCTCGTCTGTGCTCATTAAGCCTGCGCGTCCTGGTACGGGAATAATTGCAGGAGGCGCTGTTCGTGCGGTGATGGATGCAGCTGGCGCTACTGATATTATTTCTAAATCGCTTGGTGCAAGCGCCTCTGTGAATGTGGTGCGTGCAACATTTGATGCAATTGAGCGCCTCATGGATGCAAAGGCTGTAGCTGTTGCGCGCGGCAAAACCCTTGATGAATTGTGGGGGTAACATATGGCAGGGAAACTCAAGATTACACTTACAAAAAGCACGATTAGGCAAAAGACAGACGTAAAAGCAACGGTGCGAAGTCTTGGTCTTAAAAAGCTTAATTCATCCGTCGTGCATGATGACAATCCGTCTATTCGTGGAATGGTTGCGCGGTGTTATCATATTCTTACGGTTGAAGAGGTATAACGATGTCAGATTATAATCCTGTGCTTCATGCGCCGTCAGGTGCAAATAAAAAACCAAAGCGCGTAGGGCGTGGCTCTTCTTCAGGACACGGTTCTACAGCTGGTAGAGGCAATAAAGGTCAGCAGTCTCGTTCGGGCAAACGATTGCCGTATGTCGGTTTTGAAGGCGGTCAGATGCCGTTGTATCGCCGTATTGCGCGACGCGGATTTTCAAACATGCGCTTTAAAGATGATGTTGCATATTTCAATATTTCGGAACTTGAGGCAAAATTTTCAGACGGTGATACAGTTGACCGTACAACGCTTGTTGAAAAGAAGTTGCTTTCATCAAAAAATGGAGCTGCCATTAAAGTGCTCGGCAACGGCGATATTACGAAAAAACTTGTCATAAAAGTCGATAAGATTTCAAAGTCGGCAAAAGAAAAAATTGAAAAAGCTGGCGGTTCTGTAGATGCAGTTGCCGGTGTTTCAAGAAAAGAGCGCAACGCAGCGTATGCCAAAGCGCGCGACGAAAAAAAAGCAAAGGCTGAAAAGAAGAACGAAGAAAAGAAAAAATAAGGCGGAATAAGAGATGGCTGGCAATCCAATTGTAAATATATTTAGAATAAGAGAACTCCGTATGCGCCTGCTGTTTACGCTGTTTATTCTTGCAGTTTTTCGGCTCGGAAGCGTTTTGACAATTCCGGGAATAGACGCGACTGTCCTGCTGCAGTATTTTGAGGAACTTTCGCGACAGAATAAAAATGCGTTTGCAAGCTACATGGATTTCTTTGTCGGCGGGGCGTTCTCGAATTTTTCTGTGTTCATGCTTGGCGTCATGCCCTACATCTCTACACAAATTATCATGCAGCTTGCTGTTATTGTTTTTCCGTCGCTTAAACGCATAGCGGAAGAGGACGGCGGGCAGCGGAGAATTGCCATGTGGACACGCGTAGGCACCGTGCTTGTGTGTTTGCTCCAATCATATGCGGTTACCGTGTACGCAACGAGCATTCCCGGCAGCATTGTCATTGAGAACAGAATTGCATTTCGTCTGCTTGCCATGGTTACCGTGACGACAGGCACTATGATAACGATTTGGCTCGGTGACCAGATTACTGCGCGCGGCATTGGCAATGGCATTTCAATGATGATTTTTGCAGGTATCGTAGCCCGCCTTCCCAAAGCTGTTGTCGATTTGTGGCAGAGCATTCAAGAGGGAGTGGTGCAGCCTGTGTTTGCAATAATTGTACTTGTCATGTTTTTTGCAATTATTGCGCTTGTCGTGTATGAAGAATCTGGCGAGCGAAAGATCCCCGTGCACTATGCAAAACGTGTAGTTGGGCGCAGAATGTACGGCGGGCAGAACACCTATATTCCTTTCAAAGTAAATCCGTCGAACGTTATGCCGCTTATCTTTGCTTCCTCGTTGTTGACATTTCCCATACAGCTTATTCAAATGTTTGGAAGCAACCAAAATTCTGCGCGGTGGGTGACGCGTCTTGCGGTATTTCTCACGCCGAACGGCTGGGGATACAATATTTTGTTTATCATACTCATAATCTTCTTTGCATACTTCTACACTCAGGTTACCCTGAACCCTACAGAAATTGCACGGCAGATTCGGGAAAACGGCGGCTCCATTCCCGGTGTGCGTACTGATAAAACAGAGGAATATTTGCAGAAAATTTTGAACCGTCTTATACTTCCCGGCGCGTTATTCTTGTGCATTATGGCAGTGTTGCCGACGATTATTCAGACGTTGTTCAGATTTCCGCAATCAACAGCGATGCTTATGGGCGGTACGTCGCTCATCATTATGGTTGGTGTTGATTTGGACACAATGAGTCAAATAGAGGCGCTTCTTAAGATGCATCATCAAGATGGACTTGTGTCGCGAGGAAGAATTAGGTCGCGGAGTCTATAGATTCTGCGGATGGCAATGGCAATGTGGAGACTTGTATGAAAGTACGTACTAGTGTAAAACCTATCTGTGCAAATTGCAAGGTTATCAAGCGGGGCGGCATTATCCGCATCATTTGTACAAATCCTAAGCACAAACAAAGACAGGGATAAAAGGAGAACAGCATGGCTCGAATTGAGGGTGTAGACATTCCCAACAAGCACATCGTTATCGCGTTGACGTATATTTACGGTATTGGGCGTTCTA
Organism: Treponema sp.; assembly: GCA_017446265.1. GTDB lineage: Bacteria > Spirochaetota > Spirochaetia > Treponematales > Treponemataceae > Treponema_D. The sequence continues at coordinate 26,802 of JAFSRD010000031.1, forward strand.
CGGCAAACGAGATTTGTAAAAAGACAGAAATTGATCCGCACAAGCTGGCGAACGATTTAACAGAAGAAGAGCTTGGGAAAATCCGCGAGGTGATTGATAAAAATTACAAAGTGGAAGGTCATCTTCGCACGGAAATTGGTCTTAATCTCAAGCGTCTTATGGATATTGGCTGCTATCGCGGGTTACGCCACCGACGTGGCCTTCCAGTACGTGGGCAACGCACGCGTACAAACGCGCGCACGCGCAAAGGCAAGAAGAAGACAGTTGCCAACAAGAAGAAGGCGTAAGCTCATTGGAAAACCTGCGCTGCCTATGGCGCGCGTAAAATAGCATTTTAGAGGAGATATAATGCCTGCTGCTAAAAAAACAAAACGAAAAGAAAAGAAAAGCGTATACGAAGGCAATGTGTACATTCAGGCGACGTTCAATAATACTATTGTCACCGTTACTGATTTACAGGGCAACACAATTGCATGGGCTTCTTCTGGTGGACTTGGCTTCCGTGGCGCAAAAAAATCAACGCCGTTTGCCGCCCAGTCTGTTGCAGAAACAGCTGTGCAAAAAGCGCAGTCAAGCGGATTGCGTGAAGTACATGTGTTTGTAAAAGGTCCTGGAATGGGACGTGAAAATGCAATTCGCTCGCTCGGAAATATGGGGCTTAAAGTAAAATCTATTTCCGACACAACGCCTATTCCACACAATGGCTGCCGCCCGCGTAAAACACGCCGCATGTAAAAGGAGTTTGTAAATGGCTAGATATACTGGACCGCTCTGTCGCATGTGCAGAGTAGAACAAAAAAAATTGATGCTCAAAGGCAGCCGCTGCATGAGTGACAAGTGCCCTATCAATAAAAAGCGGGCGGCTCCCGGCAAGGATCCTAAAGGTAGGATAGGGAAGCGTAGCGAGTACGGCATTCAGCTTCGCGAAAAGCAGAAAATCAGGAGAATGTACGGAATGCTTGAAAAGCAGTTTCGCCTTACATTTGAGCATGCGCTCCGTATGCCAGGTGTTACTGGTGAAAATCTTATCCGCTTGCTTGAAGCGCGGCTCGACAACGCTGTGTACCGCATGAAATTTGCGATGAGCAGAAATCAGGCGCGTCAGCTTGTACTGCACGGGCATATACGAGTAAACGGCAAAAAAGTGGACATTCCGAGTTACCAAGTAAAGCCGGGCGATGTTATTGAAGTAAAGGAAAAGAGCAAACGGCTTGCACTTGTGCAAAGTTCATTGTCGGAGATTACAAAATCGGGAACGATGCCGTGGGTGTCTGTTGATGTTGATGCGGTGAAAGGCACGTTTGCGCAATATCCGCAACGTGCGGAAGTAACCGATTTGGCTGATGTAAAAGAGCAGCTCGTTGTTGAGCTCTATTCTAAATAAAGATAAGGAGTTCAGATGGCTCGTAAAAATCTGCTTAAAGGTTTTAAGAGACCTAAAAGTATCACGTATGCTCCGCTTGAAACAAATCCGAATTACGGAAAGTTTACGGCGTATCCATTCGAAACAGGATTTGGCACGACGATTGGCAATACGCTTCGTCGCGTTTTGCTTTCTTCTATACAAGGGTATGCCGTAACGTCGGTGCGCATTACCTCGTATGATGCTGATGGCGTGCCGCATGTTATTTCAAGCGAATTTGAAGCAATACCGAATATTGCCGAAGACACGCTTGAAGTTATCAACAGTTTGAAACAAATACGATTGCGATTGCCGGGCGACACTGAGCAAGACACGTTTCTGTACGAATTTAAAGGACCGGGAATTGTAAAGAGCAACGACTTTGTGAAAGAAGGCGAGCTTGAAATTATGACAAAAAACATGCTCGTCTTTACGATGATGGACGGTGCGCGTCTCGACATTGAAATGCAAGTTGACCTAGGGCGTGGTTATGTGCCTGCTGAAGTGAACGAGCACTATATTGAAATTGTCGGAACAATTCCTGTCGATGCGATTTTTACGCCTATTCAAAAGGTGAAGTACGCCATTGAACCGTGCCGCGTTGGGCAGCGCAATGACTACGATAAGCTTGTTTTAGAGATATGGACGGATGGAACGATTTCGCCCGAAGATGCGCTTGCTGAAGCTGCAAAGATTGCAAACGAGCATTTCAGAATTTTTATTAATTTTGATGACGACGTGCTTTCTAGCGGAGACGAAGGCGATGAGGGGGACAAGCGCATTCGCAGCATTCTCAACACATCTGTTGACGAGCTTGAGCTTTCAGTGCGTTCCTCCAACTGCTTGAAAAATGCAAACATACGCACGATAGGTGAATTGACAAAAAAGACAGAAGATGATATTGCCAAGACGCGCAACTTCGGCAAAAAAAGTCTCACCGAGATAAAAGAAAAGCTTCTGGAATGGGGCTTGACGCTCGGTATGACAGATTACAGTCATTTGAAAAATGCTGTCAATTTATCAAAACGGAAGGAAGAAATAGATGAATCATAAAACAGGATTTAATCCGCTTTCGCGCACGAGCGCGCATCGCCGTGCAATGTCACGGAACATGGTAACGTCGCTTTTCAGATACGAACGAATTACAACAACAAAAGCAAAAGCGAAGGAAGTTCGGCGTTCTGCAGAAAAATTGATTACACGTGCAAAAATTGATTCTGTGCATAATCGTCGTGAAGCAGCGAAGTTCATCTCTGATGAAAAGATTTTGAACAAGTTGTTTACAGAAATTGGTCCGCGCATGAAAGAGCGTCCGGGCGGATACACGCGCATTCTTAAACTTGGTTTTCGACAGGGTGATGCGGCGGACGTTGTGCTCCTTGAACTTGTAGACTACAAACTTGACACAAGCGACAGTGAAACAAAAGCAGAAAAGAAAACTGCCAAAAAGCCGCAGGGAAAGAAGCCGAGCACAAAAAAATCTCCGGAGAAAAAAGCTGGTGACAAAGCGGCTTCAAAAGAAAAAGTTGCTCCGAAAGAGAAAGCTGCTAAAAAAGCGGACGGCGCGAAAGCAACAAGTGCGGAACGCGCTGACAAAAAGGAGGCCGACTGATGTCTAAAAATCATCGCGGAACAGGCACGTATGAATTTCCGTCGCGTGGAAGGGGTGCATGCCCTGTGTGCCATAAAACAGGCGTAAAAGTTATTTACGAGGTTGAAATTGACGGGCAAAAAGTAATGGTTTGCAAGCGATGCAATGCAGCTATGAAAAATAAAGCGCGCAAAGAAAAACGTGCAGCCGTCTCGCAGGCAGCACCAGCATCAACACCAGAAGTTTCTGCTTCAGAGGCATCTTCAGAAAGTTGATGTGCATGTCTGCTTGGGAAACCGCTCCGTACGGGGCGGTTTTGTTTTTTGGGGCGATGAGGTTGATAACTTGACATCTTTAGATATTTTTAATATATTTAGCATAATTAAAGTCTTGACATAAAATGAAACAGTTGATGTTATGGAGGTTTATATGAAAAAGATTGTATGTTTTGTAGCAGCTGTGCTGCTTGCAGTATCGTTTTTTGCGGGATGCAGTTCCGACAGCGACTCAATCAAAATTGGCGGCGTGTTTCCGCTTTCGGGTAGCGTAGCAGTGTACGGCGTGGAGTGCAAGCGCGGCGTTGATTTAGCAATTGAGGAAATCAATGCTGCAGGTGGAATTAACGGCAAGCAAGTTACGCTCATAAGTGAAGATGATGAAGGCAATCCTGACAAGAGCGTGAGCGCGTTTACAAAGCTGACGACGCGCAACAACATAAAAATTGTCATAGGCTCGCTTACATCTGGTTGCACCCAAGCAATTACGACGCACGCACAAGCAGGAAAGGTCATTCAGATTGCACCAGCTGCAACTGCTCCAGCAATTACAAATGCAGGAAACTACATCTTCCGTGCATGTTTTATTGACCCGTTCCAAGGAACTGTGGGCGGCAAATTTGCTGCCGAAACGCTCAACGCAAAACGTGCTGCCATTTTGTACGATGTGCAGAACGATTACTCTGTTGGATTGCAGGAAAATTTTGTTGCGTCGTTCAAGGCGAATGGCGGTCAGATTGTTGCTCTTGAATCCTACTCGACAAACGATGTTGACTTCAATGCGCAGATTACAAAAATAAAAAATGCGAATCCTGATGTAGTATATCTTCCCGATTACTACGGCACTGTTGCGTTGCTTGCACGCCAACTTCGTGCGCAGGGAATAGATGCTCCGCTTGTCGGTGCAGACGGGTGGGACGGTTTGACTGAAAAAGCGGGCAACGAAGTGCTCGGTGGCTTTTACTCAAATCACTATGCGGCGGATTCAACAAATGAGGCGGTAAAAAAATTCGTTGCGTCATTCAAAGTAAAATATAACGCTAATCCCACTGCATTTGCGGTGCTCGGCTATGACAGCATGTATATGCTCCGTGATGCAATTGTAAAAGCAGGTTCGCTTGACACAGAAGCCATTCGTGTTGCACTTGAACAGACAGACGGTGATTACGTTACGGGGCACCTTACATTTGACGCAGCGCACAATCCTGTAAAGTCTGCGGTCATGCTTGAGCTTGTGCGCGACAGTGATGGAAAACTGACAACAGTGTACAAGACGACTGTTAATCCGTAAAGCTTTCTGCACTGTTTACAAAAGGCGCCTGATGCAAGGCGCTTTTTTTGTTGAAAAATTGCTGCATATGTGGTAGTGTAAATACGCATTACGTCATGTTGTTAAGGAATCGCTATGAATACAGGCTTTATGTTTCTACAGCAGCTTATTAATGGACTTTCACTCGGCTCAATTTATGCGCTCATTGCATTAGGATATACTATGGTGTATGGCATTGTGCGTCTTATTAATTTTGCACATGGCGATGTAGTGATGATGGGCGCATATGCAGGATATTTTGTACTCATTGGACTTGGCATGTCAGTAGCCGGCACTGTCAGCGTAAGCGCAATAAATTTATTGATAGCATTTGTTGTCGCTATGGTTTTTTGTGCATTGCTTTCGCTCGTCATTGAGCGATTTGCATACCGCCCGCTCAGAAATGCACCACGCCTCAATTCTCTTATCACGGCGATTGCTGTTGAGCTTATCCTGCAAAACACTATGCGCGTGCTGCCGTTTGTCGGTCCTGACCCACGCCCATTCCCGACTATCGACACAAAAAATTTTTCGTTCGGACATTTATCAATTTCAAATATTCAGATAATTGTCATAGCGGCAAGCGCATTTCTCATGCTCGTCTTGAATTATTTTGTCAATAGAACGAAAACAGGCAAATCTATGCAAGCCGTCTCGTTCGATTTGCAGGCGGCTTCACTTATGGGAATAAGCGTAAACCGCACGATTGCAATCACATTTGTCATAGGGTCAATTCTTGCCGGTGCAGGCGGCGTTTTGTACGCGACGGCGTATCCGCGCATTGAGCCGCTTATGGGATACATGCCCGGCTTAAAGGCGTTTATTGCGGCTGTGCTTGGCGGCATAGGCTCCATTCCCGGTGCAATGTTTGGCGGCATTTTGCTCGGCATTGCTGAAACGCTCACAAAAGGGTTTATCTCGTCTCAGTATGCAGATGCAATTTCATTTTCAATTTTAATAATTATTTTGCTCGTAAAGCCGTCCGGCATTTTTGGCAAGACACAGCGGGAAAAAGTATAAGGAAATAATATGAAAAATTTGAAAAATATGCTTGTTCCGGGAATATGCGCAATTCTGCTCGTGGCGCTTCCTTCGTTGCTTATTAAATTTTCTGTAATTGGTTTGTATACTGCGCAAGTTTTAATTGCTGCCGGCATCAATGCGATTATGGCAATAAGTGTGAATCTCATTTGCGGCATTACCGGGCAGCTTTCGCTCGGACAAGCGGGATTCATGGCAATTGGCGCGTATTCTACAATTTTGCTTGCAACAAATGCGCATGTACCGCTTCCGCTTTCAATTGTGCTTGCAGGACTTATTACTGTTTTTTTCGGATGTGTCATTGGCTTTCCGACACTTAAACTTGAAGGCGACTACCTTGCAATTGTGACGCTTGGTTTTGGTGAAATCATTCGTGTCATGCTTGTGAATATGAAGCGATGGACAAAAGGACCGAACGGAATACAGTTTCCGACAGTGCTTACATTAAACAGACCGCTTGCATTTTTTGTGGTAATCGGTACGCTTACGTTGTTAATAATTTTAGTGCAGAATTTTATACGCTCAACATATGGACGCGCAATTCTTGCAGTGCGCGAAGATGAAATTGCTGCAAACGCAAGCGGAATAAATATTTTCAAATACAAAATGATTGGCTTTGTAATGGCTTCTTTTATAGCGGGCATAGGTGGTGCACTGTACGCTTCATTTATTGGATTTGTCAAGCCTGAACAAGCATCTTTTACAAAAAGCATCGACTACTTGATTTTTGTCGTGCTTGGCGGCATGGGCTCAATGACAGGAAGCGTTGTTGCAGCTTTTGTACTCACATACTTGCAGGAGTTTCTGCGTTTTTTGCAAAACTACCGGTTGCTCATCTATCCTGTCATTCTCATCATCGTTATGTTGTTTAGACCGCAGGGGCTCATGGGCATGAAAGAGTTTTCATTTGTAAAGGCGTTTGACAAAATTATGCAAGGAATTTCGCGAAATAAAAAATCGGAGGCGCAGAATGCCTGACAAAGAAAAACTTGTGCTGCAAGCTTCGGGCGTAACTGTTGTTTTTGGCGGGTTGTGCGCCGTGAGCGATTTTTCCTGTGAGTTGTATGAAGGCGGGCTTTTCGGTTTGATTGGACCGAATGGTGCAGGAAAGACGACATTGTTCAACATGGTCAGCGGCGTATATAAACCTACATCGGGGCAGATTACGTTTTGGGACAGAAACGACAGCGTTCGCGTTATCAATAAAATGAAGCCTGCTGCGCTCAACAAGCTTGGCATTGCGCGTACGTTTCAAAACATACGGCTGTTCGACAACCTTACGGTAAGCGACAATGTGAGAATTGCGCTTCATGCACAGCGGCATATTAACCCTGCTGACGCGCTTTTTCGCACGCCGCGATTCCACCGCGATGAAAAGCGAATGACAGAAAAAGTGATGCACTTGTTGCACCTTTTTAAAATTGAAAACAAAAGCGAAGAGCTTGCAAAAAATTTGCCATATGGCGAGCAGCGCAAGCTTGAGATTGTGCGTGCGCTTGCTTCAAACCCAAAATTGCTGTTGCTCGACGAGCCTGCTGCCGGCATGAACGGGCAGGAGACGGCGGAACTCATGCAGCTTATTCATTTCATTCGCGATAAATTTAAATTGACGATTCTGTTGATTGAGCATGACATGAAGCTCGTTATGGGAATATGCGAACGAATATTTGTGCTCAACTACGGGCGTGTTATCGCTTCTGGGAAGCCCGAAGAGATTCAATCAAATCCGCTTGTTGTCAAAGCGTATCTTGGTTCGGAGGCAGTGTAATGGGTTCGCTTCTTGAAGTAAATAATCTCTGCGTTTCGTATGGAACTATCAAAGCGTTGCGCGGCATTTCATTTTCTGTAGACGAAGGCGAGGTCATTACGCTCATCGGTTCAAATGGTGCAGGAAAAACGACAACGCTTCAGGCCATTTCAAACATCTTGAAAAAGGAAAGCGGAACAGTCATTTTTGGAGGCGAAGACATCACAACGCGTGCGCCTGACAGAATCGTGCAGCAGGGGCTTATCCACGTGCCTGAAGGAAGGCGCATTTTTCACAACCTTTCAGTGCGCGAAAATCTTGAACTCGGTGCGTTTTTGCGAAAAGACAGAGACGGCATCAAGCGTGATATGGAAAAGGTGTTTGAGCTTTTTCCGCGTCTCAAAGAGCGAATACGGCAGAATGCGGGCACGCTTTCAGGCGGCGAACTGCAAATGCTTGCGCTCGGACGCGGACTTATGGCGAATCCAAAACTGCTTTTGCTTGATGAGCCGTCTATGGGTCTTGCGCCTATCCTTGTCGATGAGATTTTTTCGATTATTCAAAAGATTAGCGAAGACGGTACGACGATTTTACTCGTTGAGCAAAACGCGTATAAAGCGCTTTCTGTTGCGGACAGGGCATATATCCTTGAAATAGGAAGCATTGCAAAAGAGGGAAATGCGGCAGATTTGACGGCAGACGCTTCTGTAAAAGCTGCATATTTAGGCGGATAAATGCAAAAAATTGCAGTATATTATTATAGAAAGCAGGAGGTACGATTATGACAGTAAAAGATATGATGGTACGGAATCCCGTCTATGTTGCGCCAGAGATGACGCTTATGGATGCCAAAGCGCTTATGTCGAAAAAGAACATAAGCAAGCTTCCCGTCATCGACAGAAATGGCAGGCTTGCAGGAATCTTAACAAAAAATGATTTGGCAAAAGCCGCTCCATCCGATGCAACAACGCTTGACATGTATGAAATAGGATATCTTCTTTCAAAGCTCACTGTGGAAAAAATCATGACAAAAAAAGTAGTGACTGTTTCCGAAGTCGAAGTTGTCGAGGAAGCGGCACGCATCATGGTTGACAATCAAATCGGATGCCTTCCTGTAATCAAAGACGGCATTCTTGTCGGCATTATAACTGAAAGCGATTTGTTCCACCTCTTCACGAACATGTTTGGAGCGCGTCACGAAGGCGTGCGCGCAACGCTGAGTGCAGCAGACACGCCCGGTCAAATTGCAAAAATTTCTGAAAAGATTGCATCGTTCAAAGGCAACATCGTTTCGCTCGTTACTGATGAAACTGACGAGCACGGCGCACGACGTTTTACGATAAAGGCGACAGATATTACGCTTGAACAGATGCAGACGATTTTTGACGAATGTGGTTTTACGGTAAAAGATATTCGTATCGTGTAGCGCATGAAAGTTCAGGCAGAGACGCTTATCAACAGATTTATCAGAACGCACAGTGTGGCTTTTTCAAGCAAAGATTTTATGCGCGCGCTTGCAAAGATGGGCGTTCGTGCTTCACGCAGAGAGTGTGAAGAATATCTTGCAACACATAGCTGCATTTTTGCAGTGAGCAATGGGCTGTACATTACGCGCTCTGGTGCTTTTACGAAGCAATTTTTCAGTTTTAAGCCAACGCGGTTTGAGGTGGAGCAAAACGTTTTTGCCGCAGGTGGAAGGTGCATGCCGTTTGTTGACCCGGAAATGCTCCCGTCAGAGCTTACGTTTTTGTATAACGGCAAGATGCTTGCGCAGCAAACTGCCGAATTTGATAACGGCACTGCAGGCGATTTATTTGCGCTTTACGGCAGCGAGTTTGCTTCCCAGTATATTGCCGCTGACCCGTCGAATGCTGCAATCGACCTTGTTGCGCAAGATTTTGAGCTGCCGGCAAAAGTAAATTTAACCTGTAATACGCTCCAACCGCTTGTTAAATACGGCGGGTTTAAATATGGCGACAGGATATTGTGCCGCGTTGTGAATTGGGACTTGGGGCATATTGAAGTGATGCCGGTAAAGCGCAATGAAAAGTATATGCGCGTGCAAGTAGACGATTTAGAGCGGCAAAACTGGTATGCACTGCTTGAAGAGCTGCTGCTTGCAAGTTTTGAAACAATAGGTCCGTGTGCGTCAATTGAAGAGCAGCTTGCGCACGTGTTTTTGGACAATAGCGAAACATTATGCACGTCTGGATGCGGCTCCGTTGAAGAATTTCTTGCGCAGAGCAGGCGTGTTGCATATGAACCGTTCGGCGTTGAAACGCGTTTGTGGCGTGCAGGAGAAGAGGCGCCAGCTGTTGGAAAGTGGAACGAACTTTCCGAAGAAGATGCACTTGTTGCCGCAGAAGAGCGGATTTTAGATAATTTGGCAGTGCCCGATTACATTCTTGACGCATATATTGAGGACCAGCTTTTTAATAAAAAATATGAGCCAGAAAAAATCATTGCGCAGATTTTACCAGAAAACGTTCATCTCACTGTTGCAGAAAAACGATTTTTTTTGTTGCATGTTAATGGCCGCCATGATATAATACGTAAAGCGTATAATTGGTTTGCAGATTTTTCTGTTGGTCCGCTGCGTCACCGTGCACTTGCATTGTACAAGACGGTGAGTTTGCTCGTCTTTGAAATAGACAGCAGTGTAGTAGATCTTGAATTGTATCCGCAGCAGGAGCTTGTTATCCTTTCACAAATTTTTAGTCACGTGCTGCGAATATTGGAGATGATAGAAATGGAGCCGTCTGCTGCCATTGAAGACATGGATGAGATTAAACTTTCACTAGAGGGCATGGAGTCAAACTTTGAAGAGATACGTGGCGCGCTTGTCAAAGTAATTGAAGACGAAAAAAGAAAAGGTTTTGTTGTTATAAAATAAAGAGGGTGATTATATGAGCGTACAAGTGGATATTGCAAGCCTTATCGATAGAGGTGGTGTTTACACAGATATTGAAGGCAGTTCTCCAGAAGAGATTTATCGAGAAATCAGCCAGATGATTTCTTTGCCAGAAGGCATCTCTGCGGCAAGTGTATACGATGCGTTGTGCGAACGCGAGCGCATTATGAGCACTGCTGTTGGGAATGGCATTGCGCTCCCTCATGCGCGGTGCCCGATTTTAAAATCAAAAGATGATGAGGAAATATGCGTTGTGTATTTAAAAACGCCAATAGACATGCATGCTCCCGATGAACTTCGTGTTTCCATAATGTTCGTGTTGTTGACGTATGATGCGCAATCTCATTTAGAGATGCTTTCCGCGCTTGCAACATTAGTGCGAAAAGATGATTTTAGAAAACTGCTTGCAAATCATGCAGATAAAAATACATTGCTTAACGCTGCAAAAAAAGTTCAATCAAAAAAAGTTCAGCGTTGAAAATTAATAATTAACAATTTTAAAACGAGGTATAATATGAACGAACATGCAATTAATGCAGTTGCAACTTCAGTGCGCAGTCTTTCAATAGACGCGATTCAAAAAGCAAATTCAGGTCATCCTGGCATTCCACTTGGTGCGGCAGAGCTTGCGGCTGTCTTGTATGGTAAAATCCTAAAGCATAATCCCGCAAATTCAAAATGGGCAGACCGCGACCGCTTTATGATTTCTGCGGGTCACGGCTCAATGTGGCTTTATGCGATTTTGCATATTGCAGGCTATGACGTGTCGCTCGACGACATTAAAAATTTTCGGCAGCTCGGCTCGAAGTGTCCCGGTCACCCTGAATATGGCATGACAGATGGCGTTGAAAACACGAGCGGTCCGCTCGGACAGGGCGTTGCGATGGCAGTTGGAAGCGCAATCGCAGAGACAATGCTTGCAGCTCGTTTTAACACGAGCACGCATAAAATTGTAGACCACTACACATACTCGCTCGTCGGCGAAGGTTGCTTGCAAGAGGGCGTTGCTTCTGAAGCGTCGAGTCTTGCAGGCCATCTAAAACTTGGCAAACTCATTGTCTTTTACGATGAAAACAGAATAACTATTGACGGTGCAACAGAAATGGCGTTTACCGACGATATTGCAAAGCGGTACGAAGCGTATGGGTGGCACGTGTTGCGCGGTTCAATGTACGAGCCGTTAGATATTGTCAAACTCGTTGACGAAGCGAAAAAATGCACTGACAAACCGTCGCTCATCATGCTCAAATCTGTCATTGGAAAATATGCGCCGCAAGCGGGAACTGCCGCTGCACACGGTGCGCCAATCGGTGTTGACGGCGTAAAAATTGTAAAAGAAGCGTTGGGGCTTCCTGTCGATAAAGATTTTTACGTGCTTCCGGAGGCATACGACTACTTTGCTTCAACTAAAGACGCGCGCGCGCAACGTGAAGCACAGTGGCAAAAAGAATTTGACGCATGGTCAAAAGAAAATCCAGAGTTGCGAAAGCAGTGGGACGCGTTCCATTCAGATGCGCAGACGGCAGATGTACCTGACGTACCGTTTAAAGTTGGTGAGTCGGTTGCAACGCGCGCTGCGAGCGGCAAAGCGCTCAACATGATTGCGCACCGCTATGGCAATCTTGTCGGCGGCTCGGCAGATTTGACGAGCCCCAATCAGACAAAACTTGAAAACTGCGACGGCACATACACGCCAGAAAACCGCAAGGGCCGCATGATAGAATTTGGCATTCGCGAGTTTGGCATGGCAGCAATATGCGCGGGAATCAGTTTGCATGGCGGCTTGCGGCCATTTTGCGCAACATTCCTCGTGTTCAGCGACTACTTGCGGCCATCGTTGCGCGTTGCAGCGCTTATGAAAAAGCCTGTCATCTACGTGTTCACGCACGACTCAATCTACGTAGGCGAAGACGGTCCGACGCATCAGCCAATTGAGACGCTTGCTGCGCTTCGTGCAATTCCTGACGTGCAAGTGCTCAGACCAGGCGATGCGGAGGAGACAGTTGAAGCGTGGAAGATGGCATACGAAAGCAGCGACCATCCTGTATGTCTTGCGCTCACGCGGCAAAATCTTGCCGTTTACGAAAAAGCTGACCCTGATTGGAAAAATACAATCCGCACTGGTGCATACATTGTGCAGGAAGGAAGCACGCATCCCGACATTACGGTGCTCGCTTCCGGTTCTGAAGTCAATATGGCGCTCGCCGCTTCGCGCATGGTGCAAGGCAAAAGCGTGCGCGTTGTTTCGGTAATCGATGAAAAGCTTTTTGCCGCGCAAAATGCAATAATCCGCGAAAGAATTATTGGAGATGCAAAGCGCGTTGTGGCGGCAGAAGCGGGCGTGGGACTAGAGTGGCTTGAATTTGTCGAGAGCCGAAATGACATATTCTGCATCACGCAATTTGGCGAATCTGCTCCAGCGGCAAACGTGGCGGCGCATTTGCAGTATACCGCTGAAGATTTTGCAAAAATGCTTGTGCAATAAAATTATAAAATGGCGCCTATAGGATATCGGTATGAAAACAATTGGACTTATTGGTGGAATGAGTTGGGAAAGCACCGTTACCTATTATCAAATTATAAACAAAACGATAAAGAAAGCGTTAGGCGGTCTTCATTCGGCAAAGATTCTTTTATACAGCGTGGATTTTGATGAGATTGAAAAATATCAAGCGCAGGGAGAATGGAATAAAAGTGCCGATGTGCTGTCAGATGCTGCCGTACGGCTTGAAAAAGCAGGTGCAGATTTCATAATTATCTGTACAAACACAATGCACAAAGTCGCTCCGCAAATTGGCAGCCGCATTTCAATTCCAATAATCCATATTGCAGAGGCAACAGCAGAAAAATTGAAAGAAAATGGAATGGCGACAGTCGGACTTTTAGGAACAAAATACACGATGACGCAGGATTTTTACAAAGAAAAACTTGTGCAGGCAGGCATAAAAGTAATCGTTCCAAATGGCGATGATGTGGAAGCAGTGAATTCTATAGTAGATTAAATCAACAGGTATTCTGATGGTTCGAGTGCTTTATGCGGGAAGTCCTGACGCTTCTGCAAAGACATTTTCACTGCTTGCGCAAAATGCAACCGACTATGAAATTGTCGGGGTGCTTACAAATCCTGCAAGCGCACAGGGGCGGCACAAAACACCCGTACCAACGGCTGTAGCAACTGCCGCCGGCGAACGAGGCATTCCTGTTTTTACGCCGGAGCATCTTGATGCTGCATGCCGCGAACAGATTGCCGCAATCAGTCCCGACATACTTGTATGCTTTGCATATGGTCATATTTTTGGACCGAAATTTCTTGCGCTATTCAAATGTGGCGGCATCAATCTTCATCCGTCGCTGTTGCCAAAATATCGTGGCGCCACTCCGGTAAACGCGGCAATTCTAAACGGCGATGCGCAAACGGGAATCACTGTACAGCGTCTTGCGCTTGCTATGGATGAGGGAGACATTCTTGTTCAGGAAATCGTTGCGTTGCATGGCATGGAAACTGCCGGTTCGTTGCTTGACTATTGTGCGCTCCGCGGTGCAGAACTTATTAAAAATGTGCTTGTGCATTGCGCAAAGTATGGCGTGCTGCCCAATGGAACAGCGCAACAAGGCGAAGCGTCATATACAAAAGTGATTGCAAAAGATGATTGCCGCATCGACTGGGGGAAAAGTGCAAAAAAAATTGAGGCACATGTGCGTGCATATTCGCCTGTGCCGAGCGCATGGACGCTTGCAGATGGCGAGCAGTTGAAAATACTTGAAGCACATGTTGCGCTAGGTGACGTGGAACATGGCGCAGACGGGGAAAACTTCGCGTGTGAGGCTGGCACCACATATGGCAGAAATGATGCTGCGTGGAAAAATGGTAGTGCTGGCAAAAATCTTGCTGCACCGAGCGGCACTGTGCTTTCGTTTCACAAAAAGCATGGCATCTTTGTGAAAACAGGCGACGGTATGCTTGCCGTTACAAAGTTGCAGAAGCAAGGCAAAAAAGCGATGGATGCCGCCGCATTTATGAATGGTGCGCGCAATTTTGTGGGAATGCAATTGCACTAGATGCATGGACATGCCTTTAATTGCTATGAGTGTGGGGCATTTTATATTTTCAGTATGCATTGCAACGATGCGTGTGAAATTTTATAATACTGCTATGATGCATTTTGAAAAAATGAAAAGCTGCTCTTTTCTGCGCGCGTTGTTTTATACGCGTAGCGTGCGCATGGGGGCGGTTGTTTTTTTTGTGTGCGCGTTGCTTGTCTCGTGCGGAACAGCTGCAAAAACAGACGCGAACGGCTGGCATCATGATTTTGATGCCGCAAAAAAGATTGCGCAAAAGCAGCACAAAAATATATTGCTTGTATTTTCAAATGCACGCGCATATGCGACAGAGCGAAACACTGTGCTGCAAGAAACTGTTTTCAAACGAAAAGAATTCGTTGACGCAGTTTCAGATACGCTTGTGCTTGTGAACATCAATTTTTCTGATGATGAAAGCGCAGCGCAGCGAGAAAAAAAGGCGCAGCTTGTGCTCATGTATAATATTGTCGATATGCCTGCTGTTTTTTTGTTGACAGGTGAAGGCTACTACCTTGCTCAACTCATCTACGATAGCGCGTATAATTCGCCTGAATTATATGCGCGCATGGTGAAGGAGCGGCAAACTGAAAACGAAACGATTAGCAGTGCAGTGGAGGTGCTCAAAAAATCACGTGGGGCGGAAAAAGTGCGCGCCCTCAATGCGCTGTATGAACGCATGCCTAACGGTTACGGCTGGTGTCTCCTCGATGTCATTCGTTCCGTGCCAACGCTCGATAAAAAAAATGAAACAGGGCTTGTGCCAAAATACGTGCTTGAAGCGGCAACGGCAGACGCGCTTTTTGCGTTTTCAAAACAAGATGTAGCAGGCGCGGCGCAATGCTTTGTGGATGCTGCAATGTCGAAAAAACTTGACGCTGAGCATGTACAACAGGCGTATTATCTTGCAGGCACTATGCTTGCTTCTGGCGGTTCAACCGATTACGATGCAATACTGCGTTATTTTCAACTTTCATGCAATGCCGCGCCTGAAAGCATGCACGCAGAAAACATTCGACAGACAATAACGCATCTTGAAACGCTCATTGCAGAAGAACGCGCAGCGCAAGCTATACGAGCAGCAGACGCAAAGTAATTATGGAAGCAGAACCTCCTGAAAATGTATTGATAGTTTTACTCGTTGTAGCGACAGTCATTTTGCTGTTGCTTTCCGCGCTCTTTTCAATCTCTGAAAGTTCATTTCTTTCAATGAACAAATTGCATCTCCGCATAAAACAAAAGGGCGGCGACAAACGTGCAGTCCGCGTAAGCCGCTTGCTCAAACAAAAAGATATGCTCATCAATACGCTGCTCGTTGCAAATGATTTAGTAAATATTTTGCTCTCTGCAATTCTTGCCGCTGTTGCGCTTACGCTTTTTGGAGAGCGTGGTGTTGGCATTGCCGCGCTTGTGACAACACCGCTCTTATTAATTTTTGGCGAAATCACGCCGAAGTCTCTCTCTACGCGCAATCCCGATTTTTTTGCATATGGGCTTTCAGGATTTGTTGCAGCGAGCGTGGCAATTTTTAAGCCAGTGTCACGCGTGTTTACTGCTGGAGCGCATACGGTGCTTCATCTTTTTGGCATAAGCACAAAACCGCGCGCGCAGTCATTTACAGAAGAAGAAATCAAAACGTTTATCGATGTAGGCGCTGAAAACGGCGTGCTCGAAAAAACTGAAAACGTTATGATGCGCAGGGTGTTCAAGTTTACCGATTTAGAAGTGCAGGACATTATGCTGCCGCGTACAAAAATCATTGCGCTCCGTAACAGCGCAACGTATTACGAAATTCTTGAGACTGCGGAACGCACGCACTTTTCACGTTTTCCTGTTTTTCGCAAAGATATTGACGACATTGTTGGCGTGCTGTACATAAAAGATTTGCTTGCATATAAAACAAACCCTAAAAGATTTACCATGCATAATGTGATGCGTGAGCCGCTTTTTATACTTGGCACAAAAAAAATGTCTTCAGCGCAGCACATGCTTACGGAAAACAGGCAGTCGCTTGCGATTGTCATCGACGAGTATTCTGGTACTGACGGCATTATCACACAAGACGACATCTCGCAAGAGATTTTCGGCGTAACAGAAAAAAATGCGCGCAACAAGACAGCACATGTCAAAATAAAAAATACAAGTGATTTTATTGCACACGGCAGCATGCTTTTGCGTGATGTAAACGAGCTGTTGCATATTTCGCTAACCTCTGATATGAACGAGACGCTTGGCGGTTGGCTCACTGAAAAAATTAATAATCTTCCACAAGCGGGAGATTGCGTCATATCTAATGGCTACAGGTTTGTTGTGTTGTCAATCAAAGAGCGCAGCGTTAATAATGTGCACGTAACATGCATTGAATCAGAGGGAACGGTGCAATGATGCGCATAATTATCATTCTGCTAGTGTTGCTGCTGTTCGTCGCGCTTATCGCATTTTTTGCAGCATCTGAAACAGCATATCTTTCGCTTTCAAAAATAACGCTGCGCCACCTTGTGCAGAGCAACAAGCGCAATGCAAAAACTGCGCTGCATCTTCGAAACGACATTGACAAACTGCTTACACTCGTGCTCGTGGGTACAAATTTTTTCAACACCGCATCAGCATCGCTTGCAACAGCACTTGCAGTTTCGCTCGTAGGGCAAAGCGGCGTAGGCATTGCAACAGTTATGATTACTTCGCTTGTCGCAATTTTTGGCAACATTGTTCCAAAAACTGCCGCCGTGCTGTATCCTGAAAAAATTGCGCTCACGTTTGCGCCTGTTCTTAGCGCGCTCACAAAAATATTTTTTCCCATTGTGTGGTTTTTCTCGCAGATTGCGCGTGGCGTTTCATATGTTGCAGGAGCATTTTGGCAAACTACTGGCGATGAAGTGACTGAAGACGACATAAAAATGCTCATTCAAGTGGGGCTTCGTGAAGGAACGCTTGAAGCTGACGAGAGCAAAATGCTCACCAAAATATTTGAGTTTAGTGATTTAAGCGCGCATGACATTATGAAGCACCGTTCATTTGTTAATGCCATTTCTGTGAGCAATACGAGCAACGAAGCCGCAACGCTGTTTTTGTCGTCAGGCTGTTCGTGCGTGCCTGTGTACGAACATTCGCTTGATTCAGTTGTCGGTGTGCTTGATTATAAGGCAGTGCTTTTTGCGTCGAGCAAAGAATTTGAACGCAGTGATTTTATTAAACGCAACATGACTGATGCGCTTTTTGTGCCTGAAACATTTACCGCGCTTGAAGTGCTTTCGTCATTTAAAAAAGCGCACAACGATTTTGCCGTAGTACTCGACGAGCAAGGATGCACTGCAGGAATCGTTACGTTGGATGATGTCATGCGCGTCGTGTTTGGCCGCATGACTGACGAAAACGCTACGAGCGATATTGCACCCGAAGCACGCATAAAAATTATCAATACATTGGAATACATTGTGCCAGGCGACATGAAGCTTGACGATGTAAACGAAATTATCAAACTGCATTTGGAGTCCGACGATTTCAACACGCTCGGCGGCTGGTTGCTTGAAAAATTCGGCTATCTTCCGAATGCAGGGGATGTGCTTGTAGATGGCACTACTATATACATTGTGGAAGACCAAGCGCGTCGGCGCATACTTTCTGTGCGCATTAAAAAAGGCGTTGACAGAGTGCGAAAGCATTTCGCAAAATGAGGTGCGCCGACTTCTCCGTACATCAGAAAGCAAAGCGATATGTGCCGCCGAGAGAGATGTCAGCGTAATTGAAACTTGCGCCGCCTTTTGCTGCAAGCAAATTCCATGTATTAACAGACAATGCTCTATATGTTTTGCCTTGCACGATTTGTGAAAATATCCACGATGCGTCTAAAAAAATTGAAAAGTTTTTATTAAAATTAAACACGACAAGCGCGCGTGGTTTATACGCAGATAAGACTCCATGAATGATGTCTATATTGTAGTGTTGCTTATTATTACCATAGTGGTGGTCAAGTGACTGGACGTATAGATACGGTGAAAGCGAAAACGACAACGTTAGCGAAAGGCGATTATTGATAAATTTCATCTCCATGCCGCACCCAAGCCATGTGCGCACTGTTTCGCGCATATAATCTATGCCAGCAACTTTTTCATAAAATTTTGTACCGTTTCCATCCCACGCGCCTTTTTCCAATACAGCAGCTGTATTCCAGCCTTCGCCATACCAGCCGTATCCGTTGCGCGCCTCCATTGCTATGTACTCGTAGTCAATGCCGCAAAAAAATTGGAGCGCAAATGTGTCTTGCGGACGAAACGTATATGCAAATGTTCCGCCGAATGAGTATGATGAAGCGAGCGAGTTTTCATGAATTGAGTAAATGTTTTTTACGCTGTTTAAGTTGAGCCAGTCTGAATCGTCCATGTTGCCACACCGCATGGGAATGCAGCCTTGTCCATATGCCGAGAGCGAGAGCCATTTCCATGCTATTGCAAGCTGCCCTCCGTAATGGAAAATCGGTTTTATTTCCCAGTTGAGCTGACTTAATTTTTTGTATTCGCCATCTGCATTTTTATTAAAAACGTATTCTCCGAGTTTTCCTATATGCAAACCCAAAATAGGTGAAACTGATATGCTCCAATTTTTTGCAGATGCGTTTGTTGAAAAACACGCGGCAAAGACAATGAGTAAAAAATTAATAATTAATAATTTTACTTGCTTATGCTGTTTCATTGAGAGGGTCTGCCTTGTATAGTTTGGCAAGTTGCTTGCGAGTTGCATCCATATCTTTTTGATAGGGCGCAGTAAACGTCATGTACTCGTTTGTGGTCGGATGTAAAACTGTCAAGCTGTATGCGTGGAGTGCAAGACGGCTCAAAAGCGGTTTTTCTGCAAATTCGTCTCCATTCCATGCCCGCTTTATTTCGCTCAAGCGCACTGGTTTTTGATTGCCGCTATAAAGCGGGTCGCACACAATATGCACGCCGTTTGCGGCAAGGTGCGCGCGTATTTGATGAGTGCGTCCAGTTTTTGGAACAGCCTCAATCCATGAGTACGCGCCGCACACACAGAGCAATCGGAAATCGGTGATTGAATATTTGCCGCTTTTTTTGTTTACAACAGTACGATGACGCGCATCGCCGTCGGGAAGCAATGGAAGCGATACATGGAGATTTTGCCATAGCGGGCGGCCATATATGAGGCAGTGGTATATTTTTTCAACACCTCTCCTTTCAAACTGCTGCGAAAGTGAACGGTGCGCCTGTTCATTCCGTGCATATACGATAACTCCCGATGTATCTTTGTCAATGCGGTGCACGGCAAACAATTTGTCAAATTCTTTTTCAGCGAGTATGTCGAGACGCGGCGCAGTTTCATCGTATCTATCGCTTGCCACGAGCAACCCGCTTCGCTTGTTGAGCACGGCGATGTCATTGTCAGAGTAGAGCACTGTGTAATCGGGAATACTATGCATGGTCATAGTATAACGGAATGAGGCGCACTCTGCAAAGAGAGGAATTTTATTTAGCTCTTTACACACATGCGTTTTTTGAGTATCATTATTTAACTGACGCGGCTGTAATATAGCGGTAGTATACGAGCTTCCCAAGCTTGGTGTAGGGGTTCAACTCCCCCCAGCCGCTAAACATTAGTTGTTCCAAAAATAGACATTGTGAAAATCGGTAGTGCTGCTGTGAGTCGTGGGAGTTGAACCGCGAAGCGAGTGCCGAGCAGGTGCGAAGAAGAGCGTACAGGAGATGCGCGGAAGCGAACAGTACTGGCATGGACTTTATCAATAAGGCAGAAAATTTTGCTCCATCTGCAATTCAAATGCTTCCCTTGTGCCACTTGTTTCTCATTTTTCTTTTGTACAGTTTCATCGGCTGGTGTTCAGAGGTCTTGTATGTTGGCGTCTTTTACGAGCATAAATTTATCAATCGTGGATTTTTGCACGGTCCTATTTGCCCTGTCTATGGATTCGGCGGTCTTGTTGTCATGATGCTTCCAGAAAAAGTGCGGGCATCGTGGATAACGCTTTTTGTCACGTCTATGGCGCTCTGTTCGTTTGTGGAGTATGTTACGAGCTGGCAAATGGAAAAGATATTTAAAATGAAATGGTGGGATTATTCTGAACGTAAATTTAATATAAACGGACGCGTATGCCTGCTCAACTCAACGCTATTCGGCGTGCTGGGGCTTGTTGTTGTTCGTTTTGTGCAACCGTTTGTAGACCGTATGGTCCATAAAATTGACAGCACTGTCACTATGTATTTGGCAGACGGACTTGCCTTTGTATTTATTGTTGACGTGTTATTAACAATCCATAAATTGATTGATTTCAGTACGACTATGGCAAAGCTCAAAGAATTTGGCGAATCATTGCGAGAGCGATACGCAGGAGAGCAATGGTTTATCAGCACGAGCATAGCAGATATGTTTGCATCTATAAAAGAGCATGCTGCTGTTGAGCGCAATAAATTCAGCGACTCGCTCATGCAAAAAATTGATTCGTTTAATGAGCATCATTTTGATTTTGAAAAATTTGTTGCACGGTTTCCGCGTATTTCTAGTTTGAGCTATCGAGAATCGCTTGCACTTGTTAAGCAGCGTTTTGAAGAAAGAGTTGCAGACAGAAAAGCTGCGTTTGCAAAAAGACGCAAGTTAAAATAATAATTATTATTTTGGAGGCGACTATGGCAATCGTTGGTGCGTTTATGGTGCCGCATCCGCCGCTCATTGTACATGAGATTGGGCAGGGAGAAGAAAACAAAATTGCAATGAGTGTTGCTTCATATGAAACTGTTGCAAAAAAAATCGCAGAGCTTGCGCCTGAAACTATTGTCATAACATCGCCACATGCAACGCTCTATGCTGATTACTTTCACATTTCGCCAGGAGCAGAAGCGTTTGGCAATTTTTCACGGTTCAATGCGCCAAATGTTCGCTTTCACGTTTCATATGACGAGCAGCTTGTCGCATCAATGTGCGAAAAAGCGGCGGAGCTCGGCATTGCGGCAGGAACAAAAGGCGAGCGCGACAAATCGCTTGACCACGGAACGATGGTGCCGCTATATTTTATTAATAAATATTGCACTGATTACAAAGTGGTGCGTGTAGGGCTTTCGGGGCAGTCGTATAAAAATCACTATATGCTCGGCGAATGCATTAAACTGGCAGCGGAAAACATGGGGAAACGCGTTGTGTTTGTTGCAAGCGGCGATTTGTCGCATGTGCTCAAAGCTGACGGTCCATACGGCTTTCGCAAAGAAGGTCCGCAGTATGATGAGCGCATTATGGAAGTGATGGGCGAAGCTGATTTTGGAAAACTTTTTTCATTCTCTCCTGATTTTTGTGAAAGCGCGGCAGAATGCGGGCATCGTTCTTTTGTCATTATGGCAGGCGCGCTTGATTGTACGGCGGTGCATGCACAAAAGCTTTCGCACGAAGGTACGTTTGGCGTAGGTTACGGATTTTGCATGTACGATGTTTTGTCTTGCGACGAACGCCGCAATTTTTTGGAGCAGTACGAGGCACTTGAACGCAGCGAGCTTGATGCACGAAAAAAACGCGAAGATGAATATGTGCGTCTCGCGCGAGCCACGATTGAAATGTATGTAACGACGGGAAAAATGCTGCGCGTGCAAAACGGCAAAGTTGTATGCAGCGATTCGTCGGTCACAGGATGGAAACTTTCTGACGAACTGCTTAACAATCGTGCTGGCGCATTTGTGTCGCTCAAAAAGGAGGGATTGCTCCGCGGTTGCATTGGAACGATAGGAGCCACATGCTCATCGCTCGCAGAAGAAATCATTGCAAACGCCATAAGCGCCGCTACGCGCGACCCGCGTTTTCCGCCTGTGACTGAACGCGAACTTCCTCTTCTTGTGTATAGCGTTGACGTTTTGGGGGCGGCAGAAAAAATTGCTTCAAAAGATGAGCTTGATGTAAAGCGGTTTGGCATCATTGTGACGAAAGGTACGCGTCGCGGCCTTCTTTTGCCTAATCTTGAGTCGGTGAATACAGTTGAAGAGCAAATAGACATTGCGTGCAGAAAAGCGGGAATCGACCCAGATGAAAATCCCGATTTGGAACGATTTGAAGTAGTGCGCCATTATTAAAACAAGATGCCATTCTAAAACAGGCTGGCGTTGCTAAATATGGCACGGCGTTAATAAAATGAGGAGATGCATATGGCGCAAGACAAGGCTGCAAAAATATACTCGCCGCGAAACCATACAGTGACGCTTGCTGACAGCGACAGAGAATTATTAACGCCGCACCTCTGCCATGCACATGACGCGCTTTCCCATTTTGAAATTGTTAATAAAATTTTTAACGATGACATGATTTCTGCAATAGACTGTTTTCCGTCAAACTGCGTCGATTTGATGATACTCGACCCACCGTATAACATCACGAAAAATTTTCACGGTACAAAATTCACCAAGCGCGGCGATGATGAATATGCGCAGTATCTTAACTCATGGTTTCCAAAAGTTGTACGGTTGCTCAAGAAAGATGCGAGTTTGTATTTGTGCGGCGACTGGAAATGCATGGCGGCGATGTATGCTGTTGTTTCGCGACATTTGATTGTGCGCAACCGCATTACGTGGCAACGCGAAAAGGGCAGAGGCGCAAAATCAAACTGGAAAAATTGTTCTGAAGACATTTTGTTTGCAACGGTGAGTGAAAATTATTATTTTGATGCGGATGCAGTGAAGCAAAAACGCCGTGTTGTTGCGCCATACCGCGCGAATGGCGTGCCGAAAGATTGGCAGGAGACCGATAATGGAAAATTTCGTTTAACCGGTGCGTCAAATTTTTGGGACGACATTACAGTGCCGTATTGGTCGATGAGTGAAAACACCGAGCACCCGACGCAAAAGAGCGAAAAGCTCATTGCCAAATTGATTCTTGCAAGTTCGTGTCAAGGGAGCCTCGTGTTCGACCCATTTCTTGGAAGCGGTACAACAGCTGTTGTTGCAAAAAAACTTGCACGAAATTACTGCGGCATTGAAATCAACAAAGAGTATTGTCTGCTTGCAGAAAAGCGGCTTTTGCGCGTAAACGAAAATGCAGCGATTCAAGGCTACACTGACAACGTGTTTTGGGAGCGCAACACAGTGCAAGCGCAGCGGAAAGGAAAGTGTCCGTGATAAACCAGAGGCAAAAAATCATCTGCACTACGTGTTTTTACCGTTGCTCGCTTGCAGAAGGGCAAGTAGGACAGTGTCGTGCTCGATCAAATAAAAACGGAAACATTGTACCGCTCAATTACGGAAAACTCACATCTCTTTCGCTTGACCCCATTGAAAAAAAGCCTTTGTTTTTGTTTTATCCTGGCAGTATGATTCTTTCTGTGGGAAGTTTTGGCTGCAACTTGCATTGTCCGTTTTGTCAAAACGCAAGCATTTCGCAAGTTGGAAATGATACAGCAACTGAATACGTATTGCCCGAAGCGCTTGCACAAAAAGCGGCAGCACTTGCAAGATACGGAAACATCGGCGTTGCATTCACGTACAACGAGCCGCTCATATCGTGGGAATACGTACTTGACGTTTCTCGCCTTGTACATGCGCGCGGCATGAAAAATGTTGTTGTCACGAGCGGTTCGGTGAACGTGTCAGTACTTGAAAAAGTGCTCCCGTATGTTGATGCGATGAATATCGATTTAAAAGGATTTACTGACAACTGGTATAAAAAACTCGGCGGCAATTTTGAAATTGTTAAGAATGCCATAACGCTTTGTCATAGCCGCACGCATGTTGAATTGACAACGCTTATTGTGCCGCCTTTTAACGACAGCGAAGAAGAAATGCGCGCGCTTGCAAGCTGGGTTTCAAAAATTGATAAAAACATTCCGTTGCATATTACGCGCTTCTTTCCGCGCTATCGCATGGCAGACGGCGAGCCGACTCCTGTTGCAACAGTACGCCGCCTTGCACACATTGCAAACGAATATCTTTTACATGTGTTCACTGGTAATTGTTAATTTGTGCGCTCATACGAAAAAGCGACATATTTAAGGAAACACTGATTAATTCGCACTCAAGGTAATCAGTGTATTCTCTCTTGTCCGCAAGTTTCTTTCAGGTAAATTTTACATAATGCAATTCACATGCTTGACAAGATGCAAAACTAGACTTACACTATGAGCTATGGACTTAAAGACAGTTTTAACTACTGACACAGTAGAACTTCATTTGAAGGGAACGACGAAAGAAGAAATTATCGATGAAATGCTCGACATCCTTGTAAAAGCAGGCAAAGTATCAGATAAAGCTGCTGCACGAGAATGCGTGCTTGACCGTGAGCGCAAAATGTCTACTGGCATGAAGCATGGCATTGCTATTCCACATGGCAAGACAGATTCAGTGAGCGATCTTGTCGCATGTATTGGCATTTCAAATGCACCTGTCGATTTTGATTCGCTCGACCAAGAACCGTGTCGCATTTTTATTATGACGCTTTCTCCAGTAAATAAAACAGGCCCGCACTTGCAGTTCCTTGCAGAGGTAAGCCTTTTATTCAAGAGTCCAGAAAAGCGGCAGCTTATTCTCAATACGCAAGACAAAGCTGAAGTTATTAAAATATTGACCGAGTAGCGTATTGAGCAGGTGACCTTTGTGCCTTGCATGAAGGGTGTTTTTACTTGTAACAAGGTTTACCATCTGTCGCTTGTATCGCATAAAAGGTAGTAAATCCGATTGCGATATGTTGTTCGCGACAGGATAGGTGGTTTAAAATCATCGTATGAAAATACAAGCGCAGTTCTCATCACGAGAAAGCAAACTCTTTTTCAAAGACAACGGACAGATTGTTTCTACCGAGCAGTTGATTTTATTAAATGCACATGAAATCCCACTCGATGCAACAGCATTGGAAAAATTTGCCTGTTCATTCAATGGCGCGCATATTGTTGTAGTGCGCGTATTGTGGAGTAGCGTTGAATTAAGTGAAGGAGGTTACGACGAATCGTTTCTTGCCGCGTTACGCACATTTTTGAAATGTCGCGAATTGCACAACTTGTATGAAATCATTGTGCCTGAATGCGGCGGCAACGTCATGCAATCGGAAGAAAGCGCTGTGCAATTTACTGCTGCTATGTGCCATACCGCGCGGCGCATAAAAGACTGTGCGTCTGTCATAGGTTTTGCACTGCCAAAAGAATTTTCCGAGCAACAAGCGGCGCACTTTATTGACGCGATGAGCGCAAAGCATGCGCAATATGTGTATTTTTCAGAACAGCCGACTCGTTCTTCTGTCGTGCAGTTTTCGTTGCAGTAATGCGTTGCTGTATGTGGCTGTCATGTCCATGCGCGCCGCATGCTTGCATTAAACGTAATTTTGTGCCACCATATACACTATGCGATACAAGGGTGACAATACTGAGTTTTTGTACATGTGCCGCTTTACAGCTATATTGCTTTGTTTCATTACAGTCGTTGCAACATGCATTTATATTTTTCTTCCTGCATCAAAGATAATTCCGTTCACGCCTGTTTCGCAAACTGTCACGCCGCGCGAAATTATTGCTGTTGAAACAGACATGCCTGTAGAAGATGTGTCCTATTTTTCTTCTTCAGTGCGCAGAGGCGACGATGGGCTTGCGTTGTACCGACAGCCGTCATCGCGTGCCGCTGTTGAATGGTTTTACATGAACGAAACAGGCAACCGAAACATTGCCATAGCGATTCTCGAACAAGCAGATAAAAACGACATTCCGCTGTCACTTGCATTTGCACTCGCGCATACGGAAAGCCGCTACAATATTAACGCTGTCAATTACAATTCAAATAATTCTATTGACCGAGGACTTTTTCAGCTCAACTCGCGCTCATTTCCACAACTCACTGAAGCTGATTTTTTTAATGCAGCGACGAGCGCGCAGTATGGTATGGCGCATTTGCGATTTTGTCTCAACGTTGCAGGCAATGCAGTTCCTGCGCTTGCCATGTACAATGCAGGCGCCACGCGCGTACGCTCAAACGGAACGCCACAAAGCACGCTCAACTACATAGGCAACATTATGACGTACAAGCAAATGCTCGACAAACGATTTACAAATGACGTGCTGTCGTTTTATGACACATCGCTCAACATGGGTGCGTCAATCGCGTATCAAGATTAACATAGTTTCTCTGAAAGGACACAACCTTTCAAAAGGTTTTTTCCTTTCAGGCTTTCCTTTTTCCAAATTCAAAAAAATCTTTTTTCAAACTTCCGTTTTTTGTAAAAAAAATGCGATTTAAAACATGAAATGATAATAAACCTGTTCTGAAACTGCTGTTTCCGAACAAGTTTAATTCTGAAGGAGGCTCTATGATAAAAAAATTATCGATATGGCTTTTGCAAGTTGCCGCTGTATCAGCTGTAGTACTGCTTGCAGTATGCCCCATTTCTTGCAAAGTTACTGACGAAGGCTTGCAGTTGCTTCGCGGCGACTACGTGCCGCCTGTGCTTGAATTCTATGCGGCGTCAAGCGCGCAGTCTGTTTCTCTGACGTTTTCAAAAAAGGTAACAATCACTGGCGCGATTGTTACGCCAGTTGATGAGCAATCTTCTGGCATCGCTGCAAGCGATTTGAGCGCGCTTGCCCCAGCGCTTGCCGCTGTTTCAGGAGAAACGAACGGCATCCCTGTTGTTATCTCATATGAAAATAACGGGCGCACGGCACGCGCAACTGCTCAACAGGAATTTGCTGCTGGCAAACAATACGAACTGTATGGCGAAGCGCAAGATGAAAACGGCAACACGCTTACGTTTTGCATCCCGTTTGTCGGATTCAACGCGCGCGTGCCGCGTATGATTATAAGCGGCATTCATCCGATGTATGCTTCAGACAAATTCAAATGCGAGTTCGTAGAATTGTACGCACTCACTGCTGGCAACATTGCCGGCATCACCATTTCAAGCGCAGCAGACGGCAGCGACAAGTCGTGCATGCTTCCTGCGGCAGAAGTCAATGCAGGAGATGTTGTGATTGTCCATCTGCGCACAAAAGGAGACGGTTGTGTGAGCGAACTTGGCAACGACTTGTCGCTTTCAAGCGGCTGGTATACATCTAATGCGGCGCGCGACATCTGGATTCAAAATGAAAACGCACGGCTTGGCGACAAAGAAGATGTTGTTATGATTGTCAATTCGTTTACTGATGAAATACTTGATGCGGCGATGTATGTGTCGCCTGAAAGCGACTCGTGGAGCAAAGAGGCTGTCGCTGCCGCTGCGCAGGAAGTTGCACATGCAGGATTTTGGCAAAACGCAGACCCGTCTGTTGCCGCCTCTTGCACGTATCCGGTAAATTTAACTGCGGCAAGGATGTTAAAAAGAAGCGGTTGCAAATCGCTGCTTGCGGTTGCGCAAAACGGTACGCTTGAAGCGGTAATTGCGCATCATAAAGAGAATTGGCGTGTCGAAGCAATTAAAAATGGGGCATTCATACCAGTAGAATGAATGGGCATTTGTATCTTTGACAAAATGCAGCGCGCATACTGGCATATGCCGCAATTTTTTGCTATACTATTTTGCTATGGCAGAATTACTTGCACCGGCAGGAAATATAGAATCTCTTGATGCAGCAATAGGAGAAGGCGCAGATGCGGTATATCTTGGGCTAAAAAGTTTCAATGCACGCATGCGCACGACGAATTTTGCATGGAATCAATTTGAAGCTGCGGTAGACGCGGTGCACCGTCGCAATAAAAAAATATATGTTACGGTAAACACTGTATGTGAAGAGCGCGAAACAGAGCAACTGTATCGACTGCTTCTCTATTTGAATGAGGTGCAACCTGACGCGCTCATTGTGCAAGATTTTGCCGTTATCAGAATGGTGCAGGAATTTTTTCCACATCTTCGGCTGCATGCTTCAACACAGATGAATGTGGAGAGCGCTGCGGGGGTCAACTTGCTGAGCAGAGAGGGCGTCAAGCGTGTAGTGCTTGCACGCGAACTGGGGCTTGAAGAGATAGCATTGATAAAATCGCAGACGAATGCGCAGCTTGAAGTGTTTGTACACGGCGCGCTTTGCGTGAGCGAGTCGGGTTTATGCCTTTTTTCAAGTTTTCTCGGTGGAAAAAGCGCAAATCGCGGCATGTGCACGCAAGCGTGCCGTCGCTATTACACCGCTGAAATTTCTGGCAGCGTTTCGCAGGGGTATTATTTTTCACCGTGCGATTTAGCGCTTGTTGAAAAAATTCCTGCGCTTGTTGAAGCAGGTGTTGAATCGTTCAAAATTGAAGGGCGCATGAAAAGCGCGGAGTATGTGGGCGCAGTTGTTGCCGCATATCGCCATGTGATTGACCATTGGCAAGAAGATAAAAAAGGCGCAATCGTTACGGCAAAACGCATGCTCGCTTCAGATTTTGCACGAACGAAAACATCATATTGGTATAATTTTAAAACACAACAGGAAGCTGTTGAAAAAGCTGGCGAAGCGATACTGAATCCTCATCAGGCAGGTGGTACGGGGATTTACCTTGGCAAAATCGCTGCGCTAAAACAAGCGCCTAAAGAGCTTGTTGCTGAAATGCAGGGCGCAACAGGCAGCCGCGTTCACATACAGCTTGCGCGTCTTAAAGGCGGTACGTATGAGCCCGATCCCGGCGATTCAATCAGGCTGCACAGGCAAGATGACACAGGTCGTGAAAGCCACAAAGTGCGTAGTGTTGAAATTGCGGAAAACGGGGTGCGCTGGATAGACATTCCTTCTGGCTTTAAAGTTGGTGACAGCGTATATCTTTTGCAGACAAAATCTTCTGCAAAGCGATACGCGCATGTTCTGCCGAATGATTTGTCGCGCTACAAAAAACATCCCGGCGTGCAACAGCTTCCTGTGCTCGACTTGACTCCTGTAAAAACAGAGGAGCTTGCCTTTTTTCCAGAAGGATTGTATGTGCAAGTGTCGTCTGTTGCTGACGTATTTGTTGTGCAAGCAGCTCATCCTGTGCGCGTTATTGTTGAGTTGAACAGCAAAACACAGTACGACTTTGTCAATCACACATCTGTTTTGCCGTTTCCCAAAAAACAAGTGATTGTTTCGCTTGATCCGTTTTGTCCTGCGGCAAGCGAAGCAGATTTACGCGCTACGCTTGATGCGCTCATTGCAGACGGCTATACGACATTTATTGCAAATAACGTGGCGCATTTGTCTTTGCTCAAAGGAAAAACACGCGTAAATGTGATCGCAGGACCATATCTCTATACATTCAATCGTTGGGCAGTATCATGGCTTGAAAATCAAAATATACGTGCGTTTGTCATGCCGTATGAAAATTCGCGCAAAAACCTTTTGGCAACGTTTCCGCTTTCTGTGCGCTCGCGCCTGCTTATTCCTGTAT
Organism: Treponema sp.; assembly: GCA_017446265.1. Lineage (GTDB taxonomy): Bacteria > Spirochaetota > Spirochaetia > Treponematales > Treponemataceae > Treponema_D. The sequence continues at coordinate 56,454 of JAFSRD010000031.1, forward strand.
TCGCGTATCCACAGTTGTTCAGAATGCGCTTTAAGCTTCCCGAGTCATACGATTTTACGTATTTCACCGACAAAGAAGGCGCGACGTTTAAAATTGCGTCTGGCAGCGATGGCTCATTTGTTATGCCAGAAAAGGCGTTTTCCATAACAGATAAAGTTGATTTGCTGCATAGTGACGGATGCAAACGCGTGCTCCTCGATTTTTCAAAAACAAAAGTGACAAAAGCCCAGTTGCGCGAAATTGTCAATTCTCTTGTAAAAAAGATTCCGCTTGCAGGTGCCTATCGTTTTAACTGGAAAGAGGGCTTTTACGTGCCTCGCCTCGTTGAAGAAAAAAAGGCGGCAGCACAATCATCTCGTAAAAAAGAGACGGTGCTGTCCAAAAAGAAGCACATGCGATGATTTAGCTTGGTAAAACCACCGCATGCAGTGTGCATATGGCCATTTCGACAGGCTCAATGACCATATGCTGTGAATTTATTAGACAGTCTCTGAATGTGTCTTAAAATGCTACCGCTTCTGCCTCCTCTTCATTAATTTCTTCAGCTGCCGCTTCATTTGCTTCTGCAATATCTGCAAGCTCTTCGCCACTGTCACCTTTTTTCCCCAGCTGTGGCTTGAATTCGACATGCTCCGCAATTACTGTGACACGGCTTGCAGTTTTACCTTCTGCTGTTGTCCAACGGTTTTGCTTTATCCGTCCAACTACGCGTGTACCACGTCCTTTTATTGCGCGCGATTCACAGTATTCAGCCATTTTACCGTATACTTCGACATCAAAGTACGATACTTCTTGAATGCCCTTTCCATCGCCACTTTTGTACCAGCGGTTTACCGCTATGGGAATTTTTCCGATTTTGCAACCATGTGGCGATTCTTTGAATTCTGCATCGCGCGTAATGTTTCCTTCGATAATAAGCGAATTTAATTGATTCATACATGCTCCTACATAATAATATTTGTCCGGACAAAAATGCCGTCGTTATCGGCATACTATATATCGCAAAAATTTTCGTTTTTACGCGTTTTTTGAGAAAAATATTTTTTGCTGCTGCGGCGCCTTGCGCAACTGGCGAATGAGTTTTCGGTTCGTTTTGCACGGAAATTATTTGGAGACAATCAACTCATGCAGAACGCGGTTTTATCATCCGTTTCCAACAAGACGCAGTATGTAAAGCTGCACATACATGTAGAGCGCATTTTGGTCAGTGATTTTTTGCATGTTTGGATTTTTTACGAGCGACCGCGCAAGGCTTTCAACGCGTTCTACAGTGAACGTCTGTGCAGAAATAGTGCGTATAACTTTACGCATATAGTCTCGTATGAGCGCGTTTACATCTTCGGTAAGTTGCGCGTGTGCATCTTTTGTGATAAGTTTGTTCCATTGTTTTTCGTATGAGTCAAGCTCACGGTCTATTGTCGAATTTTCGGGAACGTAATGACTTTCGAGCGTTTTTGCAGCCTGCACAATCGCATCGTGCTTTGTAACAGGGCGCAAACTTTTTTTTGTCATGTCGTCTGCGGTTTTCTCTTCTTGCGCCTGCTGCTTTTTCGGCTTGCGTCTGAAAAAGCCAATAATCTGCGAAACGATTGGAATTAGATACCAGAACGGCAGCAATATCTTTGCATTTGCAAGAATAGCCGCGTTGTCAAGCATTAATAATTCAGTGTAGGGCAGCAAACGTCCGTTTGAAAAGAGTTTAAAATCACCCCCTTCAATGCTGCTCTGTAGTTCTATGTCAAGCAGCGTAAGAAAGTTTGCGTTGAGCAGTGCATGCAAGACAGGTGATATCTTTTCAACATACGCTTTAAGCATTTCTTCAAATTTCTGTTTGTCATGCATTTCTGGGCGTTTTTCATACGCCTGTAGCACTTTGAACCATTCGTCAGTGAGATTGTTTTTTATTGTATCGTGCGCTTCGTTGCATAAACGCACAACAAGCGGAAACACTTTTGTTTTGTAAATGAAATAACGCGTACCCGATTTTACTTTGAATACGAGGAGACGTGGAAGTTGACCGCCTTCACTTTTTGTTGTAAGTGCTTCGAGAAAATTTTTCAAATCGTTGTCTGAATATTGCCCGTACAACTGAACACCTTTTTGATTTGTGAATTTAAGGATAGAATTCATTGAGTAAAAATACGGCGGTTTATCAAGCGATTCTTCCAAATTTTTGAGTGCTCCATTTTTTTGCCGCTCTTGTTGCATTTTATTTTTAACAAGCATAAGATGCTGCTCGGAGACTGCAATTGATTGAAGGAGGTTGGTGTCTTCAAGCGTCGAGTCTTTTATTTTTTCAAAATCCTTACGGATAAAATGACAGAGTTGATTCCAAAAATAAAACGAGTCGCCTGATGTCTCCATTGCCTGAAGTGCTGTTTCAGGGCGTGTTATAAACTGCTCAAAAAAAGTTTTTGAAGTGATTTCTTTGCCAGGATTTGCGTTGCGCAGCTTTTTGTAAAAGTAATCATGGTATTCTTCTTTTTTGAGCATTGTGCGTATTTTTGCAAGCGCTGCGTCAGTGAGAATATGTATGGGTACGCATTCAGGAAATAAAATTGACGGCGTGTCGTTCTGAAGCTGAATGCAAAGGAGTTTGAGCGATTTTAAATCTTGCTTTGCAAACAAGTCAGCTAATGTCCGTTTTTCTATAGCGTCTATTGGCAGTTGTTTTGGCAAATCTGTCAAGCTTGGAAACAACACTGCTGCGTTGAATGAAATCTCTTTGTAACGTTGTGCAAATTTTGCTGCGTAATACGAAAGGACAACAATTACATGTTTATCTGCACTTTGCTCAAGCAACGCGACGAGGTGTTGCTTCTCAAGTTTTTCAAGCTCAGCGACAACCATATCCTCTGGATTGCCGAGATAGCGGACAAGGTCTGCGTTTTCTTCAACATGACGCTCTGCGTATCTTTTCATGTAGTCGCAAAAATCGCGTCTATTAATAAAAGCGGACCCCTGTTTGTTTGCATATGACCTGAGCAATATGCTCAGATTCGCTGTAGCAGCCATGTGCGCTAGTATATCAAAAAACGCTATTTTCCGCAATGCACAAATACTGCAAATACAGAAATCAATTTTTAGCGGAATGCCCTTGTTTATTCGTGCAGATGGTTTAATGTATCACTTTGTGATACGAACTGTAAGGAAATTATTTGACTCGTTGCTCACGCGACTGGCGTATGCCTCGCTGCCGCTTGAAGCTACGCTACGAAGCTGCGGTAGGGTTAGTGCTTTTTTGAAGCACACTGGATTCACCTTTCGCTTGTTTCGACACTTTGACCATGCTCAATGGGCAGTGATTGGAGTCGAACTGTGACCACTTCGCTTTGTTGATGTGTTCCGACTTTGCTTGGTAACCGCTCGGCAATCGACATTCTGTAAGTAATGCGATTGGTGAGCATTGGTGGCCTAGCGTTGGTACTGGGCGACCTGTCTGCCGACAGGAAGGAAGTCGAAGTAAGCCGAAGCACATGAACACGAAACAAACGAAGGCACGCAATCCTTGCTTTCAGGGTTGGCAGTATTGCGTTGTACAAATGGCACAACGCAATGTACCTCGTAAGCATTTTTGCAAAAATGCTTACGAGCCCTTACAGCAAGGGCTAGGTCTTTGTCGGTATTTTTTATATA
>JAFSRD010000032.1 GCA_017446265.1 Treponema sp.
AATGCGTTGACTTATAATCGGTTCTATACTTTTTTTATTTGACATAATGTATCATTTATGGTACATTATGAATGATGGAAATACAGAAGAGATTATCAGCAGTTTTCTTCAAGATGGAATCTGGAAAAGAACCTGTAAGAATATTTTTAAAATCACTTGAAAATAATGATAAAAAATCTGTAGGAGCAGATATTATGGCGGTTGAAATGTTGTGGCCGATAGGATATCCAAAAGTACGAAAGCTTGATACTGATATATGGGAAATTAGGTCTGATATTTCAAATAAGAGAATTTGTAGAATTTTTTTTACAATACTTGGAAAGGAAATGGTATTGCTTCATGCAATTATAAAAAAGACACAAAAAACACCTATTGGAGATTTAAAGTTAGCATTAAAAAGAAAAAACTTGGTTTTAGGGGGTAAAAATGAATACTAATCACATAGGAATGTCTTTTGATAGTTTTCTTGAAGAAGAGGATATTGCAATAGAGGTAAAGAATGAAGCCGTAAAACGTTTAATATCTTATAATTTGCTTGCTGAAATGGAAAGACAGAATATAAATAAAACAGAGATGGCAAAAAAGATGAATACATCTCGTGCAGCCTTAAATAGATTGTTAAATCCATATAATGATTCTGTAACGCTTGCTACTTTATCAAAGGCTGCAAATGTGCTTGGCAAAAAATTGGTATTGCATTTGCAGTAAAAATATTTCATAGGACACGGTGCTCATAAAGCTAAATCAGTCGTTCCTGCAATCTGTGTAGACCCAGCGGTAATTACTAAAAAAAATATGATATAATCAATTATATGATAGTGAAAGTTCGGTGAAGCTGTTAAATCCGATAGAATTTGTAGATTTGTTAAATGGAGGTATAGAAAATGATAACTGAAAAAAATATACCACAGTCTACAGTAGAAATACTCTCTCGCGGTATGGACTGTCTTATAAATGCTATGGGAGTCGTAGATGCAGAATATTTTATTGCTACTGTTCAAAGAGAGCGTTTTGATTATACTAAATGGCAAAGAGAGTATTTTGATAAAATAGATTTGCATACTTTTGTAGAAAATGCGGTTTCGTATGCTAAAGATGTTGGAAAGTGAATATTCTGCAATTTGCGTAGACTCAAGCAAGCTCCCTGCTTTCTAACACAATTTTAAAAGTATAATTCATGGGGCTTTCCAAAATCGGAAAGCTCTTTTTTTGTAGGGGTGTGTGATGTATCGAAAGTAGGCGATTGGAACTTACTTGATGGGGAGAATCAATTTTTAATATTGCTCCTTTGGAATAGGAATTTTTATGTTAGGCGTTATTCACAGTGCTTAATCCATTGCAGAAAGTGTTATTCTCTGAAATGCATCTTTTTTATCATTCGGGTGAGGTTCAAGTCCAATTATGGTAATATCAGATTTATTTGGACCATATACCCAGAAAATTCTACCTGCAGCAGGTTTATTATTTTCAAGATATGATTCCCATACTTTTCTTTCATATCTTTTAGTAAGCACTTCTATATCGTGAGTGCAAAGTCCTGGATATTTAGGATCAGACGCTAGTTTTTTTAAACAACTTATTAATTTTTTGAACAACATAATCTCGTTCTTTTTTGCGGTATTGTCTTTTATTTTTTTTCCAGATTTTCCCAAAAATCCTTCATTTCGGGAATACCCATTCGAATATTAAACATTATTCGACATCCTCATACATAGACAGATCAATTGGCTCTGAAACTTTTCCAGCTTTGAGGTTTTCCATGCTTGAATCTATCATTGACAATGTGTTTACTGAAACCTGAAATGGTTTTGTAAGTTCGCGAGGTTCCAGTATTATACGACCATCATCAAATTCTCTGACATGAAAATATTCATAGGAAACATTTCTTAATGTTATCCTCTTTTTTGAGTCGAGTTTTGCATCATAAGATTTTACTGCTCTCATTGGCATATTTAACCTCTTTAAGTGGGATATCCCACTTATAAAATATAATCCTAGTTATAAAAAAAGGCAAGTGTTTTGACTATGATCGTTACTTCAAAAACTATGTCTTTGAAAACTATGTTATGCGATTTTGCTTATTTGAATTGAGTTGTAGTAAAATCAAATTTGTATCGCTTGGATAATTTTTCTTACTTGCAGTTTTGACAGAACTGTGTGTGAGTGAGAGGTTTCAAAACAAGGTGTTATAAAAAGTGCACTCAATTTTGCAAGTGCACTCACTTTTTCAAAAACAGCCTAGCCCGCGCTGGAGCACCACAAGTCTGTCGCAAGACAGACGCAGTGCCGACCGCAGGAGCGAAGCTACGAGGACGGTGAGGGCTACTGAAGTGCGAAAGGGCGGCTATTCAAACGGCATGCTCCCAAAAGCGAAAGTGCACGCGTTTTTTTGACAGAATAGTGTGCGTGCGGGATAGTGAGAAAAAGAAGAGAATACGATACAAAGTTGCATGCATTTCCGAGTTTGCAAAAAGTAAATCTCTTACAAAGGAGCAGGCGTTTAGATATTTAAAGAAACATAAAGCCCTAGATTTTTTGGATGAGTTTTATGATGTTGAACATACTTTATCACTTGCTGATGCAGTTTCTGATATAACCAGAATAAGTCAACAAAACGGAGGCATGATAGAATGATTTTGTATCATGGTTCAAATATGAGTATTCAAGAAATAAAACTAGAAAAATGTCGTCCAAATTGAGATTTTGGAAAAGGATTTATTTAGCAGAAATAAAAGAACAAGCTGAAAAAATGGCTTTACGTGTAACAAGAATGTATGGCGGGAGGTCATGTGTTAATGAATATAATTTTGATGAAGTACTACTTTCTTCCAAATAAAAGTGATATAATGAGTGGTTAAATCACCAACCCCGCGCATAGCAGCGAGGTTTTTGCCAGTCGCGAAAGCGACGAGTTAAATAAGTTCCTTGCAGAACGAGCCGAGAGCTCATTCGCTGTATAGCTCTGCACGTGTTTTCATAAACTTTCCTGCTGTGTACTGGCTCATTTCAAACTTGTACGGCGTTTCGCTACATGTGCCATAATAATGCGCTTCATCGCCATCGTCAAGCATATATACAGTTACTGTAATGAGTTTGTTTTCTGCCTCGATGACTGTAACTGACGTTGGTGCGGCGGGAAGCATAAAGTTGTCTTCAAGCCATGCATTTACGCTGAGCGAGGCGAGCGAGTTTGCCCAGTTTGCTGCTTTTTCTCCGTCAACAGACGGTGTACCGTCTGAAGTTTGCCACAAAGCAGGCTCTCCAGATTTTTTGATAGCGATTGTTTCATTGCCCATTGTCTGTGCAATAGAGAAAAGTGCGTTTGAGTCAAGCGCATATACGCTTTTGCTTCGCATGTCGTCAACGCTTTTGTCAAATGTGTCGCGAAGCCGCCCAGATGCGAGGTAAATGTCTTTTCCTCCGTCAAGCAGTATGTACGATTGCGAGCCTGTTGCTGATGTTTTTCCGACAGTAAGCGTGCGCTTTAGGCTGTCCTGTTCATATGCTGTTACGACAATGGCGCTGCCCGTGTTAATTTCGTACCGTTCATCAACAGCGGCATGTCCTGCTTTATCGACAGAACTGAGAATGCGCACATCTTTTATGGCATTCACCATTGCATTTACTGCGTGCATATTTGCAGGATATTCGTGCTCGCCTGCAACCCAGTCATCACCAGATTTTGTCAATACAAGAGTATTTCCTGCATGTTCAATTATAATTTTGTCAATCTCTGCGTTGAGCGTTTTATTTTTGATTGGGCTTCGCAACGCGGTTGTAAGTTGCACTATGTATATGCAAAGCAGCAGTCCGCATGCACAAAGCAGCATGATTTTTCGTTTAGTCATTTTGGGCAGCCTCCTCTTTTTTGCTGATGCGTGTATCGTTTGGATTATATGTGTTGTGAATGGCTGTTTTCCGTTTGCCCCGATGATGCCACATGAATAGTCCAAGTAATACTACAATAATGGCAATGCCGAACTCATTGAAGTATTGCGAAACAACAGCAAGCGCGCCGTTCGTGTTTCGGAGCACATTCATTGAAAGTCCTTTTGTGCGCATTGCGCATAAATCGCCGTTGTCGTTCATGTAGTCAATAACGTTGCGCGTAAAGAGTGCTGCAGGCTCTGTTCCGTTTTCGCCTACAAGTTGCGGTCCTGTGATTTCTGACGTGCCTGCAACAAAAATCTTTGCGCTTTGCACGCTTTGGGCAAAATGCGTTGTTGTGATGAGCGCGTCATCAATCTGTGCGTTCTGTGCCGCGTCAAATGCACTTTTGAATCTTCCTTCGACGAGCACCGCAAGGTTTTCAGCTTTTTCAATCGATTTGTCATATGGAGCTGACATCATTGGATTGAGTTGGATGTTTTCAGCAAGTGTCCATGACTGTGCAGATGACTGTACAAGCGGCGTCACTGTCATGTCTGCGCTACTTCCTGCACTGTTTATATTGATTGATGAAGACTGCAAGAAAATAATGCTGCTCAAATTATCCGTAATCACGTGTTTTTTCGCAAGTTGGTCGTCTGCAATGAGCGGCGCCCACCATAATGAGACAGTACCGTAATCCTGCGTGGGCATGGTGTAGCAGTTTTCATCGAGCACATAATTTTGTTCTGGAGTTACGCCATACGCATTTAACAATTTGTCAAGATTCGTGTCGTATGGAGCAAAACTTGGCGGCATCTGTTGGTAGGGGTTCATCGGATTTACCTGCGCCTCCGAGTCAAAGGGATCTACAAAAAACATGACGTTTCCGCCGCGCATGATGAACTGATCGATTTTGTACAGTTCTTCGTCAGTGAATGCTGTTTTAGGTCCGTTCACGACAAGTGATGTCATGTTTGCTGGAATCTGCATGTCTGCAAGGGTAAGCTCCGTAAATTCATACATGTCGGCGCTAATTGACGCAAGCGGCAGCCTTCCTTCCTGTGAATAGAGCGGACGTTCGCCGTGTCCTGTTACGTAGCCTATCTGCGTTGCCTTTGAAAGCAGGCTTTGCAGATTGTCGCTTATTGTTTTTTCTAATCCGTCGAGTCCTGTTATGACAAGACCGAGCAGAGACCGTTGTATTGAAATGGGAATGAAACGAAATGTGTCGCCACGCTCAAGCACAAGACCGAGCGCGCCAATGCCTTGCGTTCCGTTTTCCGTTTGTCGATTGATGATGAGCTGTGCGCCGTATTGCAGCTCTATGTCGTGCAAATCAGAAACAGAAGGATTTACGCGCTCGTATGTTATGCGGTTCATATGTTGCTTGTTCAGCGCTTCGTATGCTTGTGCAACAGTTGTTTCTATTTCATCAAATCCGAAAATCTGAAACTGCTTGAGCGTGTCGCTCTTGTACAGTTTCAACTTGATGTGCTCATCGGGAGCAAGGCCCGCAAGCGCGTTTGCAGTTGAAATCATTTTGCTGATTGTCGTCGTGAGTTTGTATTCAAATCCGTCTGGCGACTCTATGTTGTCAATCACTTCAATTGCGTCCGCATATGAAACAGCTACGCCCATGTACACGTGCGTAAAACTCACTTCGTTATTTTTGAGCACTTGAATTGACGATTGGCGCAAACCGTACTGAGAGGCAAGTGTTTCATTTTCCTGTTTGCCCATGTCTGCAATTGCATACGAAAAGTGATGATTTGCCGCTCCCTTGTATTCAACAAGAATGTCGCGCACATACTGCGCGGTTGTGCTGTACGGAGCGGTAAGATTGTTGCTGAAAAACACGTGCACCGCAAGTGGTGCGTCGAGCGTTTGCATAAGCTGCTTGCTGACAGGAGAGAGCGAATATGATTTTTGACGCGTCAAGTCGAAGCGCATGAACGCCCGCATGCCCACGAGGTTTGCAAGAATTAATAAAATGATGAGGAGCGCAAAATCGCTTGAGGCGCTTTTTAGCCAATTGATGAATTTTTTCATGTCAGTTTCGCTCCTTTTGTTGTGCTATTACAGTGAGATAAAAGAAAAATACGGTGAGCGAGACAAAATAGAGTACGTCTCTCGTGTCGATGATGCCGCGTGAAATTGATGTAAAATGTGTGCTTGCAGAAAGATATGATGCAACATCGACAATGCGCGCAGGCAAGAAAATCAAAAACGTGTTTACCATAGTGAGTGTAATGCAGATTGCAAGGGCGACGATGAACGCTATTATCTGGTTTTTTGTCACTGACGATGCAAATACGCCTATTGCAGAAAATGCTGCGCATAAAAAGAGTGCGCCTAAAAAACCGCCGACGATAGGACCAAAATCTGGCGAGCCGAATATAACGAGCGGAATGATGTACAGCAGCGTTGGTGCAATCATTGCCCCAGAACTGAAGAATGCTGCCAGCCATTTTCCGGTAACTACATGCGTTTCTGTGACGGGAAGCGTTAGTAGCGTTTCAATTGAGCCGCTGCGTTTTTCTTCTGCGAATAAACGCATGGTGAGCGCAGGAATGAAGAACGATAGCAAAAACGGAAGGAGCGAAAAGTAACTGCGCAGTTCCGCTCTGCTCTGAAAGAAAAATACTTGAAAGACAAATATGCCCGCAGTGATGAGAAACACGACAGTGACTATATATGCAGTGGGGCTTGCAAAATATGCGCCCATTTCACGCTTCATAATGACGAGCGCGGGCGACCGCTTGTTGGTTTTTTTATTGTTCATTTTTGTACCTCTGCATCTGATGTTGTTAATTCATGGAATACTTCTTCAAGGCTATTTTTTTGCAAGGCAAGCTCGTATAAGTAGCCGCCGTGTGCTGCGACTTTCCTGAACAGGTCAGGACGTATTTCTGCCGTTCCTGAAATGGAGACGAGCAGCGAAAATGCAGAATTGTCTGCGCCTGCGGTTTCGTCCTGCACGGCAGTAACAGCGTCCACGCCTTCCATTGATTTTAGCGTTGCAACGAGCGCATCAGCGTTGCATCCACCTGCTGTGACTTTTACAGAAGCCTTATGTCCGTACCGCTCCCGCAGTTGTGCTGTAGGACTGTCCGCAACGAGCTTGCCGTTTGCAATAATGATGACGCGGCTGCACAGCATTTCAACTTCGCTCAAAATGTGTGTTGAGATGATAACGGTCCTCGTTTTTCCAATTTCTTTAATAAGATTTCGCACCTCGCCTATCTGATTCGGGTCAAGACCGCTTGTCGGCTCGTCGAGAATCAATATTTCGGGGTCGTGCATGAGCGCGTGTGCAAGTCCTACGCGCTGACGATAGCCGCGCGAAAGCTCTCCTATATTTTTGTCCATTACTTCTTTTAAACCGCATTCGTTGCATATGTGCGGAACTTTCTCGTTTGGGTTTTCGCCTTGCATGTCTGCTATGTAGCGCAAATAGTCTGCTACAATCATGTCGCTGTACAGCGGGGCTGCTTCAGGCATGTAGCCTATTTTTTGTTTTGATAGCACAGGCTCGTCTTCAATGCTCATGCCATCAATTTTAACAACGCCCTCAGACGGTTTTAAAAAGCCGGTAATCATGCGCATTGTTGTTGTCTTGCCTGCGCCGTTCGGCCCTAAAAGCCCTACAATCTGTCCTGTAGGAATAGAAAAGCTGACGTCATGCACCGCACGGAATGTTCCATAATTACGGGAAAGGTGCGAAACTTCAATCATAGTATGTCCCCCTAACGCAAAAACGAATCTAAAAAAAACTGAATGCCTTATGCAGGTCATTCGGTGTATTTAATGATACGGTAATTTTTCAAATAACTTTAGATAGTAACTGGTGTTCCTTTACTATAACTATTTAAAAAAATAATGGCAAGAGTAGTTACGCAATAATTAAAAATATGCTATAATGACTGCTATGGTTGATATAGATGAACAAAAGAAGATTGCGGTTCTCATTGATGCAGAAAATATTCCGCATGCCAAATTGCCCGCAATTCTTGAAGAGATGGCTGTTCATGGTCATGTAATTACAAAGCGGGCATACGGTGATTTTTCGAGCCGCAAGTTGCGCGAATGGAAAAAAATTCTCAACGAAAACGCAGTGCTTCCCGTTCAGCAGTTCAGCTACACACAGGGAAAGAATTCGAGCGACTCTGCAATGATAATTGACGCGATGGATTTGCTGTACACAGAAAAGTACGACACATTTGTGCTTGTCTCTTCTGACAGCGATTTTACAAAACTTGCATCGCGCTTGCGCGAATCACAGGAATATGTGTTTGGTGTCGGAGAAAAGAAAACGCCGGTATCGTTTGTAAATGCATGCGATGAATTCATCTATATTGAAAACCTGCACGGTGTAGAAGATTCCTCAGTGCCTGAAAAAATCTCTGTAACACGGAGACAGCGTTCAAAGACAAGAAAAGCTGCTCCTGCAGGAGGAACCGCAGCTGCGGGCGCAGTTCAGGATGCTGCTGTACAGGCAGATACAATGACAGACAAACAGTTCCGTCAGATATATATGCTGCTCATGCACGCATATGAAAAATATGCGGACGACACAGGGTGGGCGCTCGTGTCTGCGGCAGGTTCATTTTTCAAACGGCAGAATCCTGGTTTTGACACCCGAGACTTCGGTTTTAAGAAACTTTCTGACATAATCGCATATCTTGACGATGATTTTGAGATGAATGCGTCAGGACGTGGCGGCAACAAAGTGTATCGGCCTATAGAAAAGGACTAGCATCGTTTTTCTGCCGCACGCGCTCCGCATTGTTTTCTGCAATTCTATCTGTAAACGAGCGCACAGGATTTTTCCGTGCAAACGTTTCTGTAAAGTGCGATGAATACAGGATGAATAGCGGGTAGATGAGCGGCATGCCGAGATTTGTTTCAAGCGCAGAGTTCACGACGAGCGGCAGCAGTTTGTCAATGCCTTCCAGGCCCGCGCTCCGTATGCCGCCTGCAAGCAGTGCGCTTTCCCAGCCGAATTGCACGAGTATGCCTATTGCAAGCAGCCACAAAATGTTGACGCGCTTCGTTGCATCTTTTTGCATGAGGTTGTAGATGATGATTGTTAAATATCCTGCGAACAGAATGACAACCATAATGCCGTGATATTTTCCTGTCGTCCGCTCTATAATGACCGGAAGCGCGTCGCCTGAAAAGAGTCGTGCCAAAAAAGGCGCCACAAACCACCAGAGCAAAATCATCACTGACCACGAGACAAGATTTTTGTCTTTTTGCATCCACAGCCAAATCCACGTAAAGTTTGTAAAGCCGTAGCTCATCGACATCCAGAGCAGCACCCAAAACAAGCTGTAGCCGTTGTATATGCTCCGTGAATGCGTGAGCAGGTGGAATATGCCGTAGTCTACAATCATGTAAAGCACGCCTGCTGCCAGCCCGACGACGACAGTCATGTACTTCTTTTTCAAAATCAAGAGTGTTGCGAACATGAGCAAAAATGCTATGTCGAGCCAAATATATATGGGTGCAAATTGCCGCCGCGCTAGTAAATTTGTCATAGTCAAAAATTATATAGCATTGATTTCTTTTGTCAATGAAAGTCTTGACAACAGAGTTGAAAGGGTATACGGTGATAAAAAAATGAGGTGATTATGGCAACTCCGTATCAAACTTTAAAAGATGAAGCATATGAAGCGAACAGGGAAATCCCTGTGCATAATCTTGCAGTATATACGTGGGGCAATGTCTCTGCATTTGACAAAGCGCGCGGCGTGTTTGCAATAAAGCCGTCAGGCGTGCCGTATCCAGAATTGACGAGCGACAGCATGGTTGTCATAGACATAGAAGGACGCATTGTCGAAGGAACATTACGCCCGTCATCGGATACGCCTACACATGTTGTGCTCTATCGCGAATTTGCAGTGAACGACAATCATGCAGTAGGCGGCATTATTCACACGCACTCGCCGTTTGCGGCAAGCTGGGCGCAAGCTGTGCGCGATGTTCCGCTTTTTGGCACGACGCATGCAGACCACATTCAGACGGCAATCCCGTGCACGCCGTATCTTTCAAAAGAAGCTGTAGAGCGCGACTACGAAAAGGAAACGGGCAACTTGATTGTGGAGCAGTTCCGCAAGCGCAATTATAATCCCGATGCTGTGAACATGGTGCTTGTTGGCGGGCACGGTCCGTTTGCATGGGGCGCAACTGCTGCAAAAGCTGTGTACAATGGCGTTGTCATTGAGGAAGTATGCAAAATGGCGCTCAACACGATATGCATAAATCCTGGAGCGCTGCCACTTCCCGACTACATCATCCGCAAGCACTACGAACGCAAGCACGGTCCGAACGCGTATTACGGTCAGTGAGCGCGCGTGTTGTTTCATTTGAAAGTGCCATGTGCGCGTTTCTTTCAGTCGTTGTCGAGCACTCGAATCAGCGCGCCGCTTGCAATTGTTTGTGAAACATAGAGCACGCACGGATGGCTGTCAAATGCCCATTCGCGAAGCACGCCAGTTTCAGAATTGACAAGCTGCCATTCTCCGCTTTTAATAATTTTGAGCGGCTCATTTGGTGCAATCACTTCAAGCGTTTGCGCAATGTCGAATTTATTAAGCGGCGTGCATGCGTACATATGCCAGTGCGCTTTCTTTTGTGCGGCAACAGGAATCTTTTCAGGATGATTTTTTAAGTCGCGTTCTCGTGCTTTCCGTGCCTCTTTGCAAAGAGTGTCGAGTTCATCTGAAAACTCGTGGACAGTACGCGTGCCAGTTTCAAAAAGCGTCATCTGTTCGTTGTTGTCCAGTTCTTTTCCCACTGCTGCTGCAAGCAAGTACGGGCTTTTTGATGTGCCGCTTGCAGTTTTGTCTGCTTCGTCATGGTTGTAGTAAAAACCTGTTGTTGTTTCTCGGTGCGGCACATTCTCAAGTTCTGCAATGAACGGAGATGCTTCTTCTACAGTAATTTTTTCTTCAAGTGCGTCGAGCGCTTTGCGATATGCGCGCGTTACAAGTGCAACATAGTACACGCTTTTCATGCGTCCCTCAATTTTGATTGCATCAAGACCTGCTGCCTTCATATCCGAAAGATGATGAATCATCTTGATGTCTTTGCTTGAAAGTACTGCGGTAAAACGGTCGCCTTCAAAAATTGGAAAATATTCGCCACGCCGTTTTTCTTCTTCAAGCGTGAGCACGCCTGACTCTGCAAGTTGCTTTGCCTGTGCTTCTGAAAGCGGTGGCAGCTGCATATGCTGTGATTGCGCCATCGGTTCTGCAAGTTGCTGTGCATCTATTGCAATGTTGAAATTCCATCTACATGTGTGAGCGCATGAACCGCTCTGTGCGCTTCTGCCAGTAAGGTACGCGCTCATAAGGCAGCGGCCTGAATACGCAATGCACATTGCGCCGTGACAAAATGCTTCAAGTTCCATGTCGGGAACAGCATCTTTAATCTGTCTGATTTCTTCAAGCGACGCTTCGCGACCGAGTACAATCCGTGAAAATCCCAGCTGCTTGTAAAACTTTACCGCTTCACTGTTGATGCAACTTGCTTGCGTGCTCAAATGAAGCGCGGCATTCGGAAATTCTTTTTGCAAAATTGATACAATGCCCAAATCTTGCACAATAAACGCGTCAATCGGATAGCGTTTGAAATAGTCGAGAGCGTTCTTGAATGATTCAATGTCGCTGTTGTGAAATGCTATGTTGAGCGCGCAGTATAGTTTTTTTTGAAAAAATTGATTTTTCAATTCGCACACGCGCTCGTATTCGTCATCGTAAAAGTTGTCCGCTTTGACACGCAGAGAAAAATTTTTTAAACCGATATATGCGGCATCTGCTCCGTATGCATATGCATAGTACAGCTTCTCAACATTGCCTGCAGGTGAAAGAAGTTCCATACGTAAAAGTTATGCGTCAGCGGTAATGCCGTGCTCAAGTCGTGGCTTATTTTCGAATGTTGCACCTGCATCTGTTTTGTCTGTTTGGCTGATGACGCGTCCTATTTTTTCGATTGCAAGATGAGGCTCCCATAATGTATCGTCTGCAAATTGGAAAAGCGTCATCATGTCTGGCCATATGTCAAGTTCGCACGATACGCCGCACGATGTTAATAATTCCTGTAATTTGCATGCATCGCTGAGCAACAGCTCTTTTTCACCGCATTGAACATACAACGGTGGAAAATTTTCGAGCAATTCTCTTTCTGCTTTGAGCGGCGAGACAAGCGGATTTATTAAATTTGAAGCATACGTGTATATTTCTCCGCAACGGCAGAGCGTTTCACTGTTTATTAATTCGTCTGATTTTTTTTTGCCATTGACGAGATGCGCGTTTGCAGAAAAATCAAGCCATGGAGAAAGCAGTATGACGTGGGCAATGCTCGCACGGTATCGCTCGCGCAAGTTGAATAAAAGCGCCATGGCGATTGATGCGCCTGAACTGTCTGCGGCAATTATTATTTGCGGCGTGCTTGGCGCATTGTTGGCATTTGCATCAAGAGAGCAGGCAACTTGCACTTCTGTATAGACGGCGCGGAATGCCGCCTGTATGTCTTCAATTGCAGCAGGGTAGGGATGCGCGGGTGCAAGACGAAATTCTGGAATGACAACGCGGCTGAATGACTTTGCTGCGAGTCGTGCGCAAAAGCCACGCCACGATGCACATGAGCCGCCAATAAACGAGCCACCGTGAATGTACATCATTACGCGGCGTGTTGAATAAATTTCTGGAGAGAGCACGTCGCATATGACGCCACCGTAATTGTGTTCTGCGCATTCGACATGATTTGGCAAAATGGGACATGCATACGCTTCTTCAATTTTGCTCCTGAACATGTCGATGTTTGATTTTGCATTGTAAATGAGCAGCTTGATTCGCTTGAGCGCTGCACGCCTGTCGTTTTGGTATGCCATGTGCATAAGTATAGCATATTTATGGCGCTTCTGCTATACTTATCTGATATGCCAATAAAAATTCAATCCGATTTACCCGCGTGCAGCATCCTTGAACATGAAAACATTTTTGTCATGACTGAGAAGCGTGCGCTCACGCAAGACATACGTCCGCTCAAAATTGCGATTGTCAATTTGATGCCGACAAAAGAAACGACAGAAACGCAACTTTTACGGCTGCTTGCGAATACGCCGCTGCAAGTTGAAATTTCTCTTGTACGCATGGAAGCGCATGTGTCAAAACACGCGAACCAGAATTATTTAGATAAATTCTACATCACGACGAGCGAATTGTTAAAGCAAAAATTCGACGGCATAATTGTGACAGGCGCTCCTGTAGAGCAGCTGCCGTTTGAGCAAGTTGACTACTGGAACGAGCTGTGCGCTATCATGGATTGGGCGCGGGCAAATGTTTTTTCTACGCTCTATGTGTGCTGGGGCGCGTTTGCAGGTTTGTATCACTTGTACAATATTAATAAATTACCGCTCGATAAAAAAATGTTCGGCGTTTTTATGAATAAGCGGCTTACAAATGCAGACCCGCTCTTGCGCGGTTTTGACGACATGTTCCCCATTCCGCAGTCGCGTCACACGACTGTGCGTTTTGAAGATGTCATGAATCATGCAGAGCTTGTGCCGCTTGCCGCTTCAGATGAGTCGGGCGCAACGCTCATAAAATCAAAAGATAATCGTGAAATTTTTATGACAGGTCACCTTGAATACGACACGGACACGTTGCTTGAAGAGTATGTGCGCGACAAGGAAAAGCGGCTGCCTATTGACGTGCCCAAACATTATTTTCCGAACGACAATCCGTCTATGCCGCCTGTCTCAACGTGGCGCAGCACTGCGCATTTGTTTTATTCAAACTGGCTCAACTATTATGTGTATCAGGAAACGCCGTACAACTTTGTGTGACAATTTAAAAATAAGAAGGTGATTACGAAGGAGTTGATTATGATTGATGGAATATTTGATTTGCCCGATTTGTTGGTAGCGCTTGATTTTTATTCGGTTTTGATTCGCCTTTTGCTTGCGCTTATACTCGGTGGCATTATTGGCTTGGAGCGCGGCAGGAAACACCGCCCTGCAGGATTCCGCACATATATGATTGTATCGCTTGCATCAGCTTTAATAATGATGACGAACGAATACCTTTTTGAAATACACGGTGCGGGCGACCCTGCGCGGCTCGGAGCGCAAGTAGTCAGCGGCATAGGCTTTCTCGGTGCAGGCAGCATAATGATAAGCAATTTGCGCATAAAAGGCATTACGACAGCTGCTGGCCTCTGGGCAGCAGCAGGGCTTGGTCTTGCAGTTGGCGCAGGATTTTATGTTGGTGCGCTCATCACAGGCGTTTTTCTGCTTATCGTTATGGGGCTTATGAGTAGAATGGGCGTGTACATGTATACGCATTCAAAATCTATGACGCTTTCCGCTGAATTCAAATCGATGGAGCATTTTTCTTCATTCATAGAAGAAGTGCACAAGATGAACTACATGATTTCCGACATAGAGATAAAATCATCGTTTCTTGGCACTGAATATATTGGCGTAACGTTCGGCATAACATTGCCGAAGCCGTACGACCACGAGGAAATAATCAAACAGCTTACTTCCATCAACGGTGTGAAATATATAGAGGAGTTGTAAAAAAACAGTAACGTATTTCAAGCTGTGGAAAAGCGTTTTCAAAGTCATCTTGAAAGATTTGTACTTTTTGAACAACAAATCAAATTACATACTTGATATTTAAGAATTCTGTGGTAAAATATAGGTGTATTTTAAACTTAGTTTACTAGGAGTATGTATGAAAAAAATTGCTATGTTACTCGGTGCACTTGTGCTAGTTGCAAGTGTTATGTCTTGCACGAAAAAACAAAGTGCAGATGCTGGCTCGCTCGTCGTATACGGTTCTTGCGAAGAAGAGTATTTGAGTGCGGTCTGTGCACAATTTGAAAAGCAGACGGGCGTTAAGACAAGTTATCAGCGTCTTTCAACTGGCGAAGTGCTTACGAAGATTGCAGAAGAAAACGGAAATCCTTCGGCTGATGTCTGGTTTGGTGGCACGACAGACCCATACAACGAGGCTGCTGCAAAGGGGCTTTTGCTTCCGTACAACGCAAAAAATGCGAGCCATATCGTTGGCGAACAGTTCAAAGACAAAGACAACAACTGGTTCGGCATTTATCGTGGCATCTTGGGATTCTTCTGGAACACAGAAGAAATCGCTCGGCTTGGAATTGAGCCACCAAAGGACTGGGACGATTTAATCAAGCCTGAATACAAGGGACTCATTTCGTTCTCTAATCCGAACACTGCTGGAACTGGAAAACTCATTGTAAACACAATGGTTCAAATGAAAGGAAGAGAAGCGGCAATGGAATACTTCCGTGCACTCGACAAAAATATTTCTCAATACACAAAGTCGGGTTCAGGACCTTCAAAATTAGTTCCGACTGGTGAAATTGTTATTGGAATTGGATTTTTGCACGATGTCGTTTATCAAATTGTAGATAACGGCTACACAAATCTTGGAATGGCTACCCCTGCTTCTGGCACAAGTTACGAAATCGGAGCGACTGCTATTTTTAAGGGTGCAAAGAACGAGGCAAATGCTCAGAAGTTTATTGAGTTTGCCCTTTCTCCTGATTGCGTAAACATGGCACAAGAAAACGGCTCTTATCAGTTCCTCGTTATTGACAACGCAAAACCTGTGCAAGCAGCAGTAGACGCTGGCCTCGACAAAATCAACACAATCAATTATGACTTTGAAGATGCGAAGTATCACACATCAGAATATGTACAAGACTTCTTTAAGGTGATTGCAGCAGACGATCGCGTAAAGACAAGCTAATAATTTTTAGTATGGTCAGATGATGTAATGCAGGGTGCGAAATGCAAAGTGTGTTTCGTTCCCTGTTTTTTTTTCGA
>JAFSRD010000033.1 GCA_017446265.1 Treponema sp.
ATGTAAAAATGCCTGCAACTCGACTTGAAGTTTTGATGAAGCTTCTTCGCAAGAAAATTACTGAATATGGAAAAGTAAATAAAGCTTCTGCAAAAAAATACAAAGATATGCTGGATGAAACAATTGCTCAGTATCACGACAGGAGAAAAGCTCTTTCCGCACAGGAAGCAGGAGATACTCAGGATGTTACAGCAGATCAGATAATTGCAAGCGCGACAATTCAAGCAGAATCAATTCTTAAAGATTTGAACGAGGACAAAGAACGCTTTAGAAAACTTGGACTTACATTTGAAGAAATGGCTTTCTATGACATTCTGATTAAAATGCGCGATGAAAAAGATTTCGAGTATGGTGAAGATGTTTTTGATGTTGATGTCGGCATTATGGTAAACAAGAAAATCCAGAAGCTTGCTAAGAAAATAAAAGAACTAATTGATTTGAAATCAAGTTTCACCGATTGGCTGAACAATACAAATGTCCGCAATCAGCTCAAATCCGACATTAAATTCTGCCTCTTTGATAACGGTTATCCGCCGATTTATTCTCAGGAAGTGTTTAATCAGGTAATGGAACAGGTAGAGAATTATAAAACTTATGAGGAAGAGTAGAACTATGACCGAACAAAAACAAGACCCTCGCGTCATTCGAACAAAAGAAGCAATCCAGACGGTTTTTAAGCAGATGGTCTGCCAGCTGCCTTATGAAAAAATTACCGTAAAGGCGATTGCAGATGCGGCTAAAATCAACCGCAATACTTTTTATCTGCATTATAATTGCGTGGATGATGTTTTGAAGGAAATTCAAAGCAGGCATATCAGCGAATATATTGAGAGGGTAAAGGACCTTACTTACACAGAAGATTATCCGGAGCTTGTCAGGAGTTTTTTTGAATACAACGAGGCTCAGGATGATTTTTTTAAGAAGGTCACCTGCGACAGCCACTTTGACTATATTCGCGAGCGAATGCAAAATCGCGTTACAAAGCAAAGTTCGACATCCACATCTTTTAAAGGAATGGATGAAAGCGTAAAAAATATTTTGCTAACATATAACAACTGTGTAGTTTATCTTTACAGGCAGTGGGTTAGCGATGGCAGAAAAATTCCGCTCAAAAAAATGATTGAGCTTGCCACAACGCTTCTGGAAAGCGGGATGAGCGGATTTCGAAAAATGTAAGGAGCTCTTGGGGTGGCAGTCGGCACAGCTTCTTCGATAGGCAAAAACAGCCGCAAGCATTAATCGCAGCATCTCCATTTGAAAAATCGCTCGTCCACATTTTAGTTGTAACAAAAATATTTTCGCTTTTACAAATGCCTTTGCGAACGGTGCCACGTTCCACGTCAAACACCGCTACTGCCGAATGAGCATTCGTTCCGATGTTGTCCTTTGGAATCTGTACTCCTGTGTTTACCGTACTATTTTTTCTTGTGCGTAACAAGCTGTTGCCAGAGATATGTTCCCCACCAACAATGTCCTGCAACAATCACGGGCGCGCTCAACGAGGCGCTCGAATTATACCTGATTAGTTTGTTTGGTCAACCTGCAACTGATCGGTCTCAACTTATAGGCTTATAGGAGAAAGTATAAAATGGAGACTATCAAATAAATAATTGCATCATTTCGGCTGTGCAAAAATATTCTAAAAAAAATGCGTAAATATGCAATAATGTAAAATATGAGTACCATAAATCGTGATTTGTATTTAAATAAACTCGTCAATGCCATGCATAACGGCATGATAAAAGTGATTGCAGGAATTCGCAGGTGTGGAAAGTCTTTTCTTTTGTTCAACCTGTTTACTGATTTTCTAAAAAAAAGCGGCGTTGATGAAAAGCATATTATTCAAATAAATTTAGAAGACAGGCGAAATAAACATCTCAGAAATCCAGACGAACTTTTGACCTACATTGACACTCGCATTGGTGACAAAAAAATGCACTACATTCTTTTAGACGAAGTTCAGATGGTTAATGAATTTGAAGATGTTTTAAATAGTTATTTAAATATTGAAAATGCGGATGTTTATGTAACAGGCAGCAATGCAAAATTTCTTTCAAAAGATGTTATCACAGAATTCAGAGGGCGAGGTTTTGAGATTCATATTAAACCTTTGTCTTTTAGTGAGTTTTATTCTGTAAATCAGGACAAAAGTAAGGAAGATGCTCTTTTGGAATATATGACTTATGGGGGGCTTCCAAAAATTGCACTAGAATGTGACAAAAGTATGAAGAGAAAATATTTGGAATCTCTTTTTTTGAGTACATATATCGTAGATATAAAAGAACGATATTCAATCCAGAAAGATGATGAATTAAATGAACTTATACAGGTGCTTTTTTCGTCAATCGGGTGTCTTACAAATCCTAGAAAACTTGCAGATACTTTTAAGTCCGTCAAAAAAAGTAGCATAACTCAGGAAACGATAAAAAAAGAGAACAGAAGTTACGCTCTCTGGTAAATATAAAAGACAGTTTTCAAAAAGTTGTGATTGCAGGCACACGGCAACCCACATATCGCAACGATAGCGGAATTCTTATTCTGAATATATTTGATTTTTTGCTAGGTACATCACCATACCTCGTCGCAGAGCGTTAGGGTATGGTGTTCTCATAAGGTATTGCAGTCGGATTACAAACCCTTTTTTCCTCCACACCGCTCTAATATTTTTTGCGTTGGTTCCAATCAGACTTAAATATGACATTCCTATTATTGGTTTTTATGAGATTTGAAACTGAAATGAGCTGTGAGGCAGATGGGCTTGAAATTGTTGCATCTTGCCAAATATCAACTTTATTATCTTCAAAATGCAAAAAAAGTCGGCACCGTACATCATCTTGAATTTGTTTCCGCCTCGCTACCCGGTGCTTGATTTCCATGTAGATGCATGCTAGGAGAATTTCCATGCCTTTTCTTAAAAATGCGCGTGCCATTTTAGTGTCGTTTTTAACTTTCTTTAATAGATGTTCTTTCTGTACGAATCAAACGGGGCTGTGTGCATATTGCTGAAAACTGATTTTCGCGTTGGAACGAGCAGCATGCGACGCATCGTTGTGCAAGTGCGCAAAACACGCTATACTGTAGGCGAGGTACGTTATGCGAAAGGTTGTTGTTTATGTACTCGTCGCAATTATTTTGTACGCGTCGTGTAATTTAACAAATACAGGCACAGAAGAAGATGTTTTATTAATTAACAAGACTTCAACCGATGCCATTGTTACGGTCGGCACGCGTTCATATACAATCACGGCAAACAACACTGCGTACGGCAAAATGACATGGGGCGAATCACTTTCATTGCAAGACAAATCGCGAAGAACAGCTGTTGCGTATTACGACTACAGCGACAGCAATGCGCTTGAAATCGCCATTACTGACATGCAATCATACTCGTATACAATTAGCAACAAATCATCTCACAATATAACTCTTTCAGAAACGAATAATATGCTCACCGACACATACGGGGGCACTGTAACAGTTGATGCGGGCGCAAATGTACAGGTAACTGTATATACTGCAAATCCGTCATTTGTTGCTACATTTACTGTTGGTTCAGGAAACGCGCAAAAGAAAGTTGCTGTAAGTGGCACGATAGTCACTATTGCTGATTAATAATTTTCAGGACGTTCTACTATGAAAGTGCTCGGCATTGAATCCTCGTGCGATGAAACTGCCGCCGCAGTCGTTGAAGACGGGCGCACTGTTTTAAGCAATGTTGTTGCGACACAGATTCCGTTTCACGAGATATATAAAGGCGTTGTGCCTGAAATCGCAAGTCGCAAGCACGCCGAATGGATTTTGCCTGTTGTAAAACAAGCTGTCGCTGAAGCGCATCTTTCACTTGATGACATTGACGCAGTGGCGGCAACAAATCGTCCCGGCCTTATGGGTGCACTGCTCGTCGGTTTGACGTACGGCAAAACGCTTGCATGGGCGTTGCAAAAACCGTTTATTGCAGTAAATCACATGCTCGGTCACTTGTATGCGGCGCATTTGACTGGCGACATTTCGTATCCGTATCTTGGCTTGCTTGTTTCTGGCGGGCACTCAATCATTTGCAAGGTGCGCGCGTTTGATGACATTGATGTGCTTGGCACAACAGTTGATGACTCTGTGGGAGAAGCGTTTGACAAAGTTGCAAAGTTCTACAATCTCGGCTACCCCGGTGGTGTTGCCGTAGACAAACTTGCATCTCTGGGCGACGCACGCGCGTTTTCGTTTCCCGTTCCAAAACTCGACGAAGAGACGCATCGCTATGATGTTTCGTTCAGCGGTTTAAAAACGGCGGTGATTCATCAGCGCGATTTATTTTTGAACGACGGATATAATCCGACGACAGAAAACATGTGCGCCTCATTTCAGGAAACTGCATGCCGCACGCTCACTGAAAAGTTGTTCCGCGCGCTTGAAGACACAGGTCTTGCAACTGTTGTAGCAGGTGGGGGCGTTGCAGCGAATTCGCGTTTGAGGGCGTTGCTTGCAGCTCGTACCGACATCACATGCATATTTCCACCTTTAAAGCTGTGCGGCGACAACGGCGCAATGATTGCAGGGCTTGCATATCACTTTTTAAAGCGTGGAGACATGAGCGCGCTGAACACAACTGCAAGTGCACGAATTGAAGCATTCAAGCGCGGTCTTGCGCAAGTGCGGCGTAGATAAAAAACGTGTCGATAAAATCTACAACATACTTGACAAATTCTGTGCAGCATGCAATAGTTGTTTACATGAAACACACGATGTTGGCTTACTCCTATTATTATCGCTATCTCATTATGCGCGGAGGCGCCCGACAGCTATAAGCTGTGTACGTGTTTTACTTAAAACAGTAAACGAAGGGAACTCTGCGGAGTTCCCTTTTTTATTTAACAAAATCATCATGGAGGTCAATATGATTGTTATTTTGAAAAAAAGCGTGACAGATGCGCAAACGCAAGATTTTATTAATCAATGGAAAGAAAGGGGCTACGATGTGCATGTGTCAAAAGGTGCGGAAATGACGATACTTGGTTTGCTCGGCGACACATCGAAGCTTGATGCAGAAAGCATTGCGGCGTATCCAATTGTTGAAGGCGTGCGCAGGGTGACTGAGCCATACAAAATGGCATCGCGCATGTTTCATCCAGACAACACGGTTGTCACTGTTGGAAGCGGCGAGCATGCTGTTTCTTTTGGCAACGGCATAATCCCTGTTATTGCAGGTCCGTGTTCTGTTGAAAGCGAAGCACAAGTTGTTGCAATTGCACAAGCGGTAAAAAAATCGGGAGCGCGTCTTTTGCGTGGCGGCGCATTTAAACCGCGCACCTCTCCGTATGCGTTTCAAGGGCTTGGCGCGCAAGGGCTTGCATTTTTAGAAACGGCAAAAAAAGAAACAGGGCTTCCAATAGTGACCGAGCTTATGGACATTAGGCACATAAACTATTTTGACAATGTTGACATCATCCAGATAGGCGCACGCAACATGCAAAATTTTGATTTGCTTAAAGAGATGGGAAAGGTTGATAAGCCTATTTTGTTAAAGCGCGGCATGGCTGCGACTGTTAAAGAATTGCTCATGTCTGCTGAATATATTATGGCCAGTGGAAATGAAAACGTCATTTTATGCGAACGGGGGATTCGTACGTTCGACTCGTATACGCGCAACTGCCTTGACGTGAGCGTTATTCCGTATCTCAAAAAAGCAAGCCATCTTCCTGTGATAATCGATCCGAGCCATGCGTGCGGCATGCGTTGGATGGTGGGTACGCTTGCAAAAGCAGGGGTTGCATGCGGTTGCGACGGTCTTATAATTGAAGTGCACAACGACCCTAAAAATGCACTGTGTGATGGTGAGCAAAGTTTGCATCCCGATGAATTTGATTCGCTTGTGAAAACGCTCAAAAGAGTTGCCGCAGTCGATGAGCGCAGCATGTAGGTTAAGACCGAGTGCAGCATATTAATTGATTATTTTTGTTAATTAACAATTTTGAGGTACGCTATGGAATATGCACATGATTTAAAAGATTTGGCATACGGCATTGTCGGGCTTGGCATAATGGGCGGTTCTCTTGCAAAAGCTATCCGCAGGCACGTGCTCGCTGCGCCTGAATCGCGCGGCAAGATTTTTGCGTGCGATGTAGCTGACGATGTGCTTAGTTTGGCAAAAGACGAAGGTGTCGTTGACAGTTCGTTTACCGTGCACAATGTTGATTTGATGCTTGCGCAAAGCGATGTGGTGTTTGTGTGCTTGTATCCGCATGCAACGCTTGAATTTCTTTGTACGCATATAGCTTCGTGCAAAAGCAATTCTATTGTTACAGACATAAGCGGTGTAAAATCATTTTTAGTTGAAAACGCAGCGAGCTTTTTGCGTAGCGATGTAGATGTTGTTTTTGGTCATCCGATGGCAGGTGGCGCAAAAGAAAGCTATGCTCATTCAAACGACAGCTACTTTACGGGGCGCAATTATATCATTATGCCACAGACATGGAACAAGCAAGAGCATATTGACATGCTCAAAAATCTTATACGTGCAATCGGATTTACGCGAATTGTCGAAACAGACTGCATTACGCACGATGACAATATTGCGTTTACGAGCCAACTTTGCCACATAATTGCAGCGGCTCTCGTAAAAAGTACGGCAGACGAAAAAATTACTGAGTTTGGCGGCGGCAGCTTCGAAGATTTGACGCGAATAGCCATGATAAACGCGCCGCTGTGGGCAGAGTTATTCCTTGCAAATAGAGCGAACCTCCTTGCGCACATTGACAATTTTCAAAAGCAGCTTGAAATTGCAAAAGGATACGTTGCAGAAGGTGATGTGAACGCGCTTGAATCATATTTGCATGACGTTCGTACACGTAGAATGGGTCTTGCATAAAATTGTTTTTTAGCATATTTGCGGCATGCACTTTGTTAAGGGAACACTGATTAACTTGAATGCGAGGTAATCAGTGCAGGCTCCTCTGACCTTAAGAGATACAGCAAAATCTGATTTTCGTAAAGTGTCTGGCAAAGTGCTTGATTTACATGGCAAAAATGTGCTAGTATAACCGTTACGCGGGCCAGTAGCTCAGTTGGTTAGAGCAGTGGACTCATAATCCATTGGTCCCAGGTTCAAGTCCTGGCTGGCCCAAACGTAAAATTAATAAACGAATTTAAGAGATGAGCTAACGCATTGAACAAAATTGTTAAAAAAAATAATGCCGCAACATATTTTTGCGGCATTATTAAAAAGTAGGTGATGTCTATTTCAAAACTTGAGAAATGATGTATTTTGAAACATTCATGCCTGCTTTGTCGGCAAGCTTTTGAATCTTTTCCCATTTTACATCATCACATGAAATAGAATGAGACTTTGACGCTTCCGCAGGATTTTTTTTTGCTTTGCGTGTCGATTTTGCCACTGATTTAGCGGTTGTTTTCGTTGTTGCCATAATTTATGAATGTAGTTTATCTTTGTGAAAAAATCAATAAAAAAAATAATAAATAACAAATAATTAATCAGCACTTCCTTAACATTCTTTTCCTGCGACAAGCTTTACATCGTTTATATGCGTCGCAATTGCGCTGATTGCTGCTTCAATACCGCGTACAATATCTTTTGTTGAGAGGCTCGGCGCAGGAGCAGGTCGATCTACTACTTGTTCAGGAATGAACGGCACATGCATAAATCCGCCGCGCGTTTCAGGATATTTTTTTGCAAGCGTGTAGAGTACGCCGTACATCAAGTGATTGCACACGAATGTGCCGGCAGTATTCGAGACGCTTGCAGGGATTCCCGCTTTGCGAATTGCTTGCACCATCGCCTTTATAGGCAGTGTTGAAAAATACGCAGGTGCACCGTCTTCAAAAATCGGCATGTCAATTGGCTGGTTGCCTTCATTGTCTTTAATGCGGGCATCGTCTACATTTATGGCAACGCGTTCAGGAGTCATGTCAAATCTACCGCCTGCCTGTCCAATGCACAACACAACATCTGGTTTTTCTTTTGCAATTGCTGCCGCTACTTTTTTTATTGATTTTTTGAAGACTGTTGGCACGATTACCTTGACAATTTGAATGTTTTTTTTGGGCGATGTTACAAGTTTTACTGCTTCAAGCGCAGGATTTACTTTGTCGCCGCCGAACGGGTCAAATGCTGTTAATAATAATTTCATAAGCTCTTCACAAAATTACGCTAGAATGCCAAAAAGTACATTAAGAAAATATGAATCAAAAGCATTGTGAGTGCAAACGGCACTTGCGCTTTAATAATTGAATATTTGTTTTTCGTTTCAAGCAACGCTGCCGGCATAATGTTGAAGTTTGCAGCCATCGGAGTCATAAGCGTGCCGCAGTAGCCTGCTGTCAGTCCGAGCGCGCCTACAACGACGGGATTTGCACCTTTTGCAATCAAGAACGGAATGCCTACACCTACAGTGATGACCGAGAACGCTGCAAAACCGTTGCCCATGATGATGGTGAACAACGCCATTGCAATGCAGTACACTGCTGTTGCAATGAAGTGGTTTCCCTGCGGAATAATTGCCTGTACGCCGCTTGCAATTACCGAGCCAACACCTGCTGCTGTAAAAAGCGCACCGAGCGCAGCAAGCAACTGGGGCAAAATGCCAACAGGTCCTACGTTATCCATAAGGCGCGTACCGTCTGCAACAGTGTATTTTGGTTGACACTTTGTGATGACGTACACCACGACAAGCGCAATGACAGCAGACACGCCGATTGCGTTATTTGCGCCGAGTTTTTTCCAAACAGTTGCTACAATGACAGCAGCAATTGCAAGCGTGAGAGGCGGAATGAACACTCTGTAACCGAGCTTGTCCGCATTCGCTCGCGTTTGTTCAGGCGTAGGCACATCGCTTTTACTTTGCTTTACTTTGCCGAGTGCAGTAAGCGCTGCAATCAAAATAACACAGATGCCAGTGATAAATTTTGGCACATATGGACCTGCAATGAACGTAAATGCAAGGATAAACCAAAACGATGCAGTGAATAAACGCGCCTTTAGATTTGCGTCTTTTAGCGCTTTTACTCCAACAAGTATAAAAATGATTCCAATGATAATGTAGAAAAATTCCGCGACAGTCGTTGCAAGCCCCCACGAAGAGATTTGAGAAAGATTAAGCATAGCTTCCATTTTTTCTACCTCGCTGTTCCTAAACGTTTTTTGAGCTTGATGTCGAACACAATATTGTAGATAATGCCGACAACAACCGCAATTATTGCAATGGGCCATGACTGGAGCGCAATGTTCAATGCGTCAACATTGAAGCCTTGGTCCTTGAGCGTAGACGCAATTAACAATGTGCCAGATGCTCCCATGAAGCAGTTTTGCGCAAAAAAATTTCCATAATTTTCAGCGGCGGCGGAAAGCCCTTTTATTTCATCTTCAGTTTTTTCATCAATGTTGCCGTATCTTGCAACTGCCGCACCTTGCGCCATAGGATTTACAAGCGGCCGCACAAACTGAGGATGACCGCCAATGCGCAGTGAAAATGCTGCCGCCGCCGCGCGAATTATCAAATAGATGGAAACAATTTTTCCTGTCGTTGCATTCTTGATGCTTTTAATAAAATCAACAGCTTTGTCTTTGAGGCCGTATCGCTCGCATATTCCAATGACTGGCAACGTCAGCACAAACAATGTAGCAAGCCTGTTTGCAAGAAAGGAATTTCCAAGTGTCGTAAGAATTTGCATTGGCGAAAGACCTGCCACAAGACCGGTAACAAGACCTGCAATGACGACTGTTGCTATTGTGTCAAACTTTAAGATAAACCCGACAACAACAATAACAACGCCAATCAGTTTTACTAATTCCATCGGTACCTCCCAAAACTTAATAATTTATCAAAGTATATGCTATCAAATATGATTTTGCAAGCATTTTTTCCATAATAAAGGCATATGAGCGGGAAAAGCCGCGCTCAAAAAGGGGCGTGCGCAGGAACTACGGCAGAGCCGCATTGACATAGCAAATCGATTGCTTGAAAGGAACATGCCGCTAGACGACATTTCCTACGCCACTGGCATGACAAAAAAGCAATAGCCAAATTGGCAGCTTCTGCAACATAGCGCAAGTTCATTGTGCGTCAGCGGTTTTAATAATTACAAAAATTTCTTAAAGAATTCTCTTGAAAAAAATTGAATTATATGTTACATTTATAGAAAAATGGTGTTATAATTCGGGCTGCATTTTGCGTCATTATGTCCATTTTAAACGCCCGTTTAAATTGCGCACGTGCATAGCTGCATGTACGCGCACGAACGGCACAGGTAGTAACGCGGAAAACCGCATTATTATAGCTCTCATGGAGAGTTTTATTACAGTTGAATGAGGAGTGAACATG
>JAFSRD010000034.1 GCA_017446265.1 Treponema sp.
ATTTCAGCGCGCATTTTAAACATCCCCCTAAAAATCACCCCAGCGCAACATCAAGCACCATCATGAGCGCAAATCCTACAGCAAAACCGATTGTGCAAATGTCTGTTTTATCACCACGTGTCGCTTCAGGAATAAGCTCCTCGACAACAACATATATCATTGCACCTGCGGCGAACGAAAGAAAATACGGCAATGCTGTTGAGATAGCAGCAGTAAGCAAAATTGTTAAGACAGCTGCAACAGGTTCAACTGCACCAGAAAGTGTGCCATATAAAAACGATTTTGCCTTTGAGTTTCCCTTTGCACAAAGCGGCATAGAGATAATTGCGCCTTCGGGAAAATTTTGAATCGCAATGCCGAGCGAAAGTGCAAACGCGGCAGCAGAAACAGGAGCATGCCCGTGTACCATGCCGGCAAACACAACGCCCACCGCCATGCCTTCGGGAATGTTATGCAGCGTTACTGCACACATAAGCATCATAGTGCTGCTCATGTGTGACATAGGACCTTCGGGAGTCGTTGCGGCAAGATGCAAGTGCGGCGTAATCCTGTCGAGTACAAACAAAAACACAACGCCGAGCATAAATCCCAAAAGCGCAGGAACAAATGTAATGCCGCCAGCAGCTTGCGCCATGTCGATTGACGGAATAAGCAGCGACCACACAGAAGCGGCAACCATAACGCCAGCAGCAAATCCCATGAGCGCGCGCTGTACGCTGTCGCTCATCTCGCGTTTCATAAAAAATACGCATGCGCTGCCGAGCGTTGTTCCAATAAACGGAATTGCCAAACCTAACACAACCGACGACATGTCCCTGCTCCTTTAAATATTCTATATTTCTTTATTGCATTTTGTCTACCCACGTGTTACATCACGTAAAAATCTAACCGAAATCTAACCCCAGCACGCATGTGCTTGTAATGCGGAATACACGCGGCATATGATTACCTATTTTAGTTAATAGCATATTGATATATTTATTAGCTTATGATAACATATGAGTAACTGTTCACATGAAAATAAACTTATACCTGGAGGCAGTATGACAGTAAACACAATTAACAATTGGTTTGAACGCATCGGGCGGTTTCAAATAAAACATCGCTGGTGGTTTCTTGCAGGAATCATCCTCATTACACTTGCAGGATTTTCCGGCTTGCCGCATCTCGTGTTTGAAGACGACACAGAGCGCTGGCTCACGACAACAGCAGAACAAAAGGCGCACAAAGAGTTGTTCAAAGAGCTGTTCGGCAATCAAGACGCTGTTGGCGTGTTTGTAGAGGCAGACGATGTATTTGCCCCTGAAGTGCTCGACGCTATTGAGCGGTTGAGCACGCGCCTTGAAAACGAAGTGCCGTTTGCAGACAAAGTAACATCGCTCACACGGCTTTCAGTTTCCATGGGCGTTGAGGACGGCATACGCGTTCTGAATCCATTTGAAAACGGCATCCCCGGCGGAGGCAAGCCGCTTGCACAGATGACAGCAGAAGAGCGCGCGGAACTTGAAGCAAAGAAAGCGTTCATCATGAGCCGCGAGTCGCTCGTAAACAATCTCGTTTCCGATGACGCAACTGAAACGTGGGTGATTTTATCGCTGCTTCCGTTTGACGATGACAGAGGAGACATGTATGCTGTCGGCAATGCGGCAATTCCTATCGTTGAAGCAGACGAATTCAAAAGCGATATATATACATTCAAAGGCACCGGTATACCGTACACAGAAACAGAAGAGCAGACCGTTGTTGCAAAAGAAACCGCATTGCGCATCTCATCCGGCTTTATCGTGATGATTTTATGCCTCATAGTATTTGTGCGCTCACTGCGCGGGCTCATTGTACCTGTCATTGCTACTGTCGGCGGCATAGGAACAGTACTCGGTTTTTCAGGCTGGCTCGGCATTTATGCAGAACCGAATATGACAACGCTTCCCATTTTGCTCGGCATGGCACTCGCTGTCGGCTACGCTGTTCACTACATAAACGGATTCCGCTATGAGCTTCGCTCCTCGCCGAGCAGCACAGAAGCAGCTATTCGTGCAGTAAAAACAACAGGCTGGCCGATTCTGTTTACCGTCATCACGACGATGGCATCGTTCGTTTCGTTTATGGGCATAGGTATTGATGCGCTTAAATGGGTTGGCGGCATAAGCACAGGCATTGTGTTCACTGTGTTTGTTTACGTCATTGTATTGCTGCCGATTTTATACAGCTTTGGCAAAGATGGGGACAGCGCAGAAAACGCACAACGGCAATCAAAAAACGCACAATTTGAAAAAGTTGACTCATTGTACGTGCGCTTTGCTGAAAGCGTGCTCAAGCACCGCATTGCCATTGTTGCAGTGAGCGTTGTCATCGCAGCATTTTCGATTTTTAATCTGCGCAAAATCACGGTGAACATTGACTATACAGGCATGCTGGGAAAGCGCATACCGTATATTGCGCGCATCATTAGCATTATGAATGCAAAACTCGGCAATCAATACAACTACGATGTGATGATTGAATATCCCTACCAAGACGCGTTCAAAGACCCGCAGATTATGCAGGCGCTTGACGACTGCGGAGCAGAACTTGGCAAACTACGATTAACAAAAATTTCTGGCACAAAGGCGCGCGTTACATCTGTCACAGACATTGTAAAAGAAATGAACCGCACGCTTAATGCTGACGACAGCGCATACTATACAATTCCCAAAGAACGGGACTACCTTTCGCAGCTGCTGTTCCTGTACGAGATTTCCGGCGGCAACAATCTTTCGTCATGGTTGAGTGAAGACTACTCGACTGCGCATATTCATGTTGAAATGAAAAAATTCGATGCGAATGCAATTGAGGCAGATATTGCAGACGCACAGCAACTTGCCAAACAGTATTTTCCTGATGCGCGAACGTCATGCGTTGGCGATGTCATTACCTTTGCCTCAATGAACCATACGCTTGTCACCGGTGAAATAAAATCGCTCGGAGGTTCATTCGCAATCATCTTGCTCATTTTGATAATCACGTTTGCAAGCATACGGACGGGGCTTATCGGCATGGTGCCAAATGTTGCACCAGTGCTGCTCACGGGCGGCATTATGGGCTTATGCGCTTTTCCGCTTGACATGCTCACTATGACAATTATGCCGATGATTCTCGGCATTGCCGTTGACGACACAATTCACTTTACCAATCATGTAAAGTATGAGTTTGAACTGACGCATAATTATCACGACGCGATTATCAATTCGTTTGTAAAAATAGGACGCTCAATGCTCGCAACAACAGTGATTTTGTGCGCTATGTTCACGATGTACATGTTTAGTCCTATGGCAATGTTGTTCAGAGTAGGGCTGCTTGCAACAATTGGACTTTTTACCGCGCTCGTTGCAGACTACACGCTTACGCCGGCGTTGCTATACATGGCAAAGCCGCTTGGCGCGGAGCAAAAATGATTCGTGCTGATTCGTGCACTACGAATGTGGCAAGACGAGTAATTACATAGGCGAGATGCCATATACAGCCGTACCCGATGCGGCAACTTTATATCTGTAAGGAGGATAGTATGAATTTGTTGATTGCTAAAATTATAAAATGTGCCTTTGTGCCGTTTGCCGTGAGCGCATTGCTGCTCGCATCTGTCGGAGCGCAAACAATGAGCGGCTATGACATAATGAAAAAGGCAGACGAAGTTGAACGCGGAAATACGAGTTCATATGTTGCAACGATGACGCTCATCAGTAAAAACGGCAGTACGCGTGTACGTGAAATTGTGTCGTACAAAAAAGATTTTGCAGACTCAAAACGCTCCGTCGTGGCATTCCGCACGCCGAAAGATGTTGCGGGTGTCAGCTACCTCATGTGGGAATACGATGAAGACGCAAACGGCAATAAAAAAGACAGAGACAGCTGGCTCTACATGCCTGCTATGAAAAAAGTGCGTCGCATTTCTGGTTCCGAAAGCGGCGATGATTTTATGGGCACCGACTTTACGTATGACGACATGGGCGACCGCGGACTTGCAAAAGACACCTTTACGCTGCTCGGAGAAGAAGCAGTGAACGGTTTCATGTGCTACAAAGTTGAATGTGTGGCAAAAGATGCGACAGAAAAAAATCCGCGCCGCATTATGTGGGTGCGCAAAGACAATTTCATGGTACAGCGGGGCGAATATTACAACAAGCAGAACACATTGCAACGCACGCTTGAATGCGAAAATATACAGCAGATTGACAACATTTGGACAACGGGCAAAATGACGATGAAAAACGTCAAGACAGAGCACGCAACAGTCATTGAGATGAAAGACGTACACTACAATCAGTCGATTGCTGATTCTCTTTTTACTGTTGCGTCGCTTGAACGCGGGGCAATAAAATGAAAGCGCAGGCTGTGCGCACAGGTATGGCGCAATTGTCGCACGGGCACAGTGCAAACATTGTACGCTCGTTTTTTGCGTTTTGCATGTGCGTGCTTTTTGTACGAGCAAACGGCGCGCTCTATGCACAAGACATAACGTTTTCGGGAAGCGTGCAAACGGCACTTGGCGTATACGTACGCGGAGAGCGAACTGGCAATTTTTCTCGTGCACAGGAAACGGCGGCAGGAGAACTTGACGTGCGCTTTGCAAACTGCGAGGCATTCATAGCAGGCAACGTGTTTTTCAATGCGCTCGCATCTTTTTCTGACGGTACGTTTTCGTTTGCAGACGGACTTGGAGCCGAACTCAAAGAAGCGTATTTCAGTTGGACTTCGCCCGAATTTGGACGCGGTTTGACAGCAGGCATAACAGTAGGCAGGCAGATAAGCGCATGGGGAAAAGCGGACGGCATACGCATTGCAGATGTGCTTTGCCCACAGAATTTGACGACGATGAACGCAGCAAACTACAGCGAAAGCAGGCTCGGCATAGATGCAATAAAAGGTACGTTGAGCGGCATGATTTTTTCGCTCGACGCATACTGGATTCCGTTTTTTAGACCGTCCGCGCTGCCGCTTCAAAAATGGAACGCGCTTGGCTCTTTGCTGCTCCCTAAAAGCGCATCGGTACCCGGTTTGCCCACTTCCGTGCCGATTGTGCTTGGCGCTATTTCTCGACCAGAGGTTAAGCTTGCAAATGGCAGTTATGCCGCACGCGCAAGTTTTTGGCTTTCCAGAATTGATTTTTCACTGTACGGCTACTATGGCTTTGACGACTTTCCCATTGTCAATTACGCGCTTGCGCTTGTGCCTGCGCCGCCAACAATCACTGTGTCAGGCAACTACTACCGCTACGGCATGGCGGGCTTTGATATGGCGCTTCCGGTGAGCACGCTTGTGTTCCGCCTTGAAAGTGCATGCCTTATTAACCGTGCATTTCAAACGAATGCGTTGCACATTCTTTCAGGCGGCACAACCTACAAGCGAATGCACGAGGTGCGCGGATTGTTCGGCATTGACTGGATGCAAAGCGGCTGGACTGTTACTGCGCAGTACTACGGCGACGGCGTTTTTGGCAACAGTGCAACGCTTGTGCGGAGCGCGTACGAGCATGGCACAACGCTTTCTGTTTCGCGCTCGTTTTTTTCAGAGACGCTCACGGTGTCGTTTACCGGTGCGCTTCGCTGGAACAACTTTGACAGTTTTGTGAACGCAAAAGTGCAGTACGCGCTCACCGATGCAATTGCGCTTGTGCTTGCGTTCGACGGCTACTTTCCCGGCAAAAACGACGGCGAGTACGGCAGGTACAAAGATTTGAGTTGCGTGCGCTTGGAAGGCATCTTTCGGTTTTAGACGGCGGCATCAGCACGCCGCGTTATGCAGTCAGATGCGGCAAACAAGTATTGCAGGACATTGATTCGTGCAACAAAAATGCGTTAGGCGGCGGAGCAACGCACGCCTGCCGAGTTAGTATTAAACGGCAGGCGTAGCGGCCACTGGACTTCGCGCCGCGTTAAGCGGCGCGGAGGTAGCGGCGGGGGCGGGAGCGGAATTTCG
>JAFSRD010000035.1 GCA_017446265.1 Treponema sp.
GCAGAAGAAGGAAAGAGCATTTTACTCGTAACTGAAAAAGGATACGGAAAGCGCGTAAATCCTGATGAGTTCCGCTCGCACGGACGCGGCACTGGTGGGCAGCGCTGTTATGGCAACACGGAATCTCGTGGCGAAATTATCGGTGCTCTTTCTGTTGCAGACGGAGACGAGGTTCTTTGCATTACAAGTCAGGGAAAAACGCTCCGTGTTGCCGCAAAAGATATTCGCGAACAAGGCAATGCGTCTACTGGCGTCGCAGTCGTAAATGTCGATGCACCAGACTATCTTGTTGGCATTGATAAAGTCGCAGATGACGAAAACACAATACAAACAACAAGTAGTATTATGTAATTGCTTATATTACAAAGAATTACATAAAAAATTCAAAAAAGTGAAAATTTTTTTGAATTTTTTGCTGACAAAACAATATCTTTATCGTATAATATAGCTCGGAAACAACTGAAATTTTGTTTTTAGTATACCAGTTGGGGTGGTCATCAGGCATGAGACCGAATTGCATTTGTTTGCATTTCGGTCTCTTTTTTTTGCATAATAGAATGCACGCAACAACCTCGTCTCTTGCGGTGAGACATGTTGTTCTCTAAAGGCGTTGCCGTCGGATTCAATACCTTTTTACGACACAAGCGTCGGAACATTTGCTAGTCGCACCTGCCTGTCGGCAGACAGGTAAGCGACGAGTCAAATAATTTCCTTACAGCTTGTGTCACGAAGTAATACATCAAATTTTTCGCGCGAATAAAAGAACAAACACCCCTTGTTTCACGTGAAACAATATGATTTGCTTACCAACAGAACATCTCAAAAAAGTACATAAGGCAATAAAGCGCGCTGACGATTTTAGAGTTTCTTACAATTTAACAACGAGTAAAACATCAGTTTCAGGAGTTATTGAATTGGTGCGCAACTGCACGGAGTGCATGCGCACACGTAAATGAGCGAGTTTGCGAAGCAAACTGCACGTTAAAATACACGCGCCATTTTAGCGTGTATTTTAAACATCTCTTAATTTTGAACAGTGAACGATTTTTCAAAATCGGAACTGTTCAAAACTGCGCGTTCGCAATGAAATGAGAACGCGCAAACAATAAGCGAGTTTGCGAAGCAAACTGCAAGCTAAAATGCACGCGCCATTACAGCGCGCATTTTAAACGTTCCTAAAAAGTGCACAAGCGAGCAAGTTTCAACTTGCGAGCGCGTGCATGTAGTGCGCAGCTGCACGGAGTGCATGCGCACACGTAAATAAGCAAGTTTGCGAAGCAAACTGCAAGATAAAATGCACGCGCCATTACAGCGCGCATTTTAAACGTTCCCAATAGCTTATCCACAGGTTTTCAACAATGTGGATAACTAACAAACGATTGTTTGTATTTTTTTGAATATTTTCATTCGCAAAAAATAGTCTGCTGCGGAAACCGCTTTACCGCCTCGTCAATGAACGAACCCCGACGCAGAGCGTTCGGGGTATGTACCCTTCCGCACGAATCAACAGCCTCGATGAGAGCAATAATGTGTGCTATTCACGTCTTGTGCACACGTGCGCAGCATAATACATCATACGCTGTCACGCTTTACCAAAAAATCGCGCTTACCGTTTTTCATAATTTTTAGCAATCCACGCTTTGTACGAGCCGTTTTGGATATTGTCAATCCACTGTTTGTGCGAAAGATACCATTTTATTGTAATACGCAACCCTGCTTCAAACGATACAGTGCGCAACCACTGTAACTCGCTTTTGATTTTTGTACAGTCAATTGCATAGCGCAAATCGTGGCCAGGTCTGTCTTTTACGTGAACAATCGTCTTTTCAATGTCGCGCGGATTTTTACCGAGCTCATTCGCCGTAAACTCAATCACTTTGTGCAATAGTTCTATGTTCTGCCACTCGTTTTCGCCGCCGATGTTGTATTTTTCTCCGGTGCGTCCTTTTTGCAAAATGAGCCACACAGCGCGGTTGTGGTCCTCAACATAAATCCAGTCGCGCACGTTTGTGCCCTCGCCGTACACGGGAAGATTTTTCCCGTCGCGAATATTCATAATCATAAGCGGCAAAAATTTTTCGGGAAACTGATATGGCCCGTAATTGTTCGAGCAGTTTGAAAGCGTCACCGGCATGTTGTATGTGTGACTATACGCCATCGCCAAGTGGTCACTTGCCGCCTTGCTCGCAGAATACGGCGAGCGTGGGTCATACGGTGTTGTTTCTGTGAACTTACCAACTGCCCCAAGCGAACCGTATACTTCATCAGTGCTCACATGATGAAAAAGCACGTCATCGCGCATAGCGCCACACTCGCTCCAAAACGCGCGGGATGAGTCGAGCAACGTAAACGTGCCCATGACGTTTGTCTTAACAAATGCTTCAGGACCAAGAATTGAGCGGTCAACATGACTCTCTGCTGCAAAATGCACGATTGTGTCAACATCATACTGCTTTAAAATGCGCTCAATTTCCGAACGATTGCAGATGTCTACATTTTCAAAAAAATAGCGCGTGCCACCGTGACAGGAAGCGACATCTGCAAGACTTTCAAGATTTCCTGCATATGAGAGACTGTCAACATTTATGATGCGCCCCGTAAATCCGCTTTCTTTTCCAAGTAAAAAATGAATGAAGTTGCAACCGATGAATCCGGCGCCACCGGTAACTAAAACATTCGTTAATTTTCGCATACTATGTTCCTCGCATGTATCATGCAACAAAGTATACCACGAATAAAGAAATATTCGCAATCATCAACCTCGCTTGCATCCCAGTTACTGAATTTTTTTTAATTTCATAAAATTGTGAATCGTCGTGCGCGTTACGTGCAACTCTTGCGCAAGTGAGCGTTTGCTCCTGCCTTTTTCACGCTCACGTCTTATATACGAGGCTTTTCCCGACAGCTTGTATTTGCACGACTTTTGCCCCTTTTGACGACCAATCTGCTTGCCTTCCTTTCTTGCGCGTACCAAACCCTGCTTTGTACGCTCCGAAAGTAACGTACGCTCAACTTCTGCGCATAATCCGAACGCAAACGCAAGTACACGGCTCTGCATGTTGTCGCCGAGTTCAAACCCCTCTTTAATAGCGACCACCGTTACATGCCGTTCAAGCAAATCTTCAAGAACATCAAGAATCATGCGCAAACTTCTGCCGAAGCGCGATAGCTCCGTAACAATTATCATGTCGTTGCTCGTTACGGATTTTATCAAATTGCCGAGTTGCCGCTTTTCAATTTTTTTAGTTCCGCTGATTGTCTCGGCTACCCACACAACATTGCGCAATCTGCGGGCTTTGCAATACTGCTGAATCGCAAGCTGCTGGTTTTTCACCGTCTGCTTTTCCGTACTCACCCGAATATACCCGTATATCATGCAATAATTTTACACATCAAGGCACGCCAGCATCTATGCCGAGACCAAACAACGCAAAATCGCCGCGACATGGGTCGTTTGGCCAGATTTGTTTAAGCACAGCCGTAAGCTGCCACGCTGTTTTTGCGCTCGCACTGCTTTTTGGCGGCACGAGCTTCAACTTGATTGCTTGGCGAAGTACATGCACGTCGAGTGGAATTATCAATTCTGCAGGCGAATACCATGTCCACAACCCCGCGTCAACAGGAGAATCGATGCGAACCATCCATCGCAAAAACATGTGGATGCGCTTATTTGCAGACGCAGCAGACTGCGGCACAGCGCGGCAACCGCGAAATATGCAGGAGATAATCTCTGAAAGGTGCGGCATGTTTTCACGACAATCGCTCTTGTCCACACTTTTTGCATTACGCGCCGTTCTGCTCATATATGTTTTTCTTACATACGCACCAAACGTCTTTTCCTTTGCAAGAATCGTTTGCAACACGGCAAAAACGGCTCGCATATCGTCATACGAATAAAACCGGTAAAACTTTTTGCTGCCATGTGGAAAGTCGTTTATCCATTTTCCGTTTTTTATCCACGCAGCAGGATGATTTCGTGCAAGCGTAAAAAGCACATCCGCTTTTTTCATAAACAAATCGCGTCGTCCAAACGAAAGGAGCGCCACAATGAACGCAGCAACTTCTTTGTCTGCAACAGCGTGGTATTTTTGCAAGATACAACTTGGGTCTCCATTTGAAAAATTGCATGTTTCATATTTATCTGCAAGGAGACGCATCTGTTTTTTTACAGCAGCAGAAATTTGCACTATTGCCATAAGTAAAGAGTATACTCGTTTTTTAGCTGTTGTATCAGTACCCTTCAGTTTGCTCTTTCGTAAAAATTTTTCTTACACGTTTTTCTAAATATCCAAATTTGCATAACTGGAATTTTCTTCAATAAAGCGGCGGCGCGGTTCTACTTCTTCGCCCATACACACGGAAAAAATTCTATCTGCAGCCATTGCATCTGGAATTGTTACAACACGCATTTTTCTGTGCGCTGGGTCCATTGTTGTTTCCCATAGTTGCTTGCCGTCCATTTCGCCCAAACCCTTGTACCGCTGAACATCTGCTTTTGCTCTGTTTTCGCCCAACGCTTCAAGCGCAGCATCGCGATCTTCTTCACTGTACACATACACCGGCTCTTTTTTGCCGAGTTGTACACGGAAAAGCGGCGGCATTGCAAGGTAGACATATCCGTGCTCAATAAGTTCTGGCATGTATCGAAAAAAGAATGTGAGCAAAAGCGTGCGGATATGCGAGCCGTCAACGTCGGCATCTGCCATGATGATAATTTTATGATAGCGCAATTTTTCGATGTTAAAATCTTTGCCGAAGCCCGTGCCGAGCGACGCAATAACTGGCTCCAATTTGTCGTTGTTCATCACTTTTTCGGGGCGCACTTTTTCCACGTTGAGCATTTTTCCCCACAAAGGCAAAATGGCCTGCGTTTTCGGGTCGCGCCCTTTTTTTGCAGAGCCGCCCGCACTGTCGCCCTCTACAATGTATACTTCGCACAATTCAGGATTTTTGAGCGAGCAGTCTGCGAGTTTTTCGGGCAAGCCAAATCCGTCAGAAAGGCTCTTTTTGCGCACGGAATCTTTTGCTTTGCGGGCGGCAATGCGCGCTTTTGCTTCGTCCACAGCTTTTTTTAGAATTGCGATAAGCGTTGCAGGATTCTGCTCAAAATAGATGGTGAGCTTTTCTTTTACAATTTGGTCCACAATTGTGCGCACTTCTGTGTTGCCAAGCTTTTCTTTTGTCTGCCCTTCAAACTCTGGCTCCGGCACTTTCATGGAGATGACAGCAGTAAGCCCAGAACTTAAATCTTCATATGTAAGCTTTTCGTCTTTGTCAAGCGTCTTCTTAATTTTTTCGTTTGCTTCGAAAAATTTATTCAGCACAAAGCGAACCGCGCTCTTAAATCCTTCAAGATGCGTGCCGCCGTCTCGCGTATTTATGTCGTTTACAAACGTATGCACATTTTCTGCATACGAACTGTTGTACTGTATTGCAATTTCTGTAATAACGTTGTCGCGCTCTTCGTTAATGTAAATTGGCTCTGAAGGAACAACGCTTTTTCCTTCATTGAGCTCTTTTACAAACTCATTGATGCCGCCGTCAAATTTGAGAATTTCCTCTTTTGGCGTTTCAAGCCGTTCATCTCTGAAAATAATTTTAATGCCGCTGTTCAGAAATGCCAACTCGCGAAGGCGCTTTATGAGCACATCATAATCATATGTCGTCGTTTCAGTAAAAATCGTTTTATCTGCTTTCCAGCGGATTTGCGTGCCGTGTTGCTCTGTTTCTCCGATTGGCTCAACTTTTGTTTTCGGCACACCCTGTTCATATCGTTGAAACCAGCGTTTGCCGTTTTCGTTCACGGTGGCTTCCATCCATGAAGAAAGCGCATTTACACAGCTTACGCCAACGCCATGCAAACCACCAGACACTTTGTACGCATTTTTGTCAAATTTGCCGCCCGCGTGAAGTCGCGTTAAAACGAGTTCCAGCGCGCTCACTTTTTCCGTTGGATGAATGTCTACTGGAATGCCGCGACCATTGTCCTCTACACGAACAATATCATTTTTTTCAAGCGCAACGATGATTGTATCGCAAAAACCCGCCATCGCTTCGTCAATTGAGTTATCGACAACTTCGTATACGAGATGATGCAGACCGCGCGGCCCTGTTGAACCTATGTACATGCCAGGTCGCTTGCGTACTGCGTCCAATCCTTTTAAAACTTGAATGCTACTTGCGGAATAATTTTCTAGTGAAGGACTCATGCTTTTCCTTGATAATCTGCTTCGATTGAAAATTTAGCGACTATAAAACGCGCAACTTCAGTATAGCAAATTTTCAAAAAATGAGCAATGCATGCGTGCGTCGCATTGCATTTATGAAAGCCGAAATTTATAAAAATACAAATTGACGTTTATATGCATCTTCGTTTATAATAAATGCCTATGCCTGATAACAATTACCGTGAAATATGGCAAGAGGCCATGAATCAAATTCACGATACATATAAAAAATCTCAGCAAGAAGCAGAATTTAAACTGTGGTTCAACATGCAATATATTGAAGATGCAGACAACACTATCACTGTTTCTGTGCCATCTGATTTTTTATGGCAGACAATGCAAAAAAAAGGCAACATAGATGCCGTCATAAAAAAAATAAAAGAACTTACCGGGCAAAATGCAATCACCATAAAACATATTACAAGCAATGCAAGCATTGCAGCATCAGAAACTGAAGACGCCGCTATGCAACAGCAAAAAACAACTGTAAAAGGCGATTCTCAAAAAAAGCACCCACAACTACGCGAAGATTTTAAATTTGACACATTTGTTTCTGGAGACAACAACAGTTTTGCATACAATGCTGCAATTGCAGTTTCAAAAAATCCTGGCAAAAAATATAATCCTATTCTGTTGTATGGTGGCGTTGGCCTTGGCAAAACACATCTTATGCAGGCAATAGGAAATTACATCTATGAAAAGCGCGGCGAACGGTGCAAAATATGCTATACGTCTGCAGAATCATTTACAAATGAGTTTACTGCTTCAATTTCATCAAACACAACAAATAAATTTAAACTAAAATATCGCAATCTTGATATTTTGCTTATAGATGACATCCATTTTTTACAGAACAAACCGAGTACGCAAGAAGAACTTTTCTACACATTCAATGCGTTGCGCGACAAAAATTCGCAAATGGTATTCACCTGCGACCGTCCTATTACCGATTTAAAAGGATTTGCAGATAGAATTCAAAGCCGCATCTCAAACGGCTTGTGTCTTGACTTGCAACCGCCAAACTATGAAACAAGACGCGCAATTTTGCTCAAAAAACTTAAGTTGCTTGGGCAAACGCTTCCTGACGATGTACTCGACTATATTGCAAAAAATGTGGAAACAAATGTACGCGATTTAGAATCTGCGCTTACAAAGATGATTGGCTACGCAGATTTAATCCAAAAGCCTATTACAATAGAAATTACGCAACAGCAATTACGCGACATTTTTTCAAGTCCGTCTGCGGGCAATATTTCAATTGAAACTATTCAAAAAGTAGTCGCAGACGAGTACAATATTTCTGTTGCAGACATAAAAAGCAAAAAGCGCGACCAAAAATACGTTATTCCGCGTCAAATTGCACTCTACATTGCCCGTGAACTTACAGAATACTCGTTTACAGAGCTTGGAAGCGAATTCGGCGGACGCGACCATTCAACAGTAATGCATTCATGCGACAAAGTTTCATCAGAGATGAAGATTGACTCGTCACTAAATGCACGCGTCCAACTGCTCATAAAAGAAATAAAAGATTACAAAAAGTGAATAATATGATATAGTGGAGTGGATAAATAGTGCATAACTAGATATACTGTGGAAAAGCGGAAAACTTGTGAATAAAAGAGAGCTTGTTGTACACATTGCAACTTCTGTTCTTACAACAAAATAAAGCTTCTTTCCACAGTTTGCACGTACTTATTATTACCTTTATTAAATTTATAAAATTTAATAAAGTAAAAGATTGAAAACAGCGAAGGAGCAAAACATGAAATTTTCTTTTGACAAAGACGCACTCATCAAAGAAATTGCAATTGCACAAGAAATAATTACAAACAAAAGTCCTATTTCTATTCTTTCAAATATTCTGCTCAACGCAGAAAATAATACGCTCACCATAAAAGCATCAGACTCTTCTGTAAACTTCACTACAAAAATCCCTGTAGAAGTAAAAGAAGAAGGAACGACAACTGTTTACTGCGATAAATTTATGAGCATTCTTTCATCGTCACCATCTGGAGAAATTGAATTTACGCAAGAAGATGTTAAGGTAACAATAAAGCCTGTTGTAAAAAAAATACGTTTTCAGCTCAAAAGCATTGCAAGCGATAAATTTCCTGCAGTAAATAAAGCTGAAAATGTGCCGTTTTTTGATGTAAGTGCAAAAGAACTTAAAGCTATGATTTCTCAGACAATTTTTGCTGTATCAGAAGATGCGAACCGTTACTTTATGACAGGCGTATATTTTACAAAAGATAAAGACAATCTTGTCATGGTT
This sequence comes from Treponema sp., assembly GCA_017446265.1. Classification (GTDB taxonomy): domain Bacteria; phylum Spirochaetota; class Spirochaetia; order Treponematales; family Treponemataceae; genus Treponema_D. The sequence goes on from JAFSRD010000035.1 coordinate 8,503, forward strand.
GCAACAGATGGCAGACGACTTTCGTTTGTGAGCAAGGAAATTGCGCACGGCATACAAGATTTTCCACCTGCAATCGTTCCTGTAAAAATTTTAAGTTGCATTTTGAAAAACGCGTCTGATGAAGGAAATGTTTCACTTGCCATTGTAGATAAAATGATTTATGCAAAATTTGGCAATTATGAATTTTCTTCTTCATTGCTCGACGGACAGTTTCCGAATTATCAAAAAGTTATTCCTGAAAAACAGTCGTATTCTTTTGTTGTAAATAAAAATGATTTGGATTCTGCGCTTAAACGCACGACAATCCTCATAGATAAAAAAGTAAGCCGTTTGCTGTTTAGGGTAGCATCCGGTACGCTTACGCTTATTTCACCAGAGACAGACTTGGGAACTGCTGCAGAAGAAATTCCGTGTCGTTACGACGGTGATGAAGTAACAATCGCGTTAAATTATTTGTATGTTGCAGAGCCTATTAAAGAAATTGATACGGAAGATGTTATGTTTGAGTTTACCGAATCAATGAAAGCAATAACGCTCAAGGCAGAACCGTCTTCAGATTATTTTCATATCATTATGCCAATGAACCTTAACTGATGCCGTTTTTGTCTTTGACAATTAATAATTTTCGCAATCTCGCAAATAAGACGATAGACATTTCAGCAAAAGAAGTATATTTTGTTGGAGAAAATGGGCAGGGCAAAAGCAATCTTCTAGAAGCGTTGTATTATTCTGCATACGGCACTTCATTTCGTACGCACACAGATTCGCAGATTGTTAAAAATGGTGAAAATAGTTTTGCGGTGCATACGCTCTATATGCAAGAAGGCGGCAGTTTGCACAAAATTGATATAACATATGCTTCTGGTGCAAAACGTATTGAGAAAAATGGTAAACGCATTCAAGACAGAAAAGAGTTAATAAATACAATTCCATGTGTGTTGTTTTGTCATGACGACATGAAGTTTGCAACAGGCGAACCAGAATGGCGACGGTTTTTTCTTGATCAATCGCTTACTATGTTTAATCCGCTTTATATTGACGACATGCGCAATTATAAAAAAGTGCTCAAAAACAGAAATATGCTTCTCAAAGAAAAATCATTTGACATGCTCAACGTGTATGATGTGCAACTTGCACAAAATGGTTTGGAAATTCAGAAAAAACGAAAAAATGCTGTATTTCAGTTTAATCAAATTTTTAGTGCGCTCTATGAAGATATTTCTGGCATACGCGGCGTAACAATTTTGTATATGCCGTCATGGAAAGAACCGCCTGACACTGTCGGCACGCGTTTTCCAACAGTTGAAGATATTGTGCAGTTGCTTGAAAAAAATCGTTCGCGCGATGTAATTATGGAAACAACTATGAGCGGACCGCATCGCGACAAAGTGATTTTTATGCGTGACGGCGAACAGTTTGTTCCAACTGCATCTACAGGGCAGCAGCGACTTATTGCTCTTTTGCTGCGCGTGTCGCAAGCGGTATACTATACGCGCATTACAAATGCAAAACCGCTCTTTCTCATGGATGATGTGTTGCTTGAGCTTGATTTGAATAAGCGGCAAAAACTTACTGCGTTGCTTCCTGAATACGCGCAGTTGTTTTGTACATTTTTGCCTGAAGAACCATATGAGCGGTATAAAAAAAGTACAACGCGCATATATCGCATAGAAAAAGGAATGTGGCATGATTAAAGTGCTTTATGGGAGAAAAAAATGGCAGTCTATTCTATCGGTGATGTAGAAGAACTTACCGGTGTAAAAGCTCATGTGTTGCGTTATTGGGAAAGCGTCATTCCCGGTTTTGCACCGCAAAAAAATATAGCGGGCAGACGAGAATATTCGCAGCGAGAAATAGATATCATTCTCCGTTTAAAATATCTTATCACTGTTAAAAAATTTACTATTGAAGGTGCACGAAGCCAAATTATAGAAGAAGCCGCGTTGCTCGACACGAATGCAGAATTGCTGCAAACTATTCACGACATACGAGCTGATTTAACAACAATGTATCTTGTTATAAGGAAATACAGAAAACATGAAACAAAGTAATGCAATAAAGTGGTACGGTAAATTTATTCGTGTAAAAGAGGTGTCGCGCAAAAAAAGAAAAGGGCGTACAGGAAAATGAAAAAATACTGCAAAAGAAAAAAATACGAGAAGAACAAAAAGTAACAATTAATAAAAAAATTGATGCACAAATTGTTTTACACAAAAAACTTTTTACGTTTCATAATGATGAAGCGCAAAAAATTATTAATTCGTTTGACGAGATTGTACAAGACGTGTTTCCTATTAAAAGCAGGCAACAGCAGGCGCTTTTGCAAGAAGTGCGCCGACTTTCCCACGAGTTGACAGATGAACGCAGCGAACGGCGGCTCAGCTATATGAATACGCCTGTTGTTCTTTCTGCGTACGTACGATATTTTTGCTGGTGGAATATAATTCGTTTTACGCGCCTTTTTTCAAATTGCGATTTTTCGCTTGTTGATGGCGATTCGTGCATTGACGTTGGAAGCGGGCCGCTGACAGCAGTTATTTCCTTATGGCTTTCACATCCTGAATTGCGCAATAAAAAACTTACCTGGTATTGCATGGACATTTCGCAAAATGCACTTTCTCTTGGAGAAGATTTGTATCTTTCGATTGCATCGCGTACGCCACCAACAGATGAAAACGCAGCAGCGCATTGGAATATAGTTCGCGTAAAAGGCGCGTTTGGAACAAGCATAAAACAAAAGGCAGCGCTCACTATATGCGCGAATATGGTAAACGAGCTATATGACGCAAACAGTGCAAGCGATGAGGCGTTTGCGGAAAAATTTGCGACAGCGATTCTTTCCTATGCGTCTGAAACAGGCGCTGTGTTTGTCATTGAGCCTGGTGTTCCGCAAAATGCGCATATTATCAGTTTGCTGCGAGCGCAGTTTCTTAAAAGTGGTCTGGCAATTATTTCACCATGTCCTCACGAGCAAAAATGCGCTATGGACGGCTACCACGCAAAACGCGGAGGAAAAGCGAAGTGGTGCAATTTTGCGTTTTCAACGGAAAACGCACCGCTTGCGTTGCAAAAGTTTTCAACAGATGCAGGCATTCCAAAAGAGCGTGCTGTAGTGAGTTTTATTTTTGCTAAAAGAAATGGCGCATCCAAAAATGAACAGCACTGCACGAAGCAAAAGCACCTTGCGCTTCGCATTGCAAGCCACACAATTTTTTTGCCAAATCATCAAACAGGATTTTATGCATGCAGCGAATGCGGCCTTACGCTTGTGGTAAACAGTTCGTCGGTAAAAATTGCAAGTGGCGACAGCTTGCTTGTAAAACCGCTGCGCGCGTTGAAAAATCTTTCACACGATAAAAAAACAAATGCAGTTGTGTTGACCATCTAATTATTTTTTTAAGCAATAAAAGTATTTTGAGAGGCGTTATATGGCACGCGAGAACTTTGACATTTCCAAACTCACTCAGCATGCTGACAATTTTTCCCTAAAAACGTTGCTTTCATACGTGTGGCAGTTGAGCGTGCCAAGCATTCTCGCGCAGATTTCTTCAATCGTCATGCAGTACATAGATGCGGCAATGGTCGGACACATAGGCGCAAACGCGGCTGCTGCAATAGGGCTTGTGTCTCCTTCAATGTGGCTTTTTGGCGGCATATGCTATTCGTTTTCGATAGGATTTACAGTGCAAGTTGCGCAAGCAATTGGTGCAGGCGAGCGGAACCGTGCAAAACAGTTGCTTTGCGAATCAATTGTCGTGTGCGTTGCAATTGCAAGCATTGTTGCCGCCATAAGTTGTGCTATAAGTGGCAGACTTCCTGCGTGGCTCGGCGCAGAACAAGCGATTCATTGCGACGCATCAATATATTTTTTTGTGTTTCAGTTGACGCTGCCAATTTTTCAAATAGTGTATCTGTTCAGCGGCATGCTGCAAGCAAGCGGCGACATGAAAACGCCTGGCATTTTAAATGCGCTCATGTGCGCGCTTGATGTTGTGTTTAACTATGTGTTTATCGTTGTGCTTAAATGTGGTGTTGCAGGTGCGGCGTATGGTTCAGCGTGCGCTGCTATTGTTACGGCTGCTTTGATTGCATATGCGACGCTTGCGTGCTCGCCGTATTTTTCCATACGAGAGCGCAATGGTGATGTTGTGCAGCATTCGTATTCGTGGAAAATGAACAAAGACGATTTTCAGCGCGCTGTAAAAATTGCACTGCCGATTGCAGGTGAGCGCGCTGCAATGAGCGGGGCAATGGTTGCAACAACAGGATTGATTGCGCCGCTTGGAGCAGTGCCACTTGCCGCAAACTCATTCGCGGTAACGGCAGAATCGTTGTGCTACATGCCTGGCTACGGCATTGAAGAAGCTGCAATGACGCTTGTAGGGCAAAGCGTGGGTGCAAAACGGCGCGACCTTGCAAAGCGGTTTGCGTGGCTTACTGTGGCAAGTGGCATGGTGATTATGGCGGTTGCAGGATTAGTGATGTATGCAGCGTGTCCTGTAGTGTTTGCGTTTCTCACAGACGATGTAGAAGTGCAATCGCTTGCAACAAGCGTGCTGCGCCTTGAACTTGTTGCAGAGCCGTTTTTTGCCGCTTCAATTGTCGCATCTGGCGCACTTCGCGGTGCAGGTGAAACGCTTATCCCCAGCATAATAAATTTTGGAAGCATCTGGGGTGTACGCATTGTGCTTGCTGTTGTGCTCGTACCGCATTTTGGATTGCACGGTGCATGGATCGCCATGTGCGCAGAATTATGTTTTCGCGGCATACTTTTTTTGATTTGTCTTTGCGCATTTTCCCGCATGAAAATCTAATCAAATTGTAGTTTGCGTTGTTGATTATTTACCACCCATGCATTATTATAGCGTATAGAAATTCGTTTAAATACTTTTGGAGGCAATATGAAATCCTGTGTCATTACAAAAGTCGTGGGACGCGAAATTATCGACTCGCGCGGAAACCCGACTGTTGAAGCTGAAGTAACGCTTGCTGACGGAACTGTCGGGCGCGGAGCTGTTCCAAGCGGCGCGTCAACGGGTATGTTTGAAGCACTTGAGTTGCGCGACGGCGACAAAACAAAATACGGTGGCAAAGGCGTAAGCAAAGCTGTTGCGAATATCAATACGACAATCAACACGCTTTTGTGTGGCAAAGATGCGGCCGACATCTACGCAATAGACGGTGCAATGATTAAAGCCGATGGCACAAAAGATAAGTCAAAACTCGGGGCAAATGCAATCCTCGCTGTTTCAATCGCATCAGCCCGCGCGGCATCGGAGTCGCTTGGCATACCGCTGTACCGCTTTTTTGGAGGCATCAACGGCAACCGCCTGCCTGTTCCTATGATGAATATTTTGAACGGCGGCGCACACGCAACAAATAGCGTTGACACGCAGGAATTCATGATTATGCCCGCAGGCGCGCCATCATTCCGCGAAGGGTTGCGCTGGTGCACGGAAGTTTTTCACGCATTACAAAAAATTTTGAAAGATGCAAAAAAAGCAACTGCTGTCGGCGACGAAGGTGGATTTGCTCCCGATCTTGCAAGCGATGAAGAAACGCTTGAAACAATTTTGCAGGCAATCAAACAGGCAGGCTACGAGCCGGGCAAAGATTTTGTGCTTGCAATGGATGCAGCTGCAAGCGAATGGAAAGGCAGCAAAAAAGGTGAATATGTACAACCAAAGAGCGGCAAAAAGTTTACAGCGGACGAACTTATTGCACATTGGAAATCGCTCGTAGAAAAATATCCGATTATTTCAATTGAAGACGGACTTGACGAAGAAGATTGGGAAGGCTGGCAAAAACTTACAAAAGAACTCGGTAACCGCGTGCAGCTTGTAGGAGACGATTTGTTTGTGACTAATACAGAACGCCTTAAAAAAGGCATTGAGCTAGGAGCGGCAAATTCAATCCTTATCAAGTTGAATCAAATCGGTTCTGTTTCTGAAACGATGGAAGCGGTAAAGATGGCGCATAAAGCAGGTTACACCGCAGTCATGTCGCATCGCTCTGGCGAAACGGAAGACACCACGATTGCAGATTTGGCAGTCGCGCTCAACACGTGCCAAATTAAAACAGGCGCGCCGAGTAGAAGTGAGCGCGTTGCAAAATACAATCAACTTTTGCGCATTGAAGAGATGGACTTGAACGCGGAGTATCCTCAGTTCGGCGCGTTCAACGTGACGCGGAAATAGCGCACGGAGCATGCTCCATATTGTTCGCATGTCGTTACGGCGCGGGCGAGGCGCACTGCATATGGGCTGTCATTTACGGTAGGGCAAGCCTATATGCTTTGGAACCGCGCTGTTGCGACCACTGTGCCCTGCGTTTTTGTGGAAGTGTTGCGATTTCTGCTGGTACAAAGCCGAATTTTTCAAACCAGTCAAATGTTTGTGTTGATAAAACGAACACGCTTTTGCAATTTTCTTTTTTTGCGCGTGCAAGAAGCGTTTCAATAAGTTGTGCGCCTACGCCCATATGCGCATATGCTTCGGCTACTGCAACAGCTGCGATTTCTGCTTGATTTTCATCATACATGTGGAGTGCGGCGCATGCGCGTATGCCGCCGTCAAGTTCGTACACAATGTAGTCTGCAAGCGCATCTCGGAGCTGACGGTCAGTGCGTGGCAGCAGTTTTCCGTTGGCAACAAATGGGCGCATAAGCGAAAGAACGGCGGGCACGTCTTCGTTTTGCATTGCGCGTATATCGCCATAATTTTTTGCGTAAATCATTGTGCCGCTTCCCATGTCGGAAAACAGTTCGCATGGCAGCACGCCGTCTTGTGAACCATTTAAAATATGCACGCGTTGTACGCCCGCCGCACATGCGCGAGACGCAATATGTAAAAGCGACATGATTTTTTCATTGTTGCTGTTTTTAACGGCGTGGTCGTACGCGTTTGTGCTGTTCGCGGCAATAAAAGCGGCAACTTCGTCAAGATTGAGAGCAGGCACTTCGCCTGTTTCTGACGTACCGATAGTTTCTGGAATAATAAAATGAGGCGCACAAAGTTCTGCATTGGGAATAACAAAAAACAATTTGTCTGCTTGGAGCTGTACCGCAATTTCCTTTGCAAGTGCAACTGACGAAATGTTGTATGGTTTTCCTGCAATACTCCACCCTATGCATGGAAAAATCGGGATAAAGCCGTCTTGCAAAACAATGCGGATTGAGTCTGTGTGCAGTTTGTCAATTTTGCCTGCGGTACTGTAATCAAAGCCGTGTTGCACGCCCAATGCACGTGCGCGCACCCAGTTGCCGATTACTGCGGGAATATGTTCTGCTGCGAGAGATGTCATCACCGTATTTGAAACGTCGAATGCAGCCATCTTGATGTGCGACATAGCTTCGCCGGTTGTAATTCGGATGCCGTTTTGCAGCGTCCATGAAACGCCTGCTGATGCCAGCACATAGTCAATCCGGTTGCGCGCGCCGGGCACAATGAGTACGCGCAGACCTGCGCGGTGGATTAAGCTGATGTCGCGAATGTGACTTGAAAAAAGCGTTGAGTCGATTATTGCATCGTCAAGGTATATGACAACGAGCGCATTTTTAAAACGCTCAATGTATCGAATAACGTCGCGAATGCTTTGTGCCTTTTGCATGCGTAAATTTTCGTGCATACTGTATTATATCGCAGGATATGTGTGCATGCAATCTGCAAAATGAAGGCACCTGCTTTTTGCGATACGGCAGCAACATGATTTGAAAAGCGTGACATAGCACAAAAAAATGATGTTTGCTAAAATGCATAGAAAATCTGCATAATTTGGGAGAAACGAGAAATGACAATACGCAACGCGGAAATAAAAGATTTTGATAGCATTATGCGCGTATACGCATGTGCGCGCGAATACATGTGTAAAAACGGCAATTCTACGCAATGGGGAAAAACATTTCCGCCTGAGCTATTAATAAAAGAGGATATTGAGAACGGGCGTAATTATGTTGTTGAAAAAGATGGCATTGTGCACGGCGTATTTGCGTTTATTCTTGGACGCGATCCAACATATGCGCATATTGAAAACGGCGCATGGCTCAGCGACAAGCCATACGGCACTATTCATCGCATTGCAAGTGATGGAGCCGTACACGGCATATTTTCAGCGGCTATTGCATTTTGCAAAGCACATGCAGCCAGCATGCATATTGCCCATCTACGCATAGATACACATGAAAACAACATGACAATGCAGCACGTAATTGAAAAAGCAGGTTTCAAAAAGTGCGGCATTATCTATACGAATGACGGCACGCCGCGCATTGCATATGAGTTTGTTTAATTTTTACTCCGCGCAATTATATCGTTGTGCATACATCACGCGTGGGCATGCAAAAGCAGAACGATAGAATGATGCAGTAGAGTATTTTGTTAAACATGCCGATAAAATGATGTATGAAAAAACGTCAGTTCTATACGGGTTATTAAAAAAGTAGGAGATAATTGATGAATAATCTCATGCAAAAACTTGTAGAAGCAAAAACATATATTGTTTCCCAGACAGATGAAAAAAATGCAGACATAGGGCTTGTACTCGGAAGTGGGCTTGGCGAGCTTGCCGAAAGAGTAGACGAGCGCATTGTTATTCCGTATGCGGCAATTCCGCACTTTCCAGTGTCTACTGTAGCAGGGCACAAAAGCTGCCTCGTGATTGGAACGCTTGAAGGCAAGCGCGTCGTATGCATGCAAGGGCGCTTTCATTTTTATGAGGGCTACAGCATGGACCAAATTGTGTTCCCCATCCAAGTGATGCATATGCTTGGCGCGCAAAATCTCATTCTCACAAATGCGGCAGGCTGTGTAAATACAGCGTGGATTGCGGGCGACCTCATGATTATAACCGACCACATTAAGCTCATTGCAGAAAGCCCGATGCGCGGTACAAACGTTGACGAACTCGGCGAACGCTTTTTTGATATGAGTTGCACATATGACAAAGCGTTGCAACAGCTTGCACTTGACTGCGGGAAAACGCTCGGCATACAGCTACGGCAAGGCGTGTATCAATATTTTACAGGACCGCAATACGAAACTCCTGCCGAGGTGCGACTTGCGCGCATGTGCGGTGCAGATGCTGTCGGCATGTCTACTGTTCCAGAAGCGATTGCGGCAAGCCACATGCACATGCATACGCTTGGCATTTCAAGCCTTACGAATATGGCGGCAGGCATTCTTGACACGCCGCTTAATCATAAGGATGTGCTTGAAGCAAGTGAAAAAGGAAAAGCGCATTTTGCTGTGCTCATACAAAACATTGTACAACGCATGAACGCGGCGTAAAAACGACAGCGGTTGCCAGCTCATACATAAAGTAAAAATATCGTTGGCACTTTATTAATTTTTGGCAGCGAAGAGTTTTTCCATTCTGCAATTGATTTTGTGCAGATATATTCTTCTGCGCAGGTAAGCCCTGCCGCAACGCACAATTTTGTTTGCGCGCGCAGTGTCGCCAGCAATGATTCAAGCAGCTGCATGTTGCGATATGGAGCTTCAATAAAAATCTGCGTCTGGTTTTCTTTGTACGCATATGTTTCAAGTTTCTTAATTTTTTGCGTGCGCTCGTGCGGCTTTACAGGAAGATAGCCATTAAATGCAAAACGCTGCCCGTTGAAGCCGCTTGCCATGAGCGCGAGCAACAGTGAGGATGGTCCTGCAAGCGGCACCACGCGCATATGATTTTTATGCGCGAGCGAAACGATTGCAGCTCCGGGGTCTGCAACTGCGGGGCAGCCTGCTTCAGAAAGCAAGCCAATGGCGTTGCCGTTTTTCAGCGGTTCAAGAAATGCGTCAATCTCTTGCATGTCTGTGTGCTCATCGAGCACGTAAAACGTGAGCGCGTCTATGTTAATATTCGCATTGATTTTTTTGAGGAACCTCCGCGCGCTCCGCACATTTTCAACGATGAAGTATTGTATGCCCGCTATGACTTCATAATTGTACTGCGGAATGACGCGCGATATATCTGTGTCGCCGAGCGTTGTTGGAATAAGGTATAACGCTGCTTTTATAGTTGCCTTCCCGTGTACACAGGCGTATTTTGCGTCTTGTAATAATGGCATGACTGAATCCGCTTTTGCGTTTTTGATGGTGCCTAATTTTTTTGCAACGTTATATCAAATGCAATATACGCGTTTTCTGGTATAACGCCTGGGTAGCCGCGCTCTCCATATGCTAAATCAGGAGGAACAACAATTGTGCGTTTTTCGCCGAGTTGCATATCCTGCACCATAATGTCAAAACCGCTTATCATCTGACCGGCGCCTGTCGTAAATGAAAGCGGCATGCGCCCTTCAGAAGAATCGAACACAGTGCCGTCAATAAGATAGCCTTTGTAGTCAACGGCAACGCTTTTGCCACGTCCTGTTTTGCTGCCGTTTCCACGTTGCAGCACTTTGTAGTAAATGCCATTCGCATCTTTTTCATAGTTCGGAAAATTTTTTTCAATCATTTTGATTTGGTCTGCAAATTGCGCTTCTTTGCGTGCTGCAGCTGTTTTGGCGGCCTCCATTACAAGCGTGTCAAAAGCGTTTTGCGTTGCAGTAAATTGCTCTGCCTCTGCGCCGTGCCGCACAATCGTAATTTTTTTAATAATATCACCTTGTTTTATTTGTTTATTTACAATGTCCTGCCCGTCGAGCACTTTGCCAAAAATCGTGTGTTTGCCGTTGAGCCACGTTGTTGGCACAATTGTAATAAAAAACTGGCTGCCGTTTGTGTTCGCACCTGCGTTTGCCATTGCAAGCAGCCCGCCAGTTGCAAATGTGTATTTATCTACGATTTCGTCAGGAAACGCGTAGCCAGGACCGCCGGCACCAGTTCCTTTTGGGTCGCCGCCTTGAATCATAAAATCCTGTCCGTCGCCATTCGCTTTGCTTATGACTCGATGAAATGTAAGTCCATCGTAAAAAGGCTTGCCTTTTGCCGCGTCAAGCGTGCCTTCCGCAAGACCTACAAAATTCGTTACTGTGAGCGGCGTGTCTTTATAAAACAATTCGAGCACAATAGTGCCACGCGTTGTTTCCATAATTGCGAACACGCCGTCTTTTCCTTCTATTGCTTTTATGCTTTTTTCCATAGGGCTGCAACCTCCGTACACTGTTATTAAAGTACAAAATAAAATTAATAAAATTGATTTTCGCATATTGACTCCTATTTGCTACCGATTTTAAAACTGCTTTATAAACCAGGCATACAACGCATTGAGCCTGCAATAAAACGCATCATTGATGCCGTTGCTGATAAGTGGAATGCGCTTTCTACCTGCTTCTCCGCCAACATATATAAGATACTGTTTTCCGCAGTCAATGATAATCATGTTGGCACGAAATTGTTTTTCGTCAACCGCTTTAATAATGCCAAAACTCATTTTTGTTAAATTCAAAAACGTCATATAAATCTCGGTGTCAGACTGATAGTAGTTGATTTGGTATGTACAACCGCCGAGCAACCTGTCATGTTGATACACATACAGTACAATGCCATCTGCGCTTCCTGCCGTTTTGTCGGGAACAGGCGTGCTGTCATGCATATCCGCCATTACATATGTGCGTTTATACAAAATGCGCGTTGTGCCTGTTGCAGGCGAAACATATGTCATGCCTTCCATCTTTGAGATTGACCGCACAATCTGCGACACGGCATCTATAGAGGTGTCTACGGTTTCACCTGTTGTACTGTTTTTAACAAGCTCGCTTTTATCTACAAGATACAGGCATTCAATTATGTAACCGTCTGTATGTGCCACACGATTTTTATGCGCTCGCTCAGCATACAACGATTTGGGCACAAGTTCAAGCTCGTTTTGCAACGCTTCATGCACGCATACGATGCGCCGCTGTGTTACAAGTTGCTCGTAATACTGCGGCGCAACAATATCTTCAAGCGTGTATGAAGCAGCTTTTTTTTCTGCCGTGCACGGACAGAGCAACAATAAAAATGTGCACGCTATGCATATATCTCTCATATAAACGTAAACATGTGCGGGTGCAATATGTTTCAAAAACTGTTGTGCCATGCAACGCATTGCGTATTGTGTAGTCGAAATCAACGCACGCCTTTGTATATGACGCGCACTTGCTTATATAATCCGTCGCCTTCCGACTTCGTGTCGAGGTCGGGAATGTCGTTTAACGTTGTGTGAATGAGACGACGTTCAAAAGGATTCATCGGTTCAAGCAAAATAGAGTTGTGCGACATGTGCACTTTGTCTGCCGTAGTGTATGCAAGGCGCACAAGTGTTTCCTCGCGGCGAATGCGGTAGTTTTCCGTGTCGAGAATAATCCGCATATCTTCGTGTCCAAGCCTGCCCGCGTAGATGTTTGCAAGCAGTTGGAGTGCGTCGAGGTTTTTTCCTTTGCGGCCAATGAGAATTGAGGAACTTTGTGACGAAAGCTTTATGCCGATTTTTTGCGTTTCACGAAACACAATGTTTGCCTTTACGTCATAACCCATTTTTTCAATGATTTTCACGACAAATTCAAGCAACTGTTTTTCAAACTCGTCTTGTGGAAGCGGGTCGGCAACAATTCTGCTTGCGTGCTCATACATTCTGTTGTCATGCTCTGCGTAAGAAGCATCGGGCGCATCTACAGGTGTTACCCTGATTTTGACGTAGCCTTTTTTAAACAGCGAATTTTTCTGCGCTTCGAAAATCTCAACATCAAATTGGTCGCGTTCAAGCCCAAGTTCCGCCGCCGCTTTTTCTATTGCTTCTTTTTCGGTTCGTCCTTCGTATTCATATGTCATAGTCATCACCTCTAATATAGATTTTAATTGTACTTTTTCCCTTTCGCTTTAACAATTTTGAATTGTCCTGCATTTTGCGCATCTGTTCCTTTTTTTGACATCAGTTTGTTGATTACTAACTGCTGTATGAGCTGAATAAAGTTGCTCACTGTCCAGTACAGCAGCAATCCTGACGGTGCACTGTAGAAAAGGAAGAAGAACAGCAACGGCATTCCATACATCATAAACTTCATTTGCGCTGCGTTTGAGCCTGCTGCAGCCGTTCCCCCGTTCATTGTTATTTTGCCGTATAACAACTGCGAAGCTAAATAGATAATTGGAAGAATGCGAATGGCGTTTCCCAAGAATGAACTGACAATTGGAATGTGCTTTTCAAATGTATACACGCTGTCGCCAGTAGATAAATCTGGAATCCATCCTGGTATAAAAGATGCTCCGCGGAATTCAAAATAGTTGTTGAACATGTCGAACATTGCAAAAATTATTAAAAATTGGAAAATCATTGGCAAGCAGCCGCTCATGGGGTTATAGTTGTTTTCTTTATATAATTTTTGCATTTCCATTTGCATCTTTTGCGGATTATCTTTGTACTTTGTTTGGATTTCAGTCATCTTCGGTTGCAACGCCTGCATCTTTTGCGTGCCCATAGATTGCTTTCGCGTGAGCGGGAACATGGCAAGCTTTAATAAAATCGTCATCAAAATGATAGCGACGCCCCAGTTGTGGACAACGCTGTACAATCGCTCAAGAATCCATTTGAGAATCGTTTCAAGCCAGCCGAGCCAATCGTATCCTTGCAGCGACTCATTGAGCTTTATGTTTGCAAGACCCCATCCGTTATTTTCGCTTGAATTATAGATGCGCAAATCTTTTTCATTGCGCGGACCAAAATACAAGTAGTATGTATCGCTCATATCTGATCCAGAAAACGGTTTTCTTACAAGCAACGCCTGCGCATTTGCGTAGTCTCCTACTTCTATGCGCGAAGAATAATACGGCTCGTTTGACATAATGCTTGCATCAACAGGAACTACAAGTGCTTCAAAATATTTTCCAGCAATGCCTGCCCATGTGTAGTCGCGCTTATATGATTTGAATTGCTGCGTACCTACTGCTGCGTATTTTTTCTTACTGCCGTTATACGACACGAACTGCCGCACATCGTATCTGTTTTTGCGCTGGTCAAAATGCGGTCCAATCTGCGGAGACGTGCGCAACGTATATGCGGCGTTGTTTGTGTTGAGTTGCACTGCTCCCTCGTCGCCGTGCATGAGAATTTCCAATTTGAACATGTATTCGCCGGGTATGAACGTATAGCGTTTGCCAAATGTAAAATGAGCAAAACGCTTTGTAAAGAGAACAGTGTTTTCATCTGGCTGTTCAACAGTGAACAATTCGTTTATAATTTGATTGTCAACGCCACCGAACGACACAGCGCATGCACGGTTAAAATCAGAAACATTGTCTACCAGTTCAACGCCGTTTCCTGTGTCCGTATCTATGTGGTCGAGCAGTTCAAAACTGATGATGTCGCCGCCCCTGTTTGTAAAGACAGCTTTTACTTTGTCCGTGGTGATTGTAACAGTCTGCTCGTCAGTTGCTTCTTCCAAATCAATAGCAGATGTAATAGCATCCGCAGTTTCTGGCGTTTCTACAGATTGCTCTGCCGCTTGCTCTGTAACTGTTTCTTGTGTTTGACGTTGCGGCGCAAAAAACGTTGACTGCAAAAAGATAAACACAGCGACGACAATCGTTGAAAGTACAATTGCCCATACAGTATTCTTTTCCATATTAATAAGTCTCCTATTGAAAACATAAAACGATTACATTAAGGAACTGGGTCGTATCCACCTGCGTGAAACGGGTGGCAACGAAAAATTCTTTTTATTGCGAGAAAAAGCCCCTTGCAAGGTCCGTATTTTTGAATGGCATCAATTGCATACTGCGAACACGTTGGCGTGTATCTACAGCAAGAAGGAAGCAACGGAGAAATACAAATCTGATAAGCACGGATGAACAAACAGAAAATTTTTGAAAAAAAATTTCTCATTTTTTTAGTAATCCTGCCTTTTTGCACAATAAGCGAAATTGAACACATCGCGTGCTGAACGAATCATTTCCAGGATATAATAAGAGCAGCATGTCATACCCCGTGTTCAAATGTGTTTTTAATAACCGATAGACTTCACGGCTGTATCGTCTTGATTGATTCCTTTGCACCGCGTTACCGTAGCCACGTGGCAAAGGAAAACCGATTCTATTTTTTCCAAGTCCATTTTCTGCGTAAAACAGTTTTGCGCCCAGAATGCTCGTTTTTTTTCCGTTTTTAAACAGCTTTTTAAAATCAGCAGATTTTTTTATGCGCTCGTTGCAATTAAAACTGCCTGCTTTTTGCAATGCTGTTTCCATCCCTCAAAATTAATACTTCTTTTTTTCGTCTGCAACAGAAAGCTTTTTGCGCCCTTTTGCGCGACGACGTGCAAGCACTTTGCGCCCGCCTTTTGTAGCCATGCGAGCCCTAAAGCCAAATTTGCGATTCCTTTTTACTCTGCTTGGTTGATACGTCCTTTTCATAAGGCACTCCTATATATTTTGATTTGCACATAATGCGCAAATCGTAAAATCTCAAAAGACAATAGAATAGTGTATCATTATTTTTAAATCGTGTAAATAGTGTGTGAAAAGTGCATGAAAAATACTGTTGAAAATCACCCAAAATTGTAAAACTTGTGGTATACTATAAACAATTATGATGATTTTAGTAAAAGGCGGTACATTTGAAATGGGCTCGCCTACCGGCATGGCCGACGAACGCCCCGTGCATACTGTTACGCTTGATGATTTTTATATGGACGAGCACGTAGTTACACAATCGGAATGGAAAAAGATTATGGGCGCAAACCCTGCATATTTTTCCAGCAATCCCAAAAAAGGCGAATCTCAGATAAAACGCCCAGTCGAGCATATAAGCCACTACGATGCGCTTGTCTACTGCAATAAACGGAGCATTGCCGAAAAACTTAAGCCATGTTATGTCATTGGCGGAGAGGATGACCCCAAAAAATGGGGCGCCATACCTGACGAGCAGAATATAAAATGGGACACTGTCGAATGCAGGTGGAACGTAAACGGCTACAGGCTCCCAACTGAGGCAGAATGGGAATACGCTGCTCGCGGAGGCATACACAATGGACAAAAAAAAGCGGCAAAAGATGCGGACGAAAATCGTTCGTGGAACAAGAACAACAGCAACAACATGTCGCACGCGGTGTGTTTAAAAAATGCGTCAATACTCGGTTTTTATGATTTATTTGGCAATGTGTGGGAGTGGTGCTGGGATTGGTACGACTGCTATAAAATTGGTGAATTCACAAATCCGCGAGGAGCAGAGCGCACTGCCGACAACACAGATAGAATAGGACGCGGTGGCGCGTGGAATGCTGCTTCTTCGGACTGCTCTCCGTGTTTTAGAAATTGCGGCAGTCCTGCTGCGCGGTACAACTTTATCGGAATGCGCGTCGTGCGCTCAAAAAAATAGCAGTTGACAAATTTGTATGAGCGCAACTATTTACGAAGTAGCAAAACGAGCAGGCGTATCGACAGCAACTGTTTCTCACGTATGCAATAAGTCCCACTATGTGAGCGAAGAATTGCGTACAAAAGTGCTTGCCGCCATGAACGACTTGCATTATACGCCAAATAGCATTGCACGAGGGTTGCGAGGCGGCTCTATAAAATCAATTGGGCTTGTTGTTCCCGACTGCACAAATGCGTTTTTTGCAGAAATTGCGCGTGCTATTGACAGGATGTGTTTTTCGCTCGACTACAACATTATTTTGTGCAACACCGACAACAATATCCGCCAACAGTCGTATTACATAGACATGCTCATTTCAAAACGTGTTGACGGCATTATTTTTATTTCCGCAAATGAATCTGCACGAGATATTCAAAAATGTGCAGACATTTCAATTCCCGTAGTTATTGTAGACAGAGACATTGAACATGCGGCAGCCAGTACAATTGTTGTAAATAATGAGTATGGTGGCGCGCTTGCAGCAAATTATCTTGCTGACTGTGGATTTACAAAAATTGCCTGCATTTCTGGTCCGAAAAACATTTCATCGAGCAAACAGCGGCTTGCAGGTTTTTCTAATGCGCTTTTTGCACGCAACATTGCGTTGCCAGAGCAATATGTGTATACAGGCAATTTTCATTACAGCGGCGGATATAATGCGCTTACATATTTTCAAACGCTTAAAAATAAACCACAAGCTGTTTTTGCATGCAACGATATGATGGCTATCGGGTTTATTCATGCTGCATTGAGCCGCGGCATTGCTGTGCCGCGTGACGTTTCGGTTGTCGGGTTTGACAATATGGAGCTGTCTATGGTGCTTTCGCCGTTGTTGACGACAATTGCGCAACCAATTGATGAATTGGCAGAGCAGGCTGTTCGTCATGTTCTGGAAAAAATAAAAGGTGAACAACTGTCAATAAAACGTATTGTGCTCAATCCATATCTCATAGAGCGAGAAACATGCATAAAAAAATAGTAACGTGATTTTTTGCTTGACAAACGAGGTGGCACGTAGTACCATTATAGGCAGTTAATCGATTAAATGGCTTATAAAGGCTGATTGGAGCCGTATTATGAAGAAAATGGGGATTTTAAACAGCGACATTTCGCGCGTGCTGTCATACATGCGGCATACAGACACGTTGTGTATCGGCGATTGCGGATTGCCGTGTCCTGATGCTGTAGAACTGATTGACATTTCGCTTAAACAGGGCGCACCGTCATTTATCGAAACGCTCAGCGTTGTGCTTGACGACATGAAAGTAGAGCGCGCCTTTGTTGCATCAGAAATTCGCGAAAAAAATCCGCTCATACTGCAACAACTTGAGTCATTGTTGCATGGCATTCAAATTGATTTTGTGGATCATGCAGTTCTAAAAAAACAGACAGAATCGTGTAAAGCTGTTGTTCGCACGGGAGAAATTACGCCGTTTGCAAATATCATTTTGCAGTCAGCGTGCCTTTTCTAATCAATAGGGTAAAAAATGCATATAACGATGAAAGACATTTCAAAAAGTTTTGACGGCGTTCTTGTATTGGACAAAGCAAATCTTGTTGTTGCATCAGGCGAAGTGCATGCACTGCTTGGTGAAAACGGCGCAGGGAAATCTTCTCTTATGAAAGTGCTCACCGGTGTATATGCAAAAGATTCAGGAACTATTGAAATAGATGGCAGGGACGTAAATTTTTCCCATCCAAAGCAGGCGGAAAAAAACGGCATCTACTTTGTTTACCAAGAGTTAAACAGCGTGCTGGATATGACAATTGAAGAAAATCTTTTTCTCGGACGCGAACAGATTGGCGCGTTCGGTGTTTTGCAGCAAAAAACGATGATGCAACAAACGCAAGAAGTACTTGATGCGCTCGACTTGCACTTGCATCCGCGAACATATTTACGCGACATGTCTGTGGGACAGCGACAGCTTGTTGAAATTGCAAAAGCGTTTCTTGTAAATGCAAAAACGATTATTCTCGATGAGCCAACTGCCGCACTTACTGAAAACGAAACGGCAAAATTATTTTCAATCATTAAAGTGCTCCAGAAAAAAGGTGTGTCGTTTATCTATATTTCACACCGTATGGAAGAGATTTTTAAAATCTGCGACAGGGTGACTGTCATGCGCGACGGCAAATATATCGGTACTGCGGAAACAGCCGCTATTACATCGGAAGAACTTGTACGCATGATGATTGGGCGTGAACTTGGCAATTTATTTCAAAAGCAGACTGTTGCACAAGGTTCTGTTGCGCTCAAGGTGTCGCACTTGACAAAAAACGGAATGTTCTTTGATGTGTCGTTTGAAGTTCACGAAGGAGAAATTCTTGGCGTTGCAGGGCTTATCGGTGCCGCCCGCTCAGAAATTATGAAAACGATTTATGGCGCGTACCGTGCTGACTCTGGCAGCATTGCTATACACGGTGCACCAGTTCCGCTCAAACGCTACACTCCGCGTAAAGCACGCATGTACGGCATAGGATTTATTACCGAAGACAGAAAAGATGAAGGGCTTATGATAAACGAGTCAATTATGGCAAACCTCGATTTGACAAATTTTCCGCTCATTGCAAATGCGCGCGGCATCATACAGACGAAGAGAGAAAAGAAACTTTCTGCGGATGCGATAGCAAAATTTAAAATAAGCTGCCGCAATAGAAATCACATCTGCAATCATTTAAGCGGTGGCAATCAGCAAAAAGTTGTGTTTGCAAAATGGCTTTATGCAAATCCGCGCATCCTTATTCTTGACGAGCCGACGCGCGGTGTAGATGTCGGAGCAAAACAAGAAATCTACACGATTATGACAAACCTCGTAAAACAGGGCGTGGCAATAATCATGGTGTCGTCAGAACTGCCCGAAGTGCTTGGCATGAGCGATCGCATTCTCGTTATTCGAGAGGGAAAAGTTGCAGGAATGCTTTTGCGAAGTGAAGCCACGCAGGAGAAAATCATGACGCTTGCAACAGGAGGGAAAGCACATGCGGAATAAGCAAGAAATCATTATGAAATGCCAAGATTACGGCGCTCAAATTGCGCTTATTATTCTTGTTGTTGCCGTTAGCATTATCAGTCCAAAATTCAGAGATGTCCACAACATATTGCTGTTGCTGCGGCAGTCGTCAATAAATGGCCTTATTGCATTTGGCATGACATGCGTTATTCTTTCGGGCGGCATTGATTTATCTGTTGGCTCAACGCTTTGCTTTACCGCGCTCATATGCGCGAGCATGATTAAAAACGGCATTCCTGTGGTGCCGTCGTTTGCAACTGTTCTTGCCATGGGGCTTGCACTTGGTTTTTTAAATGGTCTTATGATTGTGAAAGGCAAGCTCCAGCCGTTTATTGCAACGCTTGTTTCAATGACAGCATATCGCGGTGCAAGCATGATTTTTAGCAACGGGCGACCAATCTCTAATTTAAACGGCGGCACCATGCTTGATGCCATTGGCAAAGGCTCTTTGCTTGGCATTCCTTTTCCTGTGTGGATTTTATTAAGTCTCTTTGCTGTGTTTTATTTCATATTGCAACGTACTGTACTTGGGCGGATGATATATGCTACGGGAAGCAATTTTAAAGCGGCGGCCCTTGCGGGAATCAATATTGGTTTTGTTAAATTTTTCGTGTACGGGCTTTCAGGCGTTATGTCTGCCCTTGCAGGAATTATTCTTGTCTCTCGGCTTGGCAGCGCGCAACCGACAATGGGTTCTGGATATGAACTTGACGCCATCGCTTCTGTTGCGCTTGGCGGCACGAGCATGAATGGCGGACGTGGAAAAATTCTTGGAACGCTTACAGGCGTTTTGATAATTGCTACGCTCAACAACAGCATGAATATTCTCAGTATTTCTTCGTACTATCAACAAGTTGTAAAAGCCATAGTAATATTGCTCGCGGTCCTTTCTGACCGCAGGAAACAATAACAACAGATTTTCAAGGAGGTATTGAAAATGAAAAAGATGTTGCTGCTTTGCATGGTCGGTGCATTAGTTTTATTTGTCGGCTGCAAAAAAACTAATGCGTCCAGTACAAACGTAATCGGGCTTTCAGTGTCAACGCAAAACAATCCGTTCTTTGTGACACTTGTTGAAGGTGCGCAAAAAGAAGCTGCTGCACAAAACTGCGAACTTATTGTAGTTGACGCTGGTGACGACGTGGTGAAACAGACGAGCGACATTGAAGACCTTGTGTCACGAAAAATTAAAGTGCTCATCGTAAACCCTGTTGATTCGTCAGCAATTGCCCCCGCTGTTGCCGACACAAAAAAAGCAGGCATTCCCGTTATTGCGGTAGACCGTGCGGTAATCGGAGAAAGCGTTTCTTGCCAGATTGCATCAGATAATGTTGCCGGCGCAAAAATGGCTGGAGAATTTTTGCTCAGTCTTGTTGGTGAAAAAGCTGATATTGCAGAACTGCAAGGCGTGCCCGGCGCGTCTGCAACAATTGACCGCGGACAAGGATTTCATGAAGCAGTTGATGGGAAAGCGTCTGTTGTAGCAAGTTTGACAGCAAATTTCAATCGCGTAGAAGGCATGTCTGTTACTGAAAATATTTTGCAGGGCAACAGCAATATCAAAGGGATTTTTGCACACAATGATGAAATGGCGCTCGGCGCTGTGGAAGCGGCGGCATCCGCAGGAAGAAATATTGTCATAATAGGATTTGATGCAACAGACGATGCGCTTGCAGCTGTGCAGGAAGGGCGCATGGCGGCAACAGTGGCGCAACAGCCTGCGGAAATGGGCAAAGTTTCTGTTCAAACAGCTGTTAAATTAATTAACGGTGAATCTGTTCCCGAATCGCTTCCTGTCATCGTTTCGCTTATAAAAAAATAATTGTTAAGAAAAATGCTGCCGGTTCAGCAGTTGTGCGCACCGGCAGGCTTCATGCGTTTGTTTTTCGCATCTTGTACCGTTGTTTGCAGTCATACATCCGCTTGTCTGCCAGCAAGTATATCGTGTGCGGCGTGCCATCAGTTTGTTCGTGGCGAAAGGCGTATCCATATGCAACGCTGTGTTCTATATTCGGTTCACGCTTATTGAGCGAACTCAGACTGCTGCATATTTTTTTAAGAGACATATCAACACGGTTTTCAGTGACATCTTCTATAACAACAGCAAACTCATCGCCACCAACTCTGCAACAGTGTGCGTTGCTTGGAAAACTCGTTTTGATTATTTTTGCGCAGTTGCGAATGAGTTTGTCGCCTGCGCTATGTCCAAAAGTGTCATTAACAAATTTTAGATTGTTCAAATCAAAACTCACGATGCAGTAATCATTTTTTGAATTTTTCAACGACTCAGCAAGTTCGCTGTAAAATGTTCTGTTTGACAACCCTGTGAGTGCGTCTATATACGCAAGCCTTGTCAACGACTTGAATTCTAGTCGGCGTGGACGCGATTCAAGCAAAAGCAACAAGTATATCATAAATCGTGTCAATACGAACAGCATGTTGCCCGCAGTGAAGATGAACAGCGAAACATTTGGCGGCGCAGCGTTGTCCCAAAAGCCATAGAGCAAGTAGAAAACAAGGGCAATTGTGCCGCACAGACAAAACAGTGTCGGTCCCGTCATTTGCAATACAGTGACAATGCTCACGTTATGGCGACGTATATCGTCAATATCGTAGCCGACAAGCACGAGTGCTAAAATAATCCCTGTCAAGTAATATGCAAAACGATACTCCGTTATGTGCGCAATATTAAGAAAATGCAATGCAATCAGGGAAAATGAGATGAGCATGCTCATTCCCACTACAGTCCAAAACAGCTTTTTGTTGTATACCTTATGAATCTGCGCAATGAGCAAAAAAAACAGCGGCGATATCATAAAATACGTGATGTAATCAATCAACGTAACATATTGTATGTTGAAAAATAGCGGCAGCAGGCGGAACGTGCTCAATGTCCATATGCCAAGATTAAGCGAAATGACAGCGCTTATCACTTGCCCAAAAACTTCGGGAATTAACACGGAAAACAGCAAGGATGTAAAAAAGAAATAAATGCCGAACATGCACAGAAAAATGCCGCATACCAACGGAAACCAATTTTTGTGGAAAAAGGAAAATTGCAAGTCGAGGAAATCGCCAAAAAGCGGCGGCTCCAGTTTGACAACACCATTTTTCTCCGTGTAGTAGTAATCGATTGTTAATTTTTTTCCATGATAATTTTCGGGAATGCTGATATAATAATAATTTTTGCCAACAAAACGATGCTTTCTAAAATCTTCCATTGAGTATGCTTCAAGCAATTCATTGTCAACATACACGCATATTGCAAAATAATGCACATCTAAAAACAGCGTTGGACTTTCATAGTAGTCTTCAAAATTGAGTATATATTCCGTCGTTATTTTATCGCCATGATGAAGTTTGTGCGGAATTACTTTCGCAAGTTGTTTAAGTTCCAGGTCGTCATAGTAAACGCCGTCAAATGCAACGCGCCAGCCCGTTTTCATTGCAGCGATTGGTACTTTCGGTGTGTACTGGAAAAGAATAACTGCAAACAACAGCAGCGCAACGAACGCGAAAACTGTTACGCCTACAATATGCAGCCTCCTGTGCCGTCCAATCATTGCATTGCTCCGCGTTTTTTATGACGCTCTTTTTTCATGTCGTACATTCGTTTATCTGCAAGCATGTAAATGTCGTAAACTCGCTGACCATATTGTGTTTCCGTACTTTTTGCACATCCATATGACACGCCGTATTTAAAAAGTTTCTCGTCTTTGTTCATGCTTTTAAGCGTTTTTTCCAACTCGTGCAACAGGTCATCGACAAAAGAACATTGTTCATCGGTGAGAATGACAATGAACTCATCGCCGCCCATTCTGCCAACGAGCAGTGCGTCAGCAAAGCAATTTCGCAATGCGGAGGCAAACGTTTGAATCATGCGGTCGCCTTCAATGTGTCCAAATTGGTCGTTGATTTTTTTCAAGTTGTCTAAATCAAAACTTACTAGCGTAAAAAGTTTTTTGTCTACACCAAGTTGCCGCATAACATGTTCGCATTTTGTGCGGTTAGCTAAATCTGTTAGCCGGTCTGAATATGCGAGCTGCGACAAGTATTGTCTCGTTGCCTCCGCGCGAAGCGCACAGACGTTGTGCAAAAAATAGTGAAGCACAAGACATATTGAAAAAATAATTGACCCGATTATCATCCAAGAAAGAGACGTATAGCTTTCTTTACCGCTTATAAAACGGGCATATACAAGCATTATCTCGTTGATGAATCCGCAGCAAACAAAAATAATAAATCCATACGAGAGAAATTTGTCTGCCGTCTCTTCGAGAATGTTTGTATTTCGTCTTCTGCGCCGAGTAGGATTTTTTATTACATTGACAACAATTGGAACGGCTTCAGCAATAATAATCACAAACAATATAAATAAAAATTGCGTTATGTGCATGATATTGAACAAGTGAAGCGTCAACACAACAAAGACAAATGCCAAATTGACAAGTGCAAATTTGCCGTAAAGCCGCTGTCGCCTTCCGCCAAGCGATGTAAAAAAACCTGCAATAGCGCATGGCAGCAAATAAAGCGATATATATTCAATCATTGTATTTACTGTTGAAAACTCTGTAAATAAATCAAAGGTGTTATAAAATGCAAGAATATATATGCCGAGCGTCATCGTAATAAATGCACTGAAAAGAGGGCTTGTGTTTGTACTGCCAGCGATCAAGATGTATGGTATCCACAACAACTGAAACAAACCGAAAATAAAAAGAAAGGTGCCGATAAAAAATGGCAAACGGCGTTTCTCTAAGAACAGATTGAATAAATCTTTCTCGTTGCCAAAATGAAATGGACCTAATCCAGAAAACGCTATAGGCTCTGTGGAAACCAATTCAATGCGCATGGTTTTGCCTGCATAATCAGCTGGCAGCGGTACATAGCAAATCGTACGCGGCAGCATTCGTGATTCAGCATATAAATCCATTCCGAAAGAATACATAGGCTCATCGTTTATGGCAATGTTTACTGTTGATTGAAATGTGTGAAACGAAAGACTTGCTGATGGAATTGCAGACAAAGGAAGCTTGCGTTCAAGTATGAATTTTTCCTGTTTGTTGACGACCCCTGTGTTGATTTCAGAAAGCATTGTCTGCTCCAGCACATGGTCGTTTTGTACAACGCGCCAACCGTCATCAAGGATAGTAATCGGGTATGCTCTTGCATGATATATATGAATGCCGCTTGCGTAGATGCCCAAAAGCACAATTATAACGATAGTTGCTGTAAGCGTATAAAAAATAATATTTGTTATAAAAATATTATTCCCTTGTTTTGTTTTCATCGCCATTAACTCTATCGGATTGTTGTTCTGTATTTTACGTTATTGCACTTACAATAATCGACGTGCATATATTCATGTCGATTGCACTGCTCTTTAAACATAAATCGTAATTTTTTACGTCTCCCCATATGTGATCGGTGTTGTACTTGTAGTACAACTTACGCTGCTTGTCTTTGTCACGCAGAAATTTTCGCATGTCGGACGCGTCAACTTTGTAGATTTCTTTTGCTCTATGAACGCGATAGTCTATATCTGCATAGATGAACACATGGAAACAGTCCGTGCGGTCGCGCAGCACGTAATCTGCGCATCGCCCGACAATGACGCACGGACATTCGTCTGCAATTTCGCGTATGATGTTGTATTGCATAACATAGAGTTTGTCGAACACAGATTGCCCCGCAGAAAATCCGCTGAATCCAGAATGTGCGTTGTACACAAGATGCTGACCGGCAGATGCGTGCTCGCCGCGCTCTTCAATGAATTCTTTTGAAAGCCCGCTTTTTTCTGCAATCTTTTCTATGAGTTCGCGATCATAAAATTTCCAACCGAGTTTTTCTGCAACATACTGCGCAATAACACGTCCGCCGCTCCCAAATTGCCTGCTGACAGTGATTATTCTTGTTGCCATACGCCCCCCTGTGTTTCCCTATATTATGGATATAAGTATATTATATTTTAATAATTTATGCAAATGCACTGTCATTGTTGTATTGCGCAGACACAGTCCGTTGCAGCATGCTGCCGTGCACCGTTGCGCCTTTTTTGTTTCTCTTATATGATAGCCGTATGGCAAAGACAGTTGACGACAAAAAAATCATCTACACGATGGACGATGTAAGCCGTGCATACGGTACAAAAGTTGTTCTAAAGAATATTAGCATTTCGTATTATTATGGTGCAAAGATTGGCGTTATTGGACCTAACGGCTCTGGCAAGTCGAGTTTGTTTAAAATACTTGCAGGCGTAGACACAGACTTTACCGGCGAAACGCGCCTCGCAGACGGCTACTCAATCGGTTATTTGGAGCAAGAACCTGATCTTGAAAAAGGTAAAACAGTAAAAGAGATTGTGAGCGAAGGCGTCAAAGAAATCACTGATTTGCTTGAAGAGTTCGACAAAGTAAATGAAGCGTTCGGCGACCCTGACGCAGATTTCGACAAGCTTGGCGCGAAGCAGGCGGCGTTACAGGAAAAACTTGACGCGCTTGATGCGTGGAATCTTGACAACAATCTGGAGCTTGCCATGGACGCGCTCCGTTGCCCGCCAGCTGAACAAATTGTCGATGTGCTTTCTGGGGGCGAGCGGCGGCGCGTTGCATTGTGCCGTCTGCTTTTGCAAAAGCCCGACATTTTGCTTCTCGACGAGCCAACGAATCATCTTGACGCAGAAACGGTGGCATGGCTTGAGCGGCACTTGCATACGTATTCTGGCACAGTCATCGCGATTACGCACGACCGCTATTTTCTTGATGATGTTGCCACGTGGATTTTGGAACTTGACCGCGGTGAAGGTTATCCGTTTAAAGGCAACTATTCAAGCTGGCTTGAACAAAAAGAAGCGCGTCTTGCAATTGAGGAAAAAACTGAAAGTGAGCGGCGTAAGGCTATGCAGCGCGAGCTTGAATGGATTCATATGAGCGCAAAAGGCAGACAGGCAAAACATAAGGAGCACATCACGCGCTACAACGAGTTGCTTGCCAAGCAAGGCAAACAGCAGCTCAAAGACGCGCAGGTTTCAATTCCCGCAGGACCGCGTCTCGGCGACAAAGTGATAGAAGTTGCAGGCTTAACAAAATCATATGGAGAGAAGTTGTTGTTTGAAAATCTTTCGTTCAGCATTCCCGCTGGTGCGATTGTGGGAATTGTGGGACCTAACGGGGCGGGCAAGACGACGCTTTTCAAAATGATTGCAACAGCAGCGGACCTTCCCGTAGCGCGTGCAGATGGAAGCGCAGGCGGCGAAACTCCAGACGGAGGCAGTATACAACTCGGTTCTACCGTAAAGCTTGTGTATGTTGACCAACTGCGCTCATCGCTTGACGAAACCAAAACGGTGTACGAATTTTTGAGCGGCGGGCAAGATGTGCTCAAGCTTGGCGCTGTTGACGAAAAAGGGCGCGCGCTTGAAGGCGGCGTTCGCGAGGTGAATGCGCATGCGTACTGCTCCTGGTTCAATTTTACAGGTGCTGACCAAAATAAAAAAATCGGTGTGCTTTCTGGTGGCGAAAAAAACCGCTTAAACCTTGCAATGATGCTCAAAGAAGCGGGCAATGTGCTCATGCTCGACGAGCCCACGAACGACTTGGATGTGCAGACAGTGCGTGCGCTTGAAGAGGCGCTTGAAGATTTTGCCGGATGCGCACTTGTTGTAAGCCACGACCGATGGTTTTTAGACCGCATTTGCACGCATATCATTGCGTTTGAAAACAACAGCGAAGTGCGCTTTTTTGAAGGCAACTGGTCAGAGTATGCCGCATGGAAAAAGGCACAGTTCGGCGAAGATGCAGATGTGCCCAAGCGCACTATCTACCGCAAGATGACGCGATAGCAGACGCTTTTGCTCGGCGTTCGCTTCGGTAACGAGTTCAAAGCATTGACTTAAAGTGGAGATGACGAGACTCGAACCGACTCTTTGGTCATGCACTTCCTGTGCATTCCCGACGAGCCGCCTACGCTCACTTACGGGCACATCCGTGTGCCCTTTTCCTCGCGTTGCTCGGCGTTCGCGTCGGTAACGAGTTCAAAGCATTGACTTAAAGTGGAGATGACGAGACTCGAACTCGTTACCTCTTGCATGCCATGCAAGCGCTCTAGCCAGGTGAGCTACACCCCCATAAAACAATCATACTATAACAAAAGAACGCACCTGCTGTCAAGAAAATTTTCCTTGACAAATGGGCAAACTGGATATAAAATTAGGTGTTACGTAACACCTAAAATGAGGTAAAAAAGCTTTTATGAAAAACCATGCTTGGTGGAAAGAAAGCATTGTGTATCAAATATATCCACGCAGTTTTTACGATTCTAATGGCGACGGCATTGGCGATATAAACGGCATTCGCCAAAAACTTGACTATCTTGCAGAACTCGGCGTAACTGTGCTGTGGCTTTGCCCATTTTATAAATCGCCAAATGTTGACAACGGCTACGATGTAAGCGACTATGATTCCGTTCAAGATGATTTTGGCACACTTGCAGATGTAGAAGCGCTCATCGCAGAAGCGCATAAACGCAATCTCAAAATCATGATAGATATTGTTGTGAATCACACAAGCAGCGAGCATGCATGGTTTATCGAAAGCTGCAAAGGCACATCAAACGAATATAGTGATTTTTACATTTGGCGCGATGCACGGGAAGGAAAAGAGCCAAACAACTGGGGCAGCGTTTTTTCAGGTTCTGCCTGGACATACTGCGCTTCGCGGAATCAATACTATCTTCATTGCTTTGCACCTGAGCAGCCCGATTTAAACTGGCGCAATGCAAAAGTGCGCGCTGCCGTATACGACATGATGAAAAAATGGTGCGAGCGTGGTGTTGACGGGTTCCGCCTTGACGCAATTGATTTAATTGGCAAAACTGAAACATTGCCTGACGCCCCCCTTGCAGACGGCGAACGCTTTGGAAATTTGTGGCGCGTTGCAATAAATAAAGCTGTTGTACACGCATATCTCCACGAGATGCACGAGCAGGTTTTTTCAAAGTATGATGTAATAACGGTGGCGGAAACATCGGGCGCGTCTACCGAAGATGCGTTGCAGTATGCGGGCTTTGAAACAGGTGAAGTGAACATGATCTTTCAATTTGAGCTTGTGCATGCGTCATCTGAAAACGGCTCGAAATGGTCGTTGCGCAAAGCATCACTCCCGCAGATAAAAACGATTTTGAGCAAGTGGCAAAAAAATCTTGAAGGCAAGGCGTGGAACAGTTTGTATTGGGAAAACCACGACCAAGTGCGATGTGTTTCAAAATACGGCAACGACAAGATGTATTGGAAAGAATCTGCGAAAATGCTTGCCATCTGCTTGTATTTTCAGCAGGGAACGCCGTATGTGTATCAAGGGCAGGAGCTTGGCATGACAAACTCATACTTTGCCAATCCTGCTGATTTAAGAGATGTGGAAAGCATCAATTTTTACCATGAGCAAGTCGGCATACATAAAAAAGATGCTTCTGAAGTGATGAGCGTAATCAACAACGTTTGCCGTGACAACGCGCGCACGCCGTTCCATTGGTCTGCTGCGGCAAACGCAGGATTTACCACAGGCATGCCATGGATTGCAATCAATCAAAATTATGAAAAAATCAACGCTGAAGCGCAACGTGCCGATGAAGATTCCATTTTGAATTTTTACAAAAAAATTTTTGCTCTTCGCAAAAAACATTCAGTGATTGTATACGGCACATATGAACTGCTGCTGCCTGAACACGGCAAGTTGTACATTTATACGCGTGAGCTTGACGGCGTAAAATTATTAATTGTCTGCAATTTTACTGATGAGCATACGACATTTGACGTTCCAAAAGAATTTGTTAATGCGCGCATTCTCATCAGCAATTATCAAAAAGAAACGCTTGCCGACGGTACGGTGATGCCGTATGAAGGCAGTGTATATAGCGTGGTTTATTAAGGAGGTTATATGAAAGTTGCACTGAAATCAGCAATCGGATTAGCGATTGCCATCGTTTTTGCCGCATCATTGCTTGTCGGATGCAGTAAAACGAATGCCGCTTCTTCTGGTGGAAAAGAGATTCGTGTTTTTAATGGCAAGATTGAAATCGATGAACCGCTCAAAGCATTTGCAGCATTATACGAAGCAAAAACAGGCGTAAAAGTTATCATCGAATCTTCTGGTGGCGGCACTGACAATCAGAGCGTGCTCAAAGGCTACAAAGCTTCGGGCAACATGCCGGACATTTTCGGTTTTGAAGGGCCTGGTCAGTTTGCAATTTGGAAAGAAGATTACGTGGCTCTTGACGGCGAGGATTGGATAGCAGATACGACAAGTTCGTATGTTGACAACGGGCATGTATATGGCTTTCCCTTTGCAGTCGAGGGATATGGGCTTGGCTACAACGCAGAACTTCTTGCAAAAGCGGAGATCGACCCTGCGTCTCTTACAACGTATGGCGCATATGAAGCAGCTTTTAAAAAGCTTGACAGCATGAAAGGCGCACTGGGGATTGACGCAGTAGTTGCAATGGCGGCGGGGGTTGCGCCTGGCATGACGTGGGTAACGGGCACGCACAATTTTGGCGTGTATCTTTCTGCGGGGCTTGCAGATGGCGACAAGCACGTTATAAATGACGCGTTGCAGGGCAAGGTTGATTCGGCGCGTCTTGCGCAGTACGCACGATATGTAAAGCTCCTTTTCGACTATTCCGAACAAACGGTACTGCTCACAGGAAATTATGACCAGCAGGTGCAGCTTTTTACCGACCAGCGCGCTGTGTTCATCCACCAAGGCAACTGGATTGATCCGACGATTGAGCAATCTGGGGCAAAGTTCAACATGGGCTACGCACCCCATGCGTTTCTCGACACAACGATTGACGGCATTCAAGTTGACGCACCGTCATACTGGGGCGTTTACAAAGACGGCAATGTGGAAGAAGCAAAAAAATTCTTGAGCGCAATTGCACTTAGCGAAGAAGGGCGAGATGCACGCATCAACAAGATGCATCTCATCTCTCCGTATAAATCGGATACGATGAAGCCCGAAACGCCGTTTTCTGCAGCAGTGTCTGACTATGTGTCGCGTGGCAAGACATATCCGTGGGAGCAGATGAGGCTGCCAGAAGGATTTTGCCAAGATACGCTCGGCCCCATCTACGAACTTCTTGCGCAAAAGCAGATTTCAACAGAACAATTTGCTTCAATGGTTAGCGACGCTGTAGCAACAATACCGAGCAAATAGCATTTGCAGAAAGCCGAACAGATTTTGTTAATTATTAATTTGCAAGCTGTTCGGCACCGCACGAGTTTTACACGGAGAATGCAATGTCGAACAGTGCAAAAAAAAGTTTTTCCTTATCATGCTGGATTGCAGGAGCATGCTTGCTTATATATGCGCTTGTCCTCTGCTTTCAGGCAATGCCGCTGCGAGCGCGTGACATTGGGGGCATTCTTTCTTTTCGAGGGCTCTTTTTATTTGCAAGCTTCGTTATTATTGCTGCGGGATTTTACGCATATCCAACATATAAACATCGAGCCATAATCAACGTGCTGTTCATGCTGCCAATTCTCATTCCGTTTGTTATGACGATTATTTTGCCGTTTTTTTTCGGCGTGTTCTATTCTTTTACCAATTGGAACGGCAACAAGTTTACAGAGTTTGTGGGGTTTGCTAATTACAAAACATTTTTTTCTGCACCAGATTATATCAATTCAGTCGTCATGACGTTTTTGTTTGCGCTTGTCAATGTGTTCATCATAAATATGCTTGCATTTTTGCTTGCTTTGCTCGTGACGCAAAAGATTCGCGGAAACAATGTTTACCGTGCAGGGTTTTTTGTGCCGAACCTTATCGGCGGCATTGTGCTCGGCTACGCATGGCAATTCATTTTTAATTACGTTTTTCCGCTGATAGGGATGCTGCTCGGATTTGAGAATTCGCAGTCGATGCTCATTCAGCCGCTGTCTGCACTTGTCGCATTGATTATTGTGAGCACGTGGCAGTATGCCGGTTACATTATGATGATTTATGTAACGGCACTTAACGGCATTCCTTCGTCGGTAATTGAGGCTGCAAAAATCGACGGAGCAAACGGATTCAAACGCATGACTTCAATCGTCATGCCGATGGTGGCACATGCGTTTACCATTTGCATATTTCTCACGCTTGTCAATTCGTTCAAACAATTTGACTTGAACTTCAGCCTTACAAATGGCGGTCCTTCAAAATTGTTCATGGGCAAGGCGATAATGAGCACGGAACTGCAAGCTCTGAATATTTATAAAACTGCAATTACGCGAAACGAATGGGCGCTCGGACAAGCAAAATCTGTCGTGTTTTTTGTTATCCTTGCAGCTATTTCGCTTTTGCAGGTTTCTATTAACAAAAAGTATGAGGAGGAAGCATGATGCAGCGTATAACAAAAAATGTTCTTGCATGCATTGCGTTTATCTTTTTTGTCATTGCGCTTTTTCCGTTTTATATCGTGCTCATAAACACATCGAAAACGCCCGACATGATTGTACGCAGCCCGCTCGCGTTGCCGGAAAACTTTTTGCTCATCTTTGAAAACATGAAACGCGTGGTCAACAATCCGAATATGAACTATTGGAAGTCCTTTTTTGACTCTTGCTTAATTACGAGCGTTTCACTTTTTGCGCTCATCATTTTTTCATCAATGATGGCATGGGTGCTTGTGCGCAACAAAACGAAATGGTCTGCAATTATTTTTTATCTGCTCGTTGCGGAAATGGTCATACCATTTCAAGTGGTAATGTTGCCGTTGCTCTCTTGGTTTCGCGGGCTTTCGCACTTTACCGGCATAAAACTGCTTGGCTCGTACAAGGGGCTGGTTTTTGCGTATATTGGATTCGGGTGCGCCATGTCGGTGTTCATTTTGAATGGATTTGTTAAAGGCATTCCTCTTGAACTTGAAGAGTCTGCCGTAATAGACGGCTGTTCAACGGAGCGCGTATTTTTTTCTATTGTGATGCCGCTCATGCAGCCAATTCAAATCACTGTCCTTATTTTAAACGGCATTTGGATTTGGAATGATTATTTGCTGCCGTCGCTCATGCTCGGCGTGAGCGGCAATGTGCGCACATTGCCGATTGCCGTTATGAAGTTTGTTGGCTCATATGTAAAGCAATGGGATTTGATTCTCACGTCAACGTTGCTCGCAATGCTTCCGATTATTGCCTTGTTTATTTTTGCGCAGAAGTATATCATCAAGGGAATGGTAGAGGGCGCAATTAAATAATTATGACAACAATCAAAGAGATTGCTCGACTTGCAGGTGTGAGCGCTACAACTGTCTCAAACGTGATAAACGGCAATACATCGCACACGTCGTACGACACGATTGTAAAAGTAAAAAAAATCATTGCCGAAAAAAAATATGTACCGAACATGGGTGCTATGATTGTAGCGCACAGTTTTTCGCGGATAATCGGCATTGTGCTGCAATACGCGGCAAACAGCCCGGTAAAACCGTTTATTGACCCGTTTGAGGGCGAGCTTGTGAGCACGCTTGAAGAAGAAATCAGAAAAAATGGCTACTACACTATGCTGTATGTTGCGGAAACTGCTGATGAAATTATTAACTTTGCGGCAACATGGAAAATCGATGGGCTTATTGTTATTGGGCTTCACGCCAATGAGCGCAGGCAGCTGTGCGCACACACGGACAGACCTGTTGTGTGCATCGATTCTTTTTTGGCAAGCAACGAAACAGAGTACTATAATGTCGGACTAAAAGATATGGATGGTTGCCGAGATATGACAAATTATCTTATCTCGCTGGGTCACACAAAAATTGCATTTCTTGCCGACCAAGTAAAACCGCATGGCATTTATCGACTGCGGCTAAACGGTGTAAAAGCGGCGTTTAAAGAAAACGGGCTTGCATTCGCTGAAAAAAATTTTATTAAAATTCCGAGAAACAAAGCCGCACGGCATGCGGTCTACGATGCATTGCTCGCAAAAAAGAATGAATACACCGCGTTGTTCTTTGTGTCTGATTATTTTGCAGCGGATGCCGTCATGTATTTTAAGAGCAAATCCATTTCC
This sequence comes from Treponema sp., assembly GCA_017446265.1. GTDB lineage: Bacteria > Spirochaetota > Spirochaetia > Treponematales > Treponemataceae > Treponema_D. The sequence continues at coordinate 41,876 of JAFSRD010000035.1, forward strand.
ATACCTGAAGACTTTTCAATTGCAGGGTTTGACGACAACATGTATTCGCAAATTGTTACACCGAAGATTACGACAGTGCATCAAGATGTGCCGAAAAAAGGAACGCTTGCCATACAGATGCTCATAAAGTTGATGAAAAAAGAAACAGTTGATGAAAAAAACATTCAACTCAATACGTCGCTTGTCATACGGGAGTCAACGTGTGCAGTGTAGTTGCTTCTATTTTTGCGGAATATACGTGAGCAAACATGTTTCTACTTCTTCAAACAGCGGGATTGACGGAGAAGCGCCTTTGCGCGACACGCACAGCGAAGAAGCTTTTGACGCATATGCAAGAGCATCTTCAATCGGCAACCCACGTGCAATGCACACAACAAAGTACCCTGTGAACGTATCGCCTGCAGCTGTTGTGTCTACAACGGGCGTATCATATATGCCGTGTTTGTATATGCCGCCTGCATCTTTGAAAAAGACGCCGTTTTTGCCGAGCGTAAGCACAATCGCCGCAGTGCTGAATTTTTTTGAAACAGCTGCTAAAAGCGTGTCGCCGTCTGTAACAGGAACGCCTGCAATGTCTGCCGCTTCAACTTCATTCACAAGAAAATAATCAACAAGCGAAAGCGGCATGTCAAGCACATTTTTTTCAAACGGAGAAGGATTAAAAAAAATAATCATGCCTTTTTCTTTTGCTCGTGCAATTATATAGCCGCCCATATTCATTTCGTTTTGCAGAATGATGTAGTCGCCTTGTGAAAAATGCGAAAGCACGGCATCGACAGTTTCTTTTGTTTGCATTTTATTTGCCCCGCTGTAATGCACAATGCAATTTTGTCCGCTTGCATCTACTTGAATAAACGTGTGTCCGGAAGGTGCCTCGTATTCGCTGAGCAAATTTGTGTTAACGCCTGCTGCTGCAAGCGATTGCTTTAAAAATACACCATCTTCTTTTCCAACGCCGCCTGCAATGTAAATTTCAATGTCTTTTGCATCTCCTCGTGCACGTGCCAGAGCCATAGTTTGATTCAAGCCTTTGCCACCAGGGAACACCTCTCGCTGTATTGCAGCAAGCGTTTCGCCAGGTTTGACAAAATGAGGAACGGCGTATACATAGTCAATGTTTAATGAGCCGAAATTAAGAATTTTCATACGCTTTATTATATCGTTTTTTAGGATTCTTGCCAGTCGTTGCCTTGCTGGTTTGCTCGTTGCTACTGACGGTTGTTTTCCTGTTCTCGTTTGAGCGCGTACGCTTTGACGGTTGGCACATAATCTTTATCTACATACGCAATATGCGTTAAAAGCCAATCGTACAAAAACTTAACTATTTTAAATGCATCGTTGTATGTGAGTGTATTAAAATTTTCGATTTTATCAAGTATCTCCTTAATAAATTCAACATGCTTGCACTTGTGTCCATCCAAGTTTTTGTAGCATGCAGCCTGAAGCAATCCCTCTTCGCTGCGGAAATGTTCTTTTACATAATCTGCCGTGCCTTGAAGTGTTTTCCGTATTGCCGCTTTCCATTCCTGTTCATTTTCTTTTTTTGTATGAATCAACGCTTGATACAACTCATTGCACATGTCAACAATTTTTTTGTGTTGTGCGTCAATCATAGGAATGCCAAGTTCAAATCGCTTGTCCCAGATGATGTAGCTTTCAGTTTTATCTGATGAATATGCCATATCTTCTCACTACAACTTTTTTCAAATACAATTTCGTAAAAAATTATTTTTTCATCAACTCTGCGCCACTTTTCCACGCAATTCCTATTTTTTCACCAAGCTTGTAGTAGCCGTTTTGGAACTGGTCAAATACAAAAGCGCCGAGTTTTTCGGGATTAACTTTGCCACTGTCTTCAATCACAGCTTCGTCTGCAAGCACATTGACGATTTCGCCAACGACACGAAATCCGCCGACACCGTGTTCAATGTCTGCAACTTTGCATTCAAGTGTAAGCGGAAACTCTTCGACAATCGGCGCGTCAACGCGGGTGCTCTTTACCGCGTGCATTCCAGAACGCTCAAACTTGTCTTTCATGGTGTTGCTCGACGCAATGCCAAAAAAATCAGCTTCGGCAATGTGCGCAACATCTGCAATGCTCAATGTGAACGCCTTGCGCTTTTTAATATTCGCTGATGTTTTGTGCGATTCATCTAAATTGAGCGCAACCATATTTTCAGCACACATTCCGCCCCACGCCATGTTCATTACGTCAATGCTGTCATCCTCGTTATACGTTGCAATCATCAACACAGGCATAGGAAACACATACGGCTTAACGCCTAAATCTTTTTTCATAACAGATACCTCTTGTTCTCATACTATCATATTTTTTTGCAAAATTAAAGTATCGTAAAAGATTTCTTTACCGACGCTGCTTTTCAATAAAATCTATATGCGTATTAGGAAATTGTTTGCGTAAATCATCGCAAAAATCATGTAGACGAGTTGCATCTTCTGCAGACAGCGTGGTAAATGGTTTTCGAGAAACGCCTGTGTCAATACCAATTGTTTTAAGGCATTCGCGCATCACCTGATAATAATCCCATTGGACCGCAAAATGAATGAACCTCGTAACAATTTTTTGAATTGCAATCGCTTCGTCCCATGCACGTTTTTTTGCAAGATGAAAAATTTCAACAAACGATTCACACATAAGATTATAAAAAGAGCCAATAAGTCCGTCTGCGCCAGCAAGCAATCCTTCTGTTGCTATTTCATCACATCCAGAATAAACAATAAACTCATTGCCAAGCGTGTGTTTTATTTCACATATGTCGTCGATATTTTGTCCAGTGAATTTTAATCCGCACACATTTTTTATTTCTGCAAGACGGTAAATAAATGAACTGCTCATAAGGCCTGCAAGCGGCACATTGTATACAATGAACGGCAGATCGGTGGCAGATGCAAGTTCTTTATAATACGAGTACACATCATTGGCAGAAAATTTATAATAAAATGGCGGCACGGAAGAAACAGCAGATGCACCTGCTTTTGCAGCGTGCTCTGCGAGTTCAATCGACTTTTTTGTGCCGATTGCACCGACATGCACAATGACAGGTATTCTTCCGTCAACAGTTTTTATTACTGTTTCCGCAAATGCCTTGCGTTCGTCTTCAGACATTAAGAAGCCTTCTCCCGTGCTGCCGACAATGTACAACCCCGATGCACCTTTTGAAATTAAAAATTCAGTAAATTTTTCTGCGCGAGTTAAATCAAGATTTTCGTGTTCATCAAATGTCGTCATCATTGCCGGTATAACGCCGAGTGTTTTTATTAAATCCGCTTTTTTCATAATTACATCCTACCTATAGCAATCTGTTAGCCTTTAACAGCACCCATAGTTATGCCGCTTGTAAAATAATTCTGGAAAAGAATAAATATCAATACGATTGGAACAGCTGCAAGCGCAGCACCTGCCATAATTACACCGTAATTTGTTGCCATTTCCGCTTGCAGCGTAGCAACACCGAGTGAAATTGTTAATTTTGTACGGGACTGCAACATAACAAGTTGCAAAAAATAATCGTTCCAGGTAGAAATAAACGTAAAAATTGCAAGCGCGCCGTAAGCCGGTTTTATTACAGGGCTCACGATAGTGACGAACGTTTGCAGCTCTCCTGCGCCGTCTATACGCGCAGCTTCAAGTATTTCACGAGGAATTGTTTCAGAAAACTGTTTCATAAGAAATACGCCAAACGGCCAACCGACAGCGGGAAGTATGACTGCGCTAAGTCTGTTGTATAGATGCAACGCATTCATAATGCGTACAAGTGGTACAAGCACAACTTGTTTCGGAAGAGCCATTGCAGCAACAAGCATCGTAAAAATAATTTTTCTTCCGAAAAAAGTTTTTTTTGCAAGCACGTAGCCTGCAAGTGCTGCGGTAATGCATACAAGAATCATCGAGGCAAACGAAATCCATATGCTGTTGAAAAACCAAATGAGCGCAGGATTGTTAAAAAGTTCTTTGAAATTATCAAGAACGGGTTGTTTGGGAAACCACTCAGGAGGTAATTGTATTGCAACTTTTTGCAACTTAAAAGCACCGGTAAGAATCCAGTAAAATGGAAACACAAACAGTAAAGAAATGAGAATAAGCATTGTAAAAGCAATTCGTTTATAAAGTGAAGTATATCCTTTTGTCACTGTTACACTCCTTGTTTAATAGTCAACGTTGCCTTTCATCGCTTTAAATTGCGCAAGGCTGAATATGCCGATGATAATTGCAAGCAATACGCCCATTGCGTTTGCGTATCCGTAACGGTAAAGCGAAAATGCGCTCTGATATAAGTAATACATGACCGTACTTGTAGAATAGACAGGACCCCCTGACGTAAGCAGCTGAATGAGCGCAAAACACTGGAAGCTGTTTATTGTAGTGATAACAACCACATACAATGTTGTTGGCATAATAGCCTGCCATTTGATTTGCCAAAATGTGCGAAATCGAGAAGCACCGTCAACCTCTGCTGCTTCAAGCATTGATTTGTCAATATTGCCAAGTGCTGCGACATATAAAATAATCGGCTGTCCAATTGATGTTGTAAACAAAATTGCGAGAATGCACCATATTGCCGTTTTCGTGTTGCCGAGCCACGAAATGTTCGTATCTATTAAACGAAGCGACACCAAGAACCAGTTCAATATGCCGGAATATTTATCAAAAATCCATTTCCATACAACGACGACAGCGACTGTGCCCGTAACGACAGGTAGAAAAAATATACCGCGGAACAGAGAAGTGACGAGCTGCGGTGCGTCATAAATAAGTGCTGCTACCCAAAGGGAAAATATAGTTACAAGCGGCACAGAAGTAACGACTATGAGCACGGTATTTTTCACAGAGATAAGAAATTTTTCGTCGTGAAAAAGGTCAATATAATTCTTCAATCCAATGAAATCAAACTTGTTCATTGTGTAATTGAAAAAACTTGTTATGATTCCCATGCCCATTGGGATTAAAACGAATGCAACAAAAAACAACATCATGGGAAGCAAGAACAAATACGAAACAATAGTTTGATGACGCTGTATTTTATGTTTATTTGATGCAATTGTAGGTGTGTCGGTCACAAAAAAACTCCTTAAGATTCAACAGCAGAAACCTCTTGAGATTTTTATCTGAATGAAATTAGGAGCTGTCACAGAACTGACAGCTCCTTTGTGTTGCTATTTACCTGTTACATGCCGGAATTTGATGCTTTTACATAATCTGCGACAGCTTTCTCCACAGTTTTTTTGTTCGAGAAAATAAACTGAAGCATGTTCCACCATTCTGTGCGCATGTTGGCAAATCCGTCCATCGTATTGTAGTACGGTCCGTAATACTTTGTAAAACGGGCAAGCAGGTTCATCTCGGCATCATTTTCACTATACAGGCTTCCCATAGACTGCCTGACCGGAAACGCACCTGTCTGAATGACATTCGCAGGATTATCGCACAAGAACTGAATAAATTTCTTTGCCGCAGCTATTTTTTTTGCATCGTTATTATTGAATACGCAGAAGCCGTTTACAAGATATTCAAGTTCGGGTACGCCGTCATCTGATGGGAACGGAAGCGAAAGCGCCGTAAATTCTTTTGTGGCATAGTTCTTTGCATTGCTCGTGCCCCAGCAAATTGTTGAGGCAAGTTTTTGCTGTGAAAAAAGCTGGAGCTCGTCTGCTGCTGCAATGTCCATGCCAGCATCAATTAACCCTTGGTCTACCATAGATTTGAGGAGCTTCAAAGCTTTGACACCTTCGGGGCTGTCTATTGCATATTTTGAATTTGTACTGTTTGCAATCCGCGCACTGTACAAATTGGTAACAAGTGCCCGTGTTCCTTGGTCGCCGCCCTGTCCGCCGCAATATACAGAAAGCGCAGGAACGCCTGCGTCTTTAAAACACTCCATCGCTTTGATAAAGTTTTCTGTAGTCCATGTGCGGTCGCCTTCAAGATTAACATATTTCAGTGCGCCAACTTTTTCCCACACCTCTTTATTGATTCCCATGTAAAACGGAGATGCAGAAATTGGATACATATAGTAATTTTTTCCGTCCGAACATGCAGCTACGAGCGCATCATTTCCAATGTCGTTTTTGAATGCAGTGGTAAACATGTCGTTGAGATTTGCAAGCTTCCCCTGTTTTCCGTAATCAATGATACGACCGGGCGCATCAAACAAAACGTCTGGCGCTGTGCCGCCCTCAATTGAAGCGACAATCTTGTCAGGACCGCTTGTAAAATCAATTGTTTCAAGTCGCACTTTGATTCCAGGATTTGCCGCCTCAAATTTTTTGATTTGCTCCTGCTCGTATGAACCGGCAGGTGCACCGTTGTTCTGGAAAAATGTTGGAAACGCCCAGAATGTGATTGTCGTTACATTGCCGGTGCTTGATGACGCATCATCAGCTCCGCCCAATGCAAAGGCGCTTGTAAACATAAGACTTGCCAATGCGAGAATTAGAATTTTTTTCATGTATTCCTCCAAGCAAATATAATTCATGTAGTTTGTACTACATATTACAATTTTATATATTATATGCATGTTTGTCAAGAAAAAAATTTATTTGTGCGGCGGAGTTGATGATTCGTGTGATGAGCGCACAATTGATTGACAAATGCGCAAAAGTGCTGATAATGTAGTATGTATAACAATTGACAAATGATATGCTGACAACAGGTATAAAATATGAAAAATTTGCGGACAAAAAAACTCTATTTGCAAGTGTACGATGAGCTAAAAAAATATATTGCACGCGAAACAATGAAGCCTGGCGACAAACTCCCTACTGAAATGGAATTGTCAGAAAAACTTGGCGTGTCGCGGAATGTATTGCGAGAAGCAATAAAAGCGCTTGAAATAATTGGCGTCATATCGTCAAAGCCGGGCGTAGGCATGGTGCTTAATAATTTCAATTCAAATTTCCTTTCAAGCTGCTTGTTCCTCAATTTGATAGGCGACGGCATTGATATTGTTGAGCAGTCTCAAGAAGTGCGTAAAGCCATTGAGATAGGTTTTTCTGAAAAATGTTTCAACTCAATCACCCCTGAACAGATAAAAAAACTAGAATCATATCTTGACGAAATGAAAAAAGAAGAAGACGTAGTGGATTTTTACGAAATAGACTCGCAGTTTCATAAGACGATGTACGAAAATGTTCACAACGAAGTGTTGCTCGCGTTTATTGATTCTGCATGGGCATATGAAAAATGCTATAGAACACGTTGGCATAGCAATCACAAGTTGACGTATGAAAAACACCGACGCATTGTGCGGGCATTGCAGGAGCATGATTACGACACATTTATGGACGCGCTTCACTATCACTTTGAATACAGCTTTAAAACACAGCGCATTCCAACAAAATCAACAACACTTGACGCAAATGTCGAGGGATATGGCAGTCGCGTGAACGACGAGTAAAATAATTCCTTTGTCATTACACACAATATATTTGGAGGTTGAATATATGAAAAAACTGATGCTCTTTAATGGGGCAAAAGGAGCGATGCTCCTTGCGTTTTTTACAGCTGCACTTTTTACGACAATAAGTTGCTCAAAAAAACAAGAGCAAAGTGATTTGCTTGCACGTGTCAGGGAAAAGGGCGAATTGGTGATTGCAACTGAAGGTACATGGGCTCCGTGGACGTACCATGACGAAAGCGACAAACTCGTTGGCTTTGATGTAGAAGTGGCAGAAAAGATTGCGGAAAAACTCGGCGTACAAGCGACTTTTGTTGAAGCTGAATGGGATGGCATTTTTGCCGGCATTGATTCACAGCGATACGACATTGCAGCAAACGGTGTTGAAATTACTGATGAACGCTCGCAAAAGTACGATTTTTCTGCGCCATATGCATACATCCGCACGGCAATAATCACGCGCACAGATAGAAACGACATTTCGTCATTTGAAGATTTGCGCGGCACGACAACTGCAAACTCACTCGGTTCAACATACGCGGAACTCGCAGAAAGCTACGGTGCAAAAACAACAACGATTGACTCATTCGACCAAACGCTTGAACTTGTGCTGCATCGCCGCGTCGACGCAACGCTCAATGCAGAAGTCAGTTTTTACGACTACATGAGCGTACATCCTGATGCACCATTCAAAATTTCTGCGCTCACAAACGATGCATCGCTTGTTGCAGTTCCATTGCGAAAAGGCGCAGACACAGCCGCGCTCCGAGAAGCAATCGACGACGCAATTGCAGAACTTGCCTTGTCGGGAGAACTTGCAACAATCTCTGTGAAATATTTTGGCAGCGACATTACAAAAAAGTAGTTGCGTGCATAGGTGCGGCTATGCGTTGCGTCGGGGTTCATTCATTGAGTATGCCGTCAACAGCGAGGTTGAATGTTGTGCGCGCAGCGTCAGTATTTTTTTGCGTGAACACCGCGAGTCTGAATATGGCAGCTTCTATTAGACTGTAGAAAAGCGCATTCACTTCTTTGACATTGAGTTGTTTGAATTCACCAGATTTCATGCCGCGAATCAATATGTCTGTCATTACGTGACGCAGTTTGATAACGCGCCGCACGACGCGCTCGCGTGCATCAATTCCTGATTTTTGCAGCTGTATCAAATAGATGAGCAGCACATTGAAAAGTTTTTTATGCTCTTCAATTGAATCAACAATTTTCATAAGCATTGCGCGAAAACATGTTTCTGCGTTGAGCGATTTATTGTTAATGATTCCCATGATTGCTGTTTCAAGTTCTGACAGCAATTGCTTGATGCTCCACAAAAAAATATCGCGCTTGTTTTTAAAATAGATATATAGCGTTGTGCGCGTAATGCCGCATCTGTCAGCAATTTTTTGAAACGTTACATTTTCATAGCCTTCTTCAATAAATACATCAAGCGCTTTTTCGAGTATTTCGTGCTTGCGTTTATCGTGTTCAACAATAATTGCCATGTGCTACACTCCAAGCGCAGTACTGCTCGCTGCATCACGAGGAGAAGCTTTGTATATGTAAAAATATGTGTCGAGATTTCCCGCTTTAAAACTTTTAAGCTGCGTTGCGTAGTGCCCGAAACAGTTTTGAAAATTTTTACTGGCAGAGATTATTCCGAATTGCCAATGTGGAAAATTGTCGTAGAGCACGCTCATCTTTTTGTATAATTTTTGCGCTTCTATTTCATCGCCGAGCCGCTGACCATACGGCGGATTGCATAAAATCAAGCCGTTTTCATACGGCGCAGAAAGCTCTGCAAAATCTGCCTGTACAAAATCTGGACGCGGAATGCGATTGTCTTTTCCAATTGACTGAAGCGCGCGCCCGATTGCAACGCACGCATATTCAGCATTTTTTCGTGCACGCGCAACAGCTTGTGCGTCAATATCGCTTCCTGTAATGCGCACTTCTACGTCTGTGCGAATGAGTTCTGCTTCTTTGTTGGTCAGTTCATTTGCGCGTTTTTTATTAAAAATTGTTAAATTTTCAAGCGCAAACTTTCTGCCGAATCCTGGTGCTGCGTTATATGCGTAGAGCGTAGCTTCTATGGGAATTGTGCCTGAACCGCAAAACGGGTCGTGAAGCGGTGTTTTCCTGCGCCACACCATTTCCTGCAGCATGATTGCAGCGACTGTTTCGCGCAATGGAGCGGTGCCGCCGTCTGCTCTGTAGCCGCGTTTGTGAAGCACTTCGCCTGACAAATCGAGCAGAATGTGCGCTGTATCATTTTCAATGTGCACGCGAATAGTTGCTGCTTCACCCGATTCAGGCAGCGTCGTCATGCGCCACTTGTCGCCAAGTTTTGTGTACACTGCTTTATGAACCATGCTCTGTACAGTACGCTCTGAATTGAGCTTTGAACGATATGCGCGCACTTTGTCAACAACAACACGCATATCTTTTTTAAAATAGTTTTGCCAGTCAACTGTGTACGCGCCGTCGAATAACTCGTCAAAATTTTTTGCTGAAAACGCTGCCATTTGCAAATATATGCGGTCGGCAGTGCGCAAGCAGAGATTTGCGCGAAAAAGTGCGTCGTCATCGCCGAGAAAAGAGACGCGCCCAGGAGCGTTGCCAGAGAGCTTGTAACCGAGATGTTTTATTTCGTTGCCAAGTATTTTTTCTGCTCCTACAGCGCACAGTGCAACGAGAGTATTCATATTATTACAAATTAACATTTTTACAAAATATGCGCAACTGTCAGAGAACTATTTGTTATGGAAATCAATTTTTCCACCCTCTGCACGAATAAACAGAAAAAATATTTACTTTTTTAGAAAAAACCGTTATACTACTGAGTGAGAGCGTCTTGTAGCTGGCATGTTACGCATGCTGCTGGAAGGAGGGTGTCATGTATAAAAACGAGAGTTGTGTTTCGTGCAAGGGCATGTCCGCGCGGCTTGCACGCATGCCTGCAAATGTACGCGCTGCCGTCTGTGCCGTGCTGCATGTGTGTGCAGCGCTTTTGTGCGCCAGTGGGGCATTCATATTTGCCGCATGCGACTTTTTTACTCCCACCTGGAACGAGCCTGTAGGCGAGTGGTTTAGAAAATATACGAACGAGGCTGCAATAGACAGGCACGTGTTCTCGTCCTTTTACACAGGCACTGACGGACTCTCGTGCGTAAGTACTGAAAGCGACTGCACCGTTACGTTCTACATGAGGAATCCGCAAAATTACGACCTTGCGCCGC
>JAFSRD010000036.1 GCA_017446265.1 Treponema sp.
AATTGACAATCAGCGGGGGCCGCCACAACAGCACATGGGAGTATAGCGTTGCGCCGCCGCAGACTGCAAACGGTAGCTTCACATTTACCGCAACAGGCACCGCGCCTGTATTGAAAACTTCGCGCGATGCAAACTGGGATGTCATAGACGGAAGAGATTTCTCTGAAATTTCTGGACGCTGTTTTTATTTTGAGACAGGGGAATACGTCAACGGCACGGTAGCTTATACGCTTACGCTCACCGATGCCGCAGGGCTTGTGAGCAGCGTTCAGGCACGGACAGGAATCCCCAAGCTTCAGCCGCCTGAACTACGCTGTGACGGAATATCCCTTTTCAATAGTGCCACCATTCTAGCTGACAGCGGCAAGGATGCGAAAACAGTTGAAATTGTGCGGACGGGCAAAGACCACAATGGCGGCAGCGTCGCAGGCACGGAGCTGCATTGGCAGCTGTTGCAAGACGGATCCGTGAAAAAAAGCGGCAGCGCTTTCAGCAACGCTTTGCTCGATCTTGAAAAAGGAGCATGGGTTATCAAGGCGTGGGAGACGAAAGCAGGCTACGACAAATCAGATGCGCTTGTCTGCGCGGTGAAAGTGTCAACTGCAATCAGATATGTGTCGGCAAGCGGCAATGACGTTAACCCCGGCACAAAGGCTGCCCCATTTGCCACGCTCCAAAAAGCGATAGAGGACATGGGTGATTCAAGCGAGGACTGGCGCGTCATCGTCAGCGGCACCATTAGTAATACTGCCGCTATCATAGACGACGCCGTGCAGGCAAAGTCGGTCACCATAGAAGGCGACGGAATGAATTCGACGCTTACGGGCGATGGCAGCAATGTCGTGCTGGACGTCACCAACCTCCCAGTGAACGTCAAGGACGTCATCATAAACGGCAACGGCAAAACGGGCATCGCAATAACCAGCGCAACAGTGACTGCGGAAAACGTGACTATAACCGATACCAGCACATCCCCCGGGTCTTTCGGCATCACCGTAAAAGACAGCGGACAATTCGTGATGAAAACAGACTGTAAAATAGAAAAGCAGACTATAGGGGTCAAAGTTGTAGGATCGAGCTTTACTATGGAAGGAGGTGCCATTACGGGGTGTGGCTCTAGCAGCAACGGTTCTGGAGTCAAGGTGGAGCAAAGCGGCACATTCACAATGACGGGCGGCGCTATAAGCGGCAACATGTCAACTTCTGACGGCGCAGGCGTGTATGTGGACAACAGCACGTTCATCATGACGGGCGGCACCATAAACAACAACACTGCGACAGGCAATAGCAATGGCGGGGGCGTGTATCTGGAAAATCGTGCCACGATGTTCATGTCAGGAAAAGCCGCCATCGGTATCAAAACTGCTGGCGCGAACGACGGCAATGAGGCTAAAAACGGTGCGGGAGTGTATGTGACGGATAGCACGCTGTATGTAGGCTATGTACGAGAAGAGGGAAACGCCGTTCCAGACAGTTCTTCTAACTGCGGCATTTTAGGCAATGTCGCGGCAGGCGCAGGCGGCGGCGTGTATGTGGCAAATAACGGCATCATGTACATTACGGGAGGCAACGTCATCTCCAGCAACAAAGCGGACGCGCCTACTACATCAAGCATGAACAATGGTGGGGGCGTATATGTGGAAAGCGGCTGCTTCATGCACATAACTGACGGCGCCATCATAGGACAGAACACTGCAACAGGCGATGGCGGCGGCGTGTATGCTGAGGGTTTCGTAACTATACAGAATTGCAATATTAGTAATAATCAAGCTGAAAAGGGTGGCGGCATGTATCTTGCAAATGGCAGTGTCATTTATACGATGAGCAATGGTTACATTGTTGATAACATTGCACGGGCGGGCGGTGGCGGCATTTATCTTGAGGCTGGCAACTTTATTATGAGTTCGGGCGAAATTAAAGGCAACAAGGCAGAAACCGCAGGCGGCGGCGTGTATGTAGATGCAGGTACTTTTACTATGAGTGGCGGTATCATAGGCGAAGAGGCAAGTACAGCCGCTACCTCATCTGCAAAGTCCAATTATGCACAAGGCGCAGGCGGCGGCGTGTATGTCTTTGGCAATCTAACTATGTCAGGTGGAAAAATAGCCTATAACTATGCAGGCGAAGGCGGCGGCGTGTATGTAGGAGGGGGGCAGGGGTGTTCCTTTGAAATGAGCGGCAATGCCAGCGTATGCTATAACGGTAGCAGTACAAACGGTGGCGGCGTGTATCTTGATGCTCTTAATAATGGAGAAGGGCAGGAATTTAGTATGGCTGGCAATGCGGCTATCACTGGCAATAATGCAAGCCAGAGCGGTGGTGGCATTTACGGAACTGTTGATGCAGCAGATGCTATATCATTTAATGGTGGCAGCATTACAAAAAATAGCGCCACTCCACCATCTAGCGCCCAATATTATATTCAAGTTGATGGAAATTTAAACCAAGAGCAGGATGATATAGATAGTGTTACGACTATAGTGCTGAATTAGACGTTAGAGATTAGCGGTTGGTTGTGTTGATAGGGGCTGAGCATCGGTTGTTGAGCGAGGTCGAAACAAGCGAAACATCTCTTGTGTGGAACTCTTCGCTTCCTGAATTTGACACTTATTCATTTTCAAGGTACACTATATTTATGGTGGAGATATTATGGCTGAAGCTTTAAATTGTGGCAGTACATGCCCTTCGTGCAGCAAAGATTGCCCTTCGCGTGATTTACGTGCTTCATTGCACAAAGGGAGTTCTGTAAAAAAAGTCATAGGTGTTATGAGCGGAAAGGGCGGTGTCGGAAAATCGTTTGTTACGTGCCTTTTGGCGTGCAGCATGAACCGCAAGGGAAAGCGTGTGGCAATCCTCGATGCAGATATTACAGGTCCGTCTATTCCCGAAGCGTTTGGGCTTTCAGAGACGCGCGTGTCGGGCGACGAAAATACAATAGAGCCTGTTACAACAGACGGCGGCATTCAGCTTATGTCTATGGATTTTTTGCTAGAGAACACTACTGATCCTGTCATCTGGCGAGGACCTGTCATTGCGGGTGCAGTTAAGCAATTTTGGACAGATGTCATCTGGCATGATGTGGAGTACTTGTTTGTTGACATGCCGCCGGGTACGGGCGATGTTCCGCTTACCGTGTTTCAGTCGCTTCCTGTAGATGGCATCATAGTTGTGTCGTCTCCGCAGCAGCTTGTGCGCGTCATTGTTGAAAAAGCTGTCAAAATGGCAAACATGATGAACGTGCCGATTATCGGGCTTGTTGAAAATATGAGCTACGTGCAGTGCCCCAAATGCGGCGAAATAATCAACGTGTACGGGAAAAGCAATATTGAAGCGATTGCAAAAAACTACAACCTGCCTGTGCTTGCAAAAATCCCTATCGAAGAAAAATCTTCTGCTGCCATTGATTTGGGTACTGTGGAAGAACTTGATGTTGATTACGTAGATGCAGTTGTGGAGAAAATACTGCACCTAAAATGATAATTCCAGTGTCGAAGGCGGCGGCATGCTTGTTAAATTCCGTTGTAGTGCGAATCTGTCTTTTCGCGTACATATGCAATGAATTGCTCAAGCGAGAATGATTTTTGCTCCATGCCGCTGTCGCTTCTGAAGCGGACAGAAACGCTGTTTTCATCTTTTTCTTTTTGCCCCACTACAAGAATATACGGCGTTTTGTGCTCTTGTGCAATGAACTTGATTTTGCTTTTCATGTTAGCGTCGTCTGTGTACGCGTTCGCGCGTACCCCTGCGTGAGCGAGCGCGCTACACACGCTTTTTGCGTAGTCAGAAAAGTCGGTGTTTACTGGAACAACTGCCGCCTGTTCAAAGTGCAGCCATGCAGGAAAATTGCCACCGTAGTTTTCAATCAATATGCCAAGAAAGCGTTCAAGCGAGCCAAGCACTGCGCGATGCAGCATGACCGGGGTGTGCTTTTGATTGTCTGCTCCTATATATTCTGCATTGAGTCGTTCTGCACTTGGCAATTGGTAGTCAAGCTGGATAGTGCCGCACTGCCATTCGCGTCCAAGCGCATCAATGAGTGTGAACTCTAATTTTGGACCGTAGAATGCGCCCTCTTTTGGCTGCACTTCGTATGAAAGGCCTGCACTCTTGCACGCGTTGGCAAGCGCCGTTTCTGCGCGTTGCCATGTAGCTTCGTCTCCTACATGGTCATCGGGCATAGTGCTCAGTTTTACGATAAGGTTTTTGTCAAAATCGAAATCTTTGTATACGTCGATGAGCAAGCGGCAGAACTGTGCAACTTCGCTTTCTATTTGCTCTTCAGTGCAGATGATGTGCGCGTCGTCTTGCACAAAGCCGCGCACGCGCATAATGCCGTGCAATGTACCGCTCGGCTCATTGCGCACGCAGTGACCGAATTCTGCAAGGCGAAGCGGCAAATCTTTGTAGCTTCGTGTGCGCGTTTTAAAAATTTCAAGCGCACCGGGACAATTCATGGGCTTTATTGCAAACACGCGCTTTTCGCTTTCCGTGATGAACATGTTTTTTTGGTAATGCCCCCAGTGGCCGCTGCGCTCCCATAGCGTGCGCGGCATGAGCGCTGGCGTGTTCACTTCAAGGTAGCCGTCTTTGCGCACTTTTTGGCGCATGTACTCTTGCAGCGTTACATAGAGCGACCAGCCGTTTGGGTGCCAGAAAATTTGACCGGGGTCTTCATCATCAAGATGAAATAAATCCATCTGTACGCCGAGCTTGCGGTGGTCGCGCCGCGATGCTTCTTCGAGCATGTGCAGATAGTTTTTTAAGTCATCGGGCTTGTAAAAGCATGCCGCATACACGCGCGTAAGCATGGGCTGCGTTGCATCTCCGTGCCAATATGCGCCCGCGGTTTTCATCAATTTGAAACTTTGTGCGTTTATTTCTTTTGTGTTTGCAACATGCGGACCGCGGCACAAGTCTCGAAATCCGTCTTGCTCGTATGTAGAAATTGTTTCGCCTTCTGCAAGATTTTCAATCAAATCTATTTTATACGGCTCGTCTTTGAAAAGGATGCGGGCTTTGTCTTTTGTTATTTCCGCGCGCACAAAATTGTGATTGCCTGAAAGAATTTTACGCATCTCTTTTTCAACGGCAGGAAAATCACTTTCTGAAAATTTTACACCTTCGGGAAAATCAAAATCGTAGTAAAAGCCGGTGTCTATTGCCGGACCGATTGCAACTTTTGTTCCCGGAAAAAGACGCGTAATGGCTTCTGCCATAACGTGTGAGCAACTGTGTCTGATAGTTTGTAGTTTTTCGTCAAGAGCCATAATTTTTCATTATAGTAGTGCACGGGGGAAAGGTCAATGAGTGAGTTGTTGAGTGAGTCTCTTGACATGAGTTGCTTGGGCATTGGGCAGTCATGTTCAGCCAGTGCGTCCTTGATAATCCTTGCACTACGCGATATAGTGTATGCATGCAAAATAAGTGCTGCAGACGATATAGGTTTGAAGGTATTGACAATTTCCGCGATTTAGGCGGCTATGAATGCGACGGAGGCGTAACAAACTATGGCGTATTCTACCGTTCGACAGAGCTTTCACATGCCACAAACGCAGATATAAAAAAAATTGCAGATTTAGGAATTGCTGCAATCGTCGATTTGCGCCACCCAGAAGAAGTGCGCGTACGTCCTGACAATTATCCAAAATCATGCGTGTATAAAAATATTAACGTGCAGGGGAGCATAACGCCCGCTCATCTGAATGTACACCAACATGTTGAAAATACGTGCACGTTGTGGCACATGTACAAGCAGCTGCTGACGTTCAGTGGAGCCCAGTTTCGCACGGCAATAGAGTTTTTGGCAACAGTGCAAGGACCTGCGCTCTTTCATTGCTTTCAGGGAAAAGACAGGACGGGGCTCGTTGCATTGTTTTTGTGTGCTATTGTGGGGGTTGACGAAAAAGATTGCATTGCAGATTATGAAGTGAGCCACACGTATGTAAAGGGCAGAACGACAGATGTGACAGGTTCGTGTTTTAAAAACATGGAAAACTTGCTTGCGTTTTTGCACAAAACATATGGTGGCGTCAAGGAGTATCTTTTTTCAATAGGTGTTGCAGAAAAGACGTGCCAGCAGATTAGAGATAAATTTATTCGTGCCGAGTGTTGAATGCCCCGACGCTTGCGTCAAAATAAAGGGCATTCAATCCGAATGCAATACTTTTTGAGAACAACATGCCTCGCTGCTTGCGGCGAGGTTGGTGTTCTACTTTATTAATTTGGGGGTAAAAATGAAAAGACGGTTTCAAATTTTCGTGACGGCAGTCTCGCTGCTTTTGGCAGGATGTGCCTCGTCAAAAGTTGCAGAGCAATCGTATGGCGTGCGGGCAGAGGCAGCTATTGCGTCTATAGACAAGTACGGCAACTGCTCGCTTACCATTTCGCAGGATGATTTTGTGACGCTTGGTTTTGAACCTGGCGACATGGCGTTTCTTTCTGTAGGGCAGTTTACGTTTGATGCGCCAGTTTGCACAAATTACAGCGATGTCGATAACGGCAAGTATCTCGTTCGTTTGAGCGGCGGAGCTGTATCTGTTGCAATCAACATGGGAAACTTTGCAAAGACGAGTGGCGCAGCGGCGGGCACGTCTGTCACAATTGAGCTCAAAGAAAAGGCAGGCTACCTTGCAGACTACCGCATGCGCCAACTTAAAAAAAGCGAGAACAGAAACGATTACGCGTCTGATGAAGTGTTTGCTAATTTCCGCGCAGTGAAAGCCGGTGCCATTGCGCCAAACAGACTGTATCGCTCATGCAATCCTTTGTATGGAGACGCGCGTGCGCCGTTTGCAGAAAAGCTTATAGCGCAGGCAGGCATAAAAACGGCAATAAATCTTGCAGACAGCGCAGAGGGCGCCCAAGCGCATTTTTCAGAAGCTCCGTACTACGCTGCGCTTGCTGCACGTGGCAATGTTGTGTTTTTGAATATGGGCGTTTCGTTTACAGACGCAGACTTTATCGCAAAGCTGCACGACGGGCTTGTATACATGAGCGAGCATGCTGACGGACCATATATTGTCCATTGCAACGAAGGAAAAGACCGTGCAGGCTACGTGAACGCGTTGCTTGAGGCGTTGTGCGGCGCGACGCTTGAAGAGATAAAAGCAGACTACATGATGAGTTTTGAGAATTATTTTGGCGTGCAAAAAGGTACGGAGCAGTACGATGCTATAGGCAACGTCATACTCGATGCGCTTAAAGCAATAAACGGCGGCAAAGCGGTAACAGACAAAAACGTTGGCAAAGTTGTGGAGAATTATCTTCGTACGACAGTCGGCCTTACGCGTGAGCAGATTGCAGCACTCAAAGCTGTGCTCCAATAAAATTTTCGAATTGTTGATGCAAAAGACTGGCGGATAGCGCCGCCAGTCTTTTGCATCAAAATGCTTTACATTCCAATATACGCAAGCGCTGAATCAGCTGCAATTTTTCCAAACACTGCTATGTCTGCAACAGCGTTTCCGCCCAAGCGGTTTGCGCCGTGTACGCCGCCAGTAACTTCGCCTGCTGCAAACAGACCGGGAACTGCCTCGCCTTTTGTGTTGAGCACGTTCGCCGCTGTGTTGATTTTTATGCCGCCCATTGTGTGATGCACTGCAGGTCCTATTTCAAGCGCGTAGTAGGGAGCTACAGACAAGTCGCGCTCCAAACCCTGCGGATTGCGTCCAAACTCTGCATCATTTTTGTTGTGCACATAGCCTGCATATGTTGCAAGCGTCTTTTCAAATTCATCTTCAGGGAAGCCAAGCTTTTTTGCAAGTTCTGCTGGCGTCGCTCCTTCTGTGAGCAGCCCCTGTTTTGCATATCCTTCAATCGCTTTGAGCGAGTCGCGCACTGCTTGGTCGAATACAATGAACACTGTTTTATTTGGCTGTGCAAGAATCGCTTCTGAAACGACATCACGAGTGCCCATCTCATCTACAAAGCGCTTTCCTGTGCGGCTTACAAGAATTGCGCCGTTGCCGCGCACTGCCTCTGTAATCATAATGCCGTTTTCAGGAACAACTGTGGGATGCGTTTGAATTTGCTCCATCTGCGTAAGCGCGGCATCAAATTTTTCCACCCATGCAAATGCGTCTCCTGTTGCGCCCTTGTGGTTTGTTGTGCCGAATCCAGCAAGCTTTGGTTGATACTGTACAATCATCTCTGGATTTGCGCCGAAGCCGCCTGATGCAATAATCACTGCTTTTGCGGCAATTGTGTAGCCGCCGTTTTGCGCTGAAACTTTTACGCCTGCAGCTTTCCCGCCGTCTGAGATAATGTCTGTGACTGTGCTGTTGAGTCTGACATCTGCGCCTTGTTTTTGCGCTGCTTCATAGAGGAGCGGAACGAGATGCGCGCCTATTGCGCCGCCGCCTTGCGGTCGGTGAATGCGCTTGTTCGTTGCGCCGCCAAAAAGCCCTACGTCGCTTAAATCTGCACCTACAATGTCAGATTGCAGCCATTCGACAATCGCCGCAGAGTTGTCAACCATTGCCTGTACTAAATCGGGGTCGTTGATGTTTTGACCGCCTTTCATTGTATCTTTAAAAAACTGCTCTGTTGAATCGGTAATGCCGAGCCGCTCTTGTTCTTTTGTGTACGCAGCGTTAATGCCTCCTGTTGCATTGTTCGTGTTGCCGCCGACAACCCCCATCTTTTCGAGCACAATGACTTTTGCGCCTTTGTTTGCGGCTTGCGTAGCAGCAGTGAGCCCCGCACCGCCAGCACCTATGATAACGATGTCGCATGTCTCGTCTTGTGCAGCTGCCGCTTTCGCGTTTGTGCCGCTTGCAGCAGCGAGCGCACTTGCAAGCGCTTCAAGCGTTGCATTTGACGTAATCGTTGAGCCGCTCATTATGTCAACATGTTCTACAGATTGATTTTTAATCACTTGGTCGATGACGAACTGCTCCGCAGGTACCGCAAATGCTGTTTCAGATTCTTTTGTCACTTTTGCGCTGGCTATTTTTCCGCCTTTTATCGTGACGGTGAGTTCAATCGGACCGTTGCGTCCGTTGCCTGTTGCCGAGTATTCACCGTCAACAAATTTGCTGCTGCCCGATGATTTCATGCAACCAATAATCGCCGCAGTAGAAGCAGCAACAAATACAGCTGCCGCCATGCCTATAAATTTTTTTGATTTCATATAGTACCTCTGTCATGCAGTATATTGTCATTTGGTAATTTTGCCAATATCAACATATGGTAAAAATAAAATTTGACAATAAAAAATTCTCGTGATACACTTTTATGTATGCGGAGGATTTAATACCTCTCCTCTTGCGTTGAGGTTGTTGATTATCACATATGTTATTTTAGGAGGAATGCGTATGAAATCATGCATCAAAACAGAAAAAGCGCCTAAAGCGATAGGTCCTTATTCACAGGCAACGAAATGCGGCAACTTCATATTTGTTTCAGGGCAGTTGCCTATAAATGCGGAGACAGGCGAAATGCCTGCGACTATTGCAGAACAGACAAAACAGTCTTTAACAAATCTCAAAAACATTCTTGCGGAGGCGGGAAGCAGCATGGATAATGTTGTCAAGACGACAGTGTTCCTGTCAGACATGAACAATTTTACTGCCATGAACGAGGTGTATGCGCAATTTTTCTCTGACGGTAGTTTTCCTGCGCGCTCTGCGGTGCAAGCGGCACGGCTTCCAAAAGATGCGCTTGTAGAGATAGAAGCCATTGCTGAAGCATAATATTTTTAAAGAAACACTGATTAGCCCACATGCGAGTTAATCAGCGCTTCCTTGTCTGCCGCTGAAGAGGCTGACAATTTTACCTTCTTGAATTGTAGCGATTTTTAGTCACCTGTTTTATGGAGGTATAAATAAGTATGGTAAAAAAGTACGACTTGAATGTAAAAACACCTGTGTCGTTTTCATATGTAAAACGCGACATTCCGACAGTTACTGTTGAGCAGCGCGAGCGCATGCTCAAAGCAACGCATTACAACGAGTTTGGCTTTCCTGCGGGCATGCTTACCATAGACATGCTTTCCGACTCTGGCACTACTGCAATGACAGACATGCAGTGGTCTTCGCTCATGCTCGGCGACGAGTCGTATGGGCGCAACAAAGGCTACTACGTTTTGCTTGACACAATGCGCGATGTATTTGAGCGTGGCGACGAGCAAAAGCGCATCATCGATTTGGTGCGGACGGGCTGCGAAGACGTTGAAAAAATGATGAGCGACATGTATTTGTGCGAGTACGAGGGCGGACTTTTCAATGGAGGAGCTGCGCAGTTGGAGCGTCCGAACACATTCATAGTGCCGCAGGGCCGTTGCGCGGAGTCGCTTTTGTTCAGCCTTGTGCGCAAGATGCTCGGCGAGCGTCATCCTGGCAAAAATTTTATGATTCCGTCAAATGGTCATTTTGACACGACAGAGGGCAACATAAAGCAGATGGGCTCGACGCCGCGCAACTGCTTTAACAAAAATTTGCTATGGGAAGTTCCCGACGGCGGCACATATTTGAAAAATCCATTCAAAGGCAACATGGATGTGGCAAAGCTTCAGTCGCTCATAGACGAAGCTGGTCCTGAAAACGTACCGATGATTTATACGACTATCACAAACAACACTGTATGCGGGCAGCCTGTGTCTATGGCAAATATTCGCGAGGTGAGCAAAATTGCGCACAAATATGAGATTCCCTATATGCTCGATGCAGCTCGCTGGGCGGAGAACTGCTATTTTATTAAGATGAACGAAGACGGCTACGCGGACAAATCTATTTTTGAAATTGCAAAAGAGCTGTTCTCGTACTGCGACGGATTTACTGCGAGTTTGAAAAAAGATGGCCACTCGAATATGGGCGGTGTGCTCGCGTTTCGAGACAAGGGATATTTCTGGAAAAAATTCAGCGACTTCAACGCGGACGGTTCAGTAAAGACCGACATAGGCATTTTGCTGAAAGTGAAGCAGATTTCTTCATACGGCAATGACTCATATGGCGGCATGTCAGGGCGCGACATCATGGCGCTTGCGTGCGGTCTGTACGAGTGTGGAAAATTTTCGTATCTTGATGAACGCGTGCAACAGTGCGAATATCTTGCGCACGGCTTTTACAAAGCGGGCCTCCCTGTGGTGCTGCCTGCAGGCGGTCACGGGGTATATTTGAATATGGACAAATTCTTCGACTACAAGCGCGACCATTCCACATTTGCGGGCGAGGGGTTCAGCCTTGAGCTTATCCGCAGATACGGCATACGCGTTTCCGAACTTGGCGACTACAGCATGGAATACGACTTAAAAACCCCTGAACAACAAAAAGAAGTTGTAAACGTTGTGCGCTTTGCAGTAAATAGGAGCATGTACAGTCGGGAGCATCTTGACTACGTGATTGCAGCAGTGAGCGCGCTATACAAAGACCGCCAGAGCATTCCGAACATGCGCATCACTATGGGACGCAATTTGCCAATGCGCCATTTTCACGCGTTCCTTGAGCCGTACGATGCGACAGAACAATAATGACAGGGGCATGATAAAATGAGTGAACAAAATAGAGATGGCTTTGATTCAAAGTGGGGATTTATTCTTGCGTGCATTGGTTCTGCTGTAGGTATGGGAAACATTTGGCGCTTTCCCATACTTGTATCGAGTTGGGGCGGCATGACATTTCTCATTCCGTATTTTATTTTTGTTGTGCTCATTGCGTCAACAGGCGTCATTGAAGAGATGGCTCTCGGCCGCGCCGCTTGCGCAGGTCCTATAGGCGCGTTCGGAAAGTGCACTGAACTTAGGGCGGGCAGCAAAAAAATTGGTGAGAGCATAGGCATCATTCCAGTGCTCGGTTCAATGGCGCTTGCAATAGGCTATTCGTGCGTTGTCGGTTGGATTTTCAAATACACTTTCATGTCGTTGTCGGGCGGACTTTTCGGCATGGGGCAAAACATGGACACAATCGGCGGCACATTCGGAGCGACTGCAAGCCAGTGGGGAAACAACATGTGGCTCGTCATTGCAATGATTGTGAGCTTTGGAATTATGGCGTTCGGCGTTGCAAACGGCATTGAAAAAGCAAACAAAGTGATGATGCCCGTTTTGTTCTTCCTGCTTGTTGCGCTTGGCATCTACATCGGCACGCGTGCAGGCGCAAGCAACGGCTACAGGTATATATTCACAATCAATCCTGCGGGGCTTGCCGACCCAAAGCTCTGGATTTTTGCATTTGGGCAGGCGTTTTTCTCGCTCTCTATTGCGGGTAATGGCACCGTCATCTACGGTTCGTATTTGAGCAAGAACGAAGACCTTCCGAGTGCTGCGCGCAATGTCGCAGTGTTTGACACGCTTGCAAGTCTTTTGGCTGCGTTTGTCATCATTCCTGCAATGGCAGCAGGAAATGCAGCGCTTTCGTCAGGCGGACCTGGGCTTATGTTCATTCACTTGGTGCGCGTTATGAACGGCATGCCAGGCGGCAGGCTCGTGGGCGTCATTTTCTTTGTGTGCGTGCTCTTTGCAGGTGTAAGTTCTGTCATCAACATGTATGAAGCACCTGTCGCAACGCTGCAAGAAAAGTTTAGATTGAAACGGCTTCCGTCTGTCATCGTTACTGCTGTCATAGGCACTGCTGTCGCGCTCGTAATTCAGCACGTCGTTTCAGATTGGATGGATGTCGTGTCAATCTACATTTGTCCGCTCGGTGCGTTGCTTGCCGGCATCATGTTCTTGTGGGTTGCAGGCAAACAATTTGCACTCGACAGCGTTAACATGGGTGCGAAAA
Source organism: Treponema sp. (assembly GCA_017446265.1). Lineage (GTDB taxonomy): Bacteria > Spirochaetota > Spirochaetia > Treponematales > Treponemataceae > Treponema_D. The sequence goes on from JAFSRD010000036.1 coordinate 12,720, forward strand.
AACCGATTGGCGCGTGGTTTTATCCGCTTGCAAAATATGTATACTGCGCATGTGCGCTTATTGCACTTGTTGCAGGGGCGCTTTTTAATGGCATTGGGTAAGCGGCAAACGGATTTTGACGTAGCTGCTTGCTTCCCGTATCAATTTATAGAAGTAAATATGCTGTCCGTTTACTATAATATCGTGTTGTTTCAATGCCTTTATACTGTTATAAAAATACAATCTTATTATTATTGCTTTTTTGGCTATTATAGTGTATAATTTTATCGGGATTGTATTATGAGTGAAGAAAAAGTAGATGTTTTTAAAAGAAAGTCTTCTGTCGCTTCAAGATTTCGCTGGTTAATTTTAATTGCATTATCAGTTGTTCTTGTCATTATACTGACAGTGCTGCAGATAACGATGCGCAACATAATAAGCAGCAGCGAAATGCAAAACATAACATCCATTGCACACGGCAAGGCATCTGAAGTTGGTGAATGGCTTACAGGCACAGATACAGTGCTTCGCGCACTTACTGAAACTGCCGAAATAAAATCAGATGACTGGAATGCCATCAGACCGTTTCTCATAAATGCATATGACAAAGTGAATGACCCGCGCTATCTGTTTTTTGCGTATATTCAGCGCAATGGCAGAGGCTGGACATCAATGGACAGATGGCTTGATGCGTCAAACCTGCCGTATTTCGGACCGCTGTTCTATGAAAACAGGGAAAAGTTCACAACCGACCCGTTTACCGGAGCCACTACGAGTGCCGCGCTCATTGTCATAGGGCATGGCATTCCCGATTCACGCGGGCTGAATCAGGCTGTCGTGGCGGCAGGCATTGACGGTACGTCCATCTCAAATATTGCAGAGAGAATCAACATAGGCGGTGAAGGATACGGTCTTATTGTGGACAGCAACGGTGTGTTCGTTGCGCACCCCGATGTCGATAAAGTTATGCAAGTCAATGTCCGTGAACTTGACGCACAGGGCTATACGGGCATGGCGGAAATCGGAGAGGACATGCGGGCAGGCTTTTCGGGACTCAGGCAGTTTACCCGTAACGGCGATGACTTCTATATGGTATACACGCCTATTCCGAATTCGCCAAATTGGACGCTCGGCATTGTAATTCCGAAATCGTATTTTGACAAAGCAATAGTGCAGATTTCGCACATACTCATACCTGTCGTGATAGGAATATTTGTTGCCGTTTCTGTCCTGCTGCTGTTGCTTACAGGCAGAATGACGCGACAGTTGAATGCCACCTCAACGGCGCTCCATAATATTGCGAGCGTAGACGGCGACTTGACTGTGCGGCTTCCTGTTACGAGCGGTGACGAAATAGGCGAAATATCGTATTACTTCAATGAAGTAATTATGAAGATAGCTGCCACCATTGGTTCAATCGACAAGAACGTTTCCGCACTCAAAGAGATTGGCGAAGACCTTTCACTGAACATGGGCGACACGGCAAACGCTGTGGACAGCATCAATACTATTATCAACAATGTTAAACAACAGGCAATACGTCAAGCAGCGAGCGTAGAAACTACATCGATGACTGTCAAAGATATTACCGCAACAATCAAGATGCTTGCGGACAGCATTGACAATCAAGCGGTAAGCGTCGTACAGTCATCATCTTCAATAGAGGAAATGACTTCAAGCATTGCGTCCATGACGCAATTGATGCGTACAAGCGACAATAAAATTCAAGAACTTGCGACTGCTACAGCAGATGGCAAGGAAACGCTTTCTGTCTCATATAACATTTCTAAAAAACTTATTGAAGAGTCCGGTAATCTTTTAGAAGCGTCAGATGTTATCCAGCATATTGCAGAACAGACAAACTTGCTTGCTATGAATGCTGCTATTGAAGCTGCTCACGCAGGAGATGCGGGCAAAGGGTTTGCTGTCGTTGCAGACGAAATTAGAAAACTTGCAGAGGAATCAAGCGCACAAGGCAAAGCCATAACAGAAACGCTTGAAGCATTTTCAAAAGAAATAGAGACGCTTTCAACATCTTCCAAAACTGTCGAAGCGCAGTTCAATGCAATTTTTGCGCTTTCAGAAGATGTAAGAGCGATGAGCGCAAAAATTACTGCTGCAATGCATGAGCAGGAGAATGGAAGCAAAGAAGTCCTCAATGCCATTTCGACCATAAACCAAGTGACTATGGAAGTACATGACGAATCTGCAAAAATGTTGAAAAGTGGCGAGACTGTTGACAAAGAAATGGACAAACTTGACAAGCTTACTGTCGTTATTACAAAAAGCATGGGCGACATGGCAATAGGTGCAGAAAAGATCAACGAAGCTGTGCAGCAAGTGAATGCTATAACGCAACAAAACAAGATGAATATTGAGAGTTTGACGAATGAAGTGAAAAAGTTCAGAGTGTAAAATTCTTGTTTATTCGGAGTAATAAAATGTAAATCTTACTATAGCGTGGTGCAGGAGTTGCCGTGTGGGAAAACTATATTTAGAGAAAAATGTATATGATGCAACGATAGAGCGGCTCCAAAAAGTCTTTTCAGAAGATGTTGCTGTATATTTTTGCTTTTCAGGCGGGAAAGACAGTTCTGTCATGCTTCAACTTGCAAATAGTGTTGCGCAGGAAAACGGACGCACATTTGACGTACTGTTCATAGATTTAGAAGGAAACTACCAGTACACGATTGACCATGTCAGCGAGCTTAGGTCGCTGAGCCAAATCGATACATTCTATTGGGTATGTCTGCCACTCGTGCTGCGCAATGCTGTAAGCCAGTTGAGCACGCATTGGTTTTGTTGGAACAAGCGGCAAAAAGAATTGTGGATTCGCGACATGCCCGATGACTGCGTAAACGAAGACAACTATTTATCAAAATACGGATGGGATTGGTTTGAAAAAGGGATGCAGTTTGAAACGTTTATCATGGCATTTGCGGAGTGGTATCAGAAAAAACAGCAAAAAGAAGTGATGTGCGGTGTTGGCATCCGCTCCAATGAAAGCTTCAACCGTTTCAGAACAATCGTCTCGTTGACAAAGACTACATGGCATGACATGCAGTGGACGACGCTGATCAAAACAGAAGAGAATCTGCCTATCTATAATTTTTATCCGATTTATGACTGGCAGACACGTGACATTTGGATAGCCGTTGCGAAATTTGATTTGAAGTACAACGAGTTGTACGAGCTGCTTTATAAGGCGGGCGTATCCATACACGAGGCGCGTATCTGTCAACCGTATGGCGACGACCAGCGCAAAGGGTTGGACCAGTTCAAGGCTATTGAACCTGAAACGTGGTCAAAAGTGCTGTTGCGTACAGGCGGCGCAAACTTCGGAAACATTTATGCGAAAAGTCTTGCACTTGCGCACATGAAATTGAAAAAACCGCTTGAACTTACGTGGCAAGAATACACTGTATATCTGCTTGAAAGCATTGGCACATGCAACATGACGCTTATGGTGCACTATGCGCGGAAAATCAAGCGATTTGTCCGCTGGTATGAAAAGAATAAGGGTGTCGTTATTCCTGATTATGCGCCACGCTATCTTGAAGCGCAAAAGCGCACTCCGTCGTGGCGGCGGTGTGCCAAGATGATTTTAAAAAATGATTACTATGGACGGGGACTTTCGTTTGCTCAGACAAAACGAGATGACATGGAATTAAAACAAATGCTTGAAGAAGCTGGAGATTATGACTATGGGAAATACGATTGACATGGTTGCAACAGAAGTGAAGATGGTGGCTATTTCAGACGTATATGCAAACGACTACAATCCAAATATTGTTGCTGCCCCCGAAATGGTGTTGCTTGAACTGTCAATACGTGAAAATGGGTTTTGCTATCCACTTGCGGTCATAAAAGATGAAGAAGGGAAGTACTGCATTGTGGACGGCTTTCATCGCTACACTGTTGCAAAAAAACTTGGATTAGAACAAGTTCCCATCGTGGAGCTGCATCATTCAATTGCAAAGCGGATTGCTGCAACAGTGCAGTTCAACCGCGCGCGTGGCACCCATCAAGTTCTTGACATGTCAAAACTCGTCATACGGCTTATTAAAGAGGGGCTGTCTGATGCGGAGATAGGTATAGTACTCGGCATGGACGAAGATGAAGTGTTTCGCCTCAAGCAACTGTCTGGTTTGAAAGAGGCGTTTAAAAATCAGCAGTTTTCAAAATCATGGGATGAATTTTCTTCCAAATATAGATTCTAGCAAACGCGGCATTTATACTGTTTGCTTTCTGCACACGACAATAGGTTGCTAACCTTTGCTAACGTTTCTAATTATATTTGATATTGTTGCAGCCGATATTGTAAATATGAAAAAAAACAAACTGTTTGCATGGTGCATTGCCGCGTTCTCGTTGCCACTCGTTGCGCAAACGTCGCTCGACAGGCGCACTATTGCAGCCACATACGGACTCGATTACAATAGCATGCCAATGCGCGAGACAATGCAGCTCCCTGAATTGCTGCAAGGCATTTGGCAGGGGAGCGACCGTTATGTTTTTTTTGTGCCGCAGCAACGCACAGCACATGGAGAAACGGCAACAGAGCGCGGTGAAAATGCAGAATCAGAGCGCAGAACGGCAACGAAAACGACCGATGTGATTGCGCCCTCAGATGTGGCAGTTGTTTTGAAAACATATTATGGCTGGTTTTACGACCGCGCGGCAGAGCCAGCAGAGTACGCTGCGAACGAGCGGTTTTTGTGTACCGCAACGACAAAAGAAGCTGAACGCGTCACTATAACTGTCGAGCCGCTGCAAACGCGTCCGCCGCGCCTTGACGAAGATGGCAACAGCATTCCGTATACAAGCGGCGCATGGGAACTTGTCGTCACGTACAACGGCAAAACAAAATACGAAACGCGCATACCTGTTGCAGTTATTGGAAATGAACTGTATCTCGACTTTGTCGTCAAAGGCGACACAGACGACGTACGTACAAGCAGTGCAAACAACAACTTGTTCGGATTTTGGCAGGGCGTGTGCAAGAGAAACGATTTTCAAATTGCACCGTATCCACGCGGTGGGGAAGTCAGGTCGTACTACGTGCTCGACGATGCGGTGTACACGTTGCGCTACTGGGAAACGACAATGCCATACACAGATGCCTATGCATCGTTCACAGATGGCGACGAAAGCTTCCACGTGCAAAAGCATATTGTTTCAAGCGGCTCTGTCTTTACATGCGTTACGGGGCGCAGCACGAGAATCAGAAATATCGCTAAATCGTCAGCGCAGTTTATAAACTACACGCTCGACTCGACAGGCACCATCTGTGCGTTCGGTGAGCCGTATTTAACAAAAGTGACAGGCGTGGAAAACGCGGACGCGCTCATTGCCATTGTAAACGAAGCGAATGCGCGCAAAAAACCTGCCCCTCCGCCGCTCTTTCCGCCGAGCGATTTGAACTGGCACTGGGACATCATCACGTTGCTTGAAAAAGACAATAAACTCGTTCAAGAAGTGCGCGAGCGTCAACGCGTATTTGCTGCTACGAACGGCAATGGCGGCAGAATAGATGCGCTCCAAGCTGCAATGTACAACTCGCATTTAAAATTGCAGCAGGAAGCGTTTGAAACTATTCCACAAAAAACGCAGTAAGAGCTACTGATGAAACTATTCTGATTGCATCTGTCGTGTTTCATTTGCAATGCAATGCGGACAAGTTTTACCGATAATACAGTTCGCTTTCAAAGCAAATGCGTTCAAGTTGTTTTCCCACAACAGTGATTTTTTTTGCTTCGTCATCAAATGCACAAAACAACTGCAACAACTCGCCCTTTTTTGCTTCATGCGAATAGTTCATGCGAAAGTCAGTGAAATCTTTGTTTTGGTATGATTCGCTCAAACAGTCGATTGCAAATGCACCGTAGCGTGAGTTGTTCATGTGGCCGTTCGCATCTATGTCAGAGTAGCATATTTGCCGTTCACCGCATTTTGTTAATGTTTCCGGAACGACTATTTTACCAGCGCTCATGCAGTTGTACGGTTCATCTCTTGCGCTTTCTTTTCGAAGCGTGAATTCTTTTGTGCGCATTATGCGGTGCGTTTTGTAGTTCACGAGCAGCCATGAACTTACGCCGCTTACGAGCACGCTTCCGTCGCTCAAAGTGATTTCATATGCACGCGTAAGCTGGAGCGGTTCAGGCTTTTTTTCCCATGTATGAATAGTGATGACATCGTTTGCTTTAGGCATGGTGTGAAAGCGGAACGCAAGCCGCGAAAGCAAAATGGCATAATCGTGCTCTGATAGGAACTCATATGTTAAACCGCGCTGGTGATAATCTTCAACTGCGGTATCTGTGGTAAGGCGGAGCAACTCCGAAAACGAAAGATGTGAGTGGCTGTCGCATTGGCAAAAATATAGCTTCATTTGACTGTGAAACGTCATGTCATCATCGTGCCATTGTTTGAATGTTGTCATAGTTGCTCCGCGCTCCATTTTGCAAGCAGCATTTCCGGATGATATGAAAGTTTTGCTTTGCGCAATCCTTCAATGCCTAAGTCTTCTTCCCGATTCAAATACTCATATGCGCCAACCGTTTTTGCAAACTGCTGATTGATAACCGCATACGCACCGTCGCGGTCGTAGACGGGAACAGCTTTTTCAAAATGCACGTCAAAAGTTTTATCCGAAATCGCCGAGCCTATCGTCATAGCAACAGGCTTTCCGTCTGCGTACAAAATGCCGCCTTTAAGATTAAGCTCGTCAAGCAGCAAAAGCGACTCTTTGATTATTTCTAGCTCTTCTTCTATATCGTAGTCTCCGTTTCCGCCGTTCGCGTCAAACCACTCGCGTTCTATTTTTCGTACATCGTCTGCATTCTCTTTTGAAAGCGGCACGAATGTTGCATCACTATGCTTTCGCATGAACTGCGAGATATGATTTTTCTTTTTGTGATATTTTCCGCCAGGAAGCTCTGCAAGCGATTTTGTCAAATAGATGTAGTCGCTGTCATCGCGTCGTTCAGTGAACGTAAAGCGATTAGGCATTTTTCGTTCAAGAAATAATTTTTGCTTATCTGTCAAAAGGGGAAAAGCGAGCGGCATGCCGTTTTTCTCTGCGTCTTTTGTAAGAAACTCAATTGCCGCTTTCATGTCGCCCGTACCAATAGGAAAACCGTAAAGCGTGCGCGTTGTGGCAATATCGCGTTCGGTCGCTTCAAGCGCGCCGTATTTTCGCAGCACGTTGCCGCCACAGTAGCATACGAGCGTCTTATATTTGTTGCGGTACAAAATGATGTTCGCGTATGAATCTGTGCAACTCATAAGATTTGCACTACACGAAGCCATGTATAATTTTTCTGCGTCATCTATTGACGGCACATGCCATTCAGGACATCCCATGCATACCTCGAAAACAAGAATTACCATATAATAACATAGCACAAAAAGAAAAAAGTGTCTGTATGGGAAAAAGCATTTGAAGGCATTGTTGTTAACAAGTTGTCATATTAACAAGGAAACGGCAGGTGTGCAGAAGAAATGCAAGAAAAGAGGCTTCCGAAGTCGTTTCGGAAATGCTGGGGTAGATGCATATAGAGTGAGCCGCAGTCTTTGCACTTTCGGCGTGCAATTTCTGGAGCAGTCCGCCGCCTGCGCGGAATGGCACAGTAATTGCCGCAGCCTCGCAGTGAGAAAGAGCTGTATTTGTGCTGAGGTTCCTGAACTTTGGCAGTGCGAAAAAATAATTTCCCAGTGAGAAAAAATAATTTGGCAGTGCGAAAAAAAATTTTGGCAGTGCGAAACTGGGGTAAAATTCGCAAAAAAACGG
>JAFSRD010000037.1 GCA_017446265.1 Treponema sp.
TGATACTGTCCATCAAACGGGAAAGTAGGCCGCCGCCGGGCTTTTTTTCTTCCTACAGAAAAAATATGCTGTTATTTTGATGCTTTTTTATTTAGTATGAAAACACTTATTGATAATCAGTTCAATCATGTAGAGTTTGCACAAAGAGCGGTGTTTTTTTGTGCGGTCACTCTGTCGTTTTTTGTGTTCGCGGCAAAGTGTTTTTTTTAATGGAGGGGATTTATAGTAATCCTAATTTCCGAAAATCTTCATAAGCGAATGCTGGAATGTCATAAAGCTCGCCAAAATCATTCCATATCTTTTTTGATGCGGAAAGAAAATCGTGAGGTAATTTTTTCTCGATATATTTTTTGTACGTATCTTGGACGCGTTTATCCACTACACAGCAATACTCTCCTGGTATATTGTATATTCTTTGACATTTTAATTCCCGTAAAATTAGTGGTATTTTTATTCTCATTCTTTTTCCTTTTATTCCTAATCCTACTATCGATCTAATGTAAGCAATAAAAGAATTCCAATCATTATTTCCTTTTGCATAATCCAGTTTTTGTTTTATACTGTTCCAGTTCTGTGATAAAACCTGCACACTATGAAATAAATCTGAGCGAAATGATACTTCTTCTCGTGGCTTTATTCCGCTGACTTTACTTAAAATATTTTTTGTTGCTTCTTCTCGTTTTTCAATTTCGGCTTTTATGAAATTATTATCTAGCCAAGTTTTTATTTGCCAATCATTTTCTTGTTTTAAATATGTGGTGAAAAATACTGCATTCTCCCATTTTGCTGATCGTGACCATGCAGATGCTATTACAAAAAGCAAAAATAAATCTCGTTCAGTGTGTAAATCTAGTTTTACAATTGCTCCTGTTTTATTGACTTTTAAATTAAAATCTGAAACCCAGCCATTGTATTTGTTGTTAGAAGATATTTTCAAGTATGGAAACTTTTTATCATTTTTGTACTTGAGTGATAAAGCTATTAAGGGAACTTCTAAAAACCTCAGTTTTTAGAAGTAACTCTGAAAATGCGATGTTTTTCGCCTTGCAATTTCAAGGCGAAAAACTCGTCGGCACCCAAAACAAAAATTAATTTTTTAGTTTTTAGAGGTGCCTTTAACTTTTGTATTTTTTGTTTTTGCTCTAGGGTACTCAATTATGATAACTCCATTTTTTAGTAGGTATTTTATTAAAACTCTAATGCAATAATCCAAAAAATCAATTGAAAATTCTTTATTCGTATGGAATGTTTAATACATCACTTCGTGATACGAACTATAAGGAAATTATTTGATTCATCGCTTTTGTGCTAGCAAATACCCTGATGCTTTGCGGCGGGGGGGCGATTATTTTATACTCCTCGAAAAATTTTTCTGTGCTACAGTAGCACAGAGATTTGGCTCTTGACAGAGCCAAATCTAAAAAGTGTTCGTTGAGCACAAATGAAAAATTTATCACAAACTACGGAGGTTCGAATGTGAAAAAATTAAGTTTAATTTTGGTGTTGTTATCTACATTTTTGACAGGTGCTATTGCGGATGTATTCCCAGGTGGAGAAAAAGCCTGTGATGAATTCTGGACAAAAGGGAAAATTTTCAAATATATAAAAAATAAGGACAATATACTTTATACACCAATAGAGCGTATTTTTGGTATCGATATAGATGAGGATGATATTAAAATTGGTGTACAAGCAATTCATCCGAGAACAGGTTTGTGGATTAGGGAAGTGCATACTTTTAAGGCAAAAGACTACAAAGTTTACAATGATGCATATGGAAATCTTGTTATAGAAAAGCGATAGCTTGGAGATGTCTTTATGAAGAAAAACTTTGTATATTTTTCGATAATTTTTTTATTTTTAATGTCGCATATGTTTTCTCAAAGTGCGTCAATCGAAAGACAAGTAAATTTATCATATCAAATTATAAGAATATCTGAAAAGGCAGATGAGAGGGTTGTAATTATAAACAACAGTGGCAGACCTGATGCGTTTCAAATTTATATTCACTTGGAAGAATATGGTTATGCTGCAAACAAAAATCCATTTGCTTCTGCAGAAAAAATTATGGAAGATGAAAATTGGCGTTTTATTTGTACTACTCCAGAACTATATGATGGGGGAATGCATAAAACTGCTGAAACTGATAATACGAGTGTGGTATATGCAGCAGATTATATTGCAATTCGCTCTAAGTCAGGGGAAAAATATTCTTTCAAATTTGAAACTAAATCTGACGACCTTTATATAACCGTGCTTCCTTATGATGAATCTAATTCTGATTGGTGATTTAGTTAGTAAATAATTTATCTTATTACTGATTTTTTCCAGTGTACACTGGAAGTGGTGTGCTGTCAAGCACACCACTTAAAAGATTGTTCGGTGATTGTTGAAGTACGGAGGATGAGAGGAATGGGTCTGGAAATTGATTTTAAGAATGAATTAGAAAACGCGATAAAGAATTATAGTTTTCCTGCTGTTGTCTATGACTTTGAATGTAAAAGAGAAATTAATGCTAACAGCATGCTGGAAGTTGAGAGTTATATAAAATCAAAATTGACTTCAAATATGATACAAGAAGTGAAAGATGGGCTGTCAAATGTTTTGTATTGGGGATATGCGAATATTGGATATGGATGTAAACGAATTGATAATTTTAGAAACAATGTTTTAGACAAACAAATTGAAGATTTCAAAAGATTAAATAATAATAATAATATTGATTTAATAAAAGTTAAAAATTTGAATATGCCTGAATACTCTGGTGTTTCATTTATTTCAAAGATAATGATGTTCCTTGATCCAAATAACTATTGCGTGTTAGATAAGCAGATTGCAAAAATTTCTATTTGTACAAAAGTAGGGGCATTAGGTAAATTAAAATATAAGGGAGAAACACAGGTAAGAGTTACACGAGAAAATCAAGATGCTTACGAAAAATGGTGTGAAGAATGTAAATTAATATCTAAAGATATTTTTAAAAATAAATATAGGGCAGTAGATATTGAGAGAGGTTTCTTTGTACTTGTTCAAAAGGATTCTTGTTTAGCAAAAGAAATATATGAAAATATTGTAATTCATCTTCAAAGAGACATGGTGAAATGAAAATCAGTGTTGTTTTGTGATACAAAACTGCAATAGTACATGGGAAAAGAATTGAGGTATTTAAAATGGGTTTGGCAAAATATTACGAGCAGTTAAAGGAGTTCAAGAACAATAACGGAACTCAAGAACAACATTGTTTTAATCATAGGACAAAATTGGATAATAAACAAGTTTCTGAAGATTCAATAAAAAACGTAAAAGAATTTTTATTAATGTTTGATTCTCCATGTGAGGTGACTGCTTTTTTAAATCAATTCTCTTTATCAGAAATAGCAGAGTGTGAGAATTTGGGCGATAGTATTCTTACTGCACTATTAAAGAAACACATAAAATTTAATAATGTAAAATCAATAATCGAAATGATTGTATTTTTTTTAGCTTGTGGAGCTAGTATTGATGAAACAGATAATGTTGGAGATAACGCTATAGATGTTTTTTCTGAATATAATGAAATACTCGACTATTTTCTTAATACATATTGTGAGGAAGATAATGAGATATCCACTAAAATATTTAATGCAATTTTATATCATTATTTAACAAAAAAATTAAGAACTGACTTAATGTTAACAAAAATAAAAAAGAAAAAAAGACCAAATCGTCATGTATTAGAGCTTATGTTAGAATCTCTTGATTTTGATAACTTGGATAAATCATTACTTGATAAAATTATTCTAGATGATGAACTGCAAGACTGTATCAAGCAATGTATAGAGACGCAAGTAAGACAAGGCGAGCCACAAAAAGCAAAGTCATTGTATGATTTTTTTTACTCAAAATAGCATAAGGAGACATTCAAATGCAAAAACCAAGTGAAATAATCAAGCAGAAATTAGAAAAAGCAGGTGGCAAAGCGTACTGTCCTATGCTAAAAGGTATAAGGGAGATGGAGCAGCACAGAGTGGGAAGTTGATAGGTTCGGAAGAATTTCCAGAGAATACGATTGATGCGTTTATCGCTGTTGAGTTTTACGGTGCTTCTGTGGGTGGCACTACAACAAGACGCTCTACATATTATGCTGCAATTTTAGATTGGGCAGGAATTTGCACAAATAATAAATCAGCTAGAGATGGAAAAGGTGGATTTATAAAATTGCTATGATAGGAGATGCTTGTTTTTCTTATCGAAAAATTTTTCTGTGCTACTGTAGCACAGAGATTTGGCTCATGACAGAGCCAAATCTAATAAAGATTTCATGGAAAGAGGTAAGGAGGAAAAGTCTATGTCACATCCAAGTGGTGGTATGGGTAATACTTTTAGAACGGAACATTCATTTTCTGAAGCTTATATTCATGTTGGTACAGGAATTACATTTAGATCAACTACAGGAGAAAAAATAACCGCAACACAAGGACTTGCAGGTGATGGGATGACGAAAACAATAGTATTTGTTGGCGAAAGATCAGAACATGGCCATGTATGTGAAGTTTGTTGGGGATATCGTTGTAATTGCAGTGGAACGCGAATTGGGCACTGTGTTGAAGGCTTGGATGCAAACATAAAGGACCTCTAAAAATTTAAATGTTTCCAGAGTTGCCGACTGTTGGTTAATGGGCGTAGGCGAATCGCCCACTGTGATAACATTAAATTTATTTGCCATTGATATCAAGGAGCAAAAAAGTATCACTTTGGTTCAAAAGATATGAGTCTTAATACTGTAATATAATACGCTCACAGATTCGTATGAGTCAGTGAGAAGGAGTTAGAAATGTTTGACAAAGAAGTAAATTTAAACTTTATGCAGCAAGCAGAAAAGAGTCAGTATGACAAGCACATTGAAGCAATTGGAAAGCAACTTCATTATTGTAGGTCATGCTTAACAAAACAATGTTCTATGTGTCCTGCTCATAGACGAATGGAGGATAGTCTAAAACAAATTTATGAAGAGTTCGGTGAGAAGGCTTTAGACGATGCTTTGGAAGCAGTTAAAAAACACACCGAGTATTATGAAAGTGAACGAGGAACGCAAATATCTTATCTTCATAATATACTGGATTCTTTTAAAGACGAGGTGATTTCTTCTTCTAGCCATACAACTACTAATCCAGTTACAGGTACTTTGCTATGTGGAAATTGCAAAAAAGAACTTAAAAAAACTGACGAAATTTGCCCAAACTGTGGCACAAAAAATAGCGAATATAAAGAAAATATAAACGATGCACCAAAAAGCAAGAAAACACGCAAACGGAAAATAAAAAAACGATATATCGTTTTGGCTGTGTTTTTCTCTATAATGCCGATATTTGATGGCGGAAATCTATGGCAAGAACTATATTATACAATATGGGAAAAACCAAGAGAGGAAGCTGAACGGGAACGAAGTGAACGAAGGATAATACGATCCTGCCAACAGTCTCAAAATTTGGCAGACTCGTTAGTTAGTCGATTAAATCATTATTCATCATACCAGTATACAGGTTATGCAGTAGCACAATTTATTGAAAATATCAAACCACAAGATGCCTCTCACGATGAAAAATCTAGTGAAAAGACAATAGGTGGCATTACAACTGAAATTTTCTCTAGTAGGTCAGACTTTTTGCACTACTTGCGTTATAGTCAGAATTGGCTTGAAAATCCAAAATATAGATATGCAGGAGATGTAGAAGCTCTTACTAACAAAGAGTCTTTCTTGCTATGGAAAGCGATAAGAGAGTTTAGAAATCACTATGAGGAAGGGGATGTATTTATAGTCGCCATTCAGCAAGGTGCGAGCTCTATATTATTTTTAGAGAATGTTACAATACAAAAAGATGGTAGTGCGAGATTTAACGGACAATATTACACTATGGATTTTTAAGTGAAATAAGAGTAGAAAATACATTTGTAGATAATTGAAATTAGGGTAATTTATTTTATTAATCCTTATTCCCCCCCCCCACACAAAAAAACAGTGACCTACCCACATACAAGGGCATCTTGCAAAAACTCACTTTCGTGATTTTTTGCAAGATGCCCACAAGTTAGTCACTGTTTTCTAAATTACTTTGTTCAATATTTTTTATTTTGTCGATAAATATTCGTCGATAGCTTTTGCTGCCACTTTTCCGGCACCCATTGCAGAAATAACGGTTGCAGCACCAGTTACAGCATCTCCACCTGCGTAAACACCTTGTCTTGAAGTTAAGCCGTCTTCATTTACAATTATGCCACCACGCTTATTAACCTCTAGTCCCTTTATTGTATCTTTAATAAGTGGGTTAGGGGAGGTACCGATAGACATAATTACAGCATCTACATCAAGGTCAAACTCGCTACCTTTAATGACAACAGGGCTTCGTCTTCCGCTAGCGTCGGCCTCGCCTAGTTCCATCTTTACGCAACGAATCGCACGAACAAATCCATTTTTTTCGTCTTTTGGATCGTCTGGATTGTTGTAGCCGAGTATTTCGATAGGATTGCACAAAAGTCTAAAGTCAATGCCTTCTTCTTCTGCATGTTCGACTTCTTCTTTACGAGCAGGAAGTTCTTCCATTTACGACATTAGTTTCGATAGAGACACCGAGTTCTTTTAAAGTTTGAACTTCTTTTGCGACAATTGATTTAGGCAAGCGAAATTCTGGAATTCCGTAAACTAAAACTCCGCCTGCTGTGTGAAGAGCATCGTATATTGTTACGCTGTAACCTTTTTTTGCAAGGGTACAAACACATTCGCACTGGCTTTCTTGCGGACAAACTCTACCACAAACAGCAGGAAGCGATGATGTTTGATTTATAATCTGATATGCTTCTTCGAATTTTCCTTCTTTTACTTGCATGATAAAGTCTGGAATTCGAATATTTACAGGGCAGCCAGAAACACAAGGACGATTTTTGAAAGAATTAACATATTTGAAAAAAAGAAACAAATTTTTTTAGAAATAACTAATGATGCTATTAATAAAGTTGTAGAAATGCGAAATCTTTTATACCAAAGTATGAAAGCAAAGCAACAAGAAATTCAAGATAAACCGTTTAGGGCAGGGGAGTTGTCTCATGGCAAACCTGTTGAAGAAGCAGAAAGGAAACGCCAAAATGAATTGGACGAAATATACGGAAAATATTTAACAGAAGTTAGGTTAGAAATAGAAAAAATATTCGAATCAAACCATGATTTATGCGAAGATATAATCAAAGAATATTCTGAATTTGAAAATAAAGAATATGTAATATCGTCACTAGCGAATGAATATGATTTTCGCTATTCAGTGGGCGACTTTGATGCTCTGACTAAGCAATGTCCAGTAACATTTTATTTTCCAAATTTTGAATACAGTGATTTTATTTATTATGATAAAATTATAACGACGAAGCAGACCAATGATGAATATCTCGATACTGTTGATTTATATAATTCAATGTTCGCACGGAAGATTCCGTTTTTAGAATTTGAACTCGTAGTAAAGATTGACTATTGTTTTGGCGAGGCATTTCTAAATTGTAAAAAAATAAATATAAAAAATGTTTCGACTTCTAAAATTATACAAGTGATCGATTTAGTTCATGAATCGGGGATAAAGATTATTAGTTCTTCTATTTCAAATTCAGAACAGCAATTAATTGATAAATACTTAATTTTGCTAACAAATTTATTAAATAGTAGTAGCAATATTTTCGATGTAATAGATTCCGCACAAGCACTATATGTTCTCTCTATTATCTCTATTAGTGAAAAAAAAATTGCAAAAAAGTTTCCATACAATTAGAGCATGCATTTTTCCCAAAACTTATGTTCGGAAAACGCTGGATAGCCTCATGGTTTTTAGGTGATCAGTCATATATTGAATTTGGAGGTGGTCCAAAAATTGAATTTTCAACTTCTACTAGAATCTCTTCAAGTGCAGATTTAAGAGTAACTTACGGAATAGACTTTTATAAAGACATCGGCGTATTTACATCAATGAATCTTGAAGCGGGCTTAGAATGGTCTTATTCGACATCCCTAGGATTCAGATTTGGATTAGTGAATGAGTGGTAAAAAAACGAAAAACTAATCATAAACTTTTTTGTAGCGTTTAACTCAGGCTCCCAACAATGGGTACAATTTGTTATTTCTTTGTCGTTTTTGAATTTGCATTTTATCTTCTTCCATAATTCTGTATCGATGAGCGGGTGTAATACATCTCGAATTTTATCTCTGCCACCATCTCCAACATAGCAACATGTCTTTAGATATATGGTTGCCTCGAAGATTGTGAGTGCGGTCATTGCAGTTGCATATCAGTACTCATTTAGAATATATTGTGCGATCAATAATGACTGTCCGCATTATGATTCGCTTCTTGCTTGAATTGATGTAGCGTATTCTGTAGGCGACATGCCGCTTTCCTTTTTAAAGCTACGTGAAAAATAATGGATCGATGAGTAGCCGAAATGCGATGCAAGTTCCGTCATGTTCATGCTTGAATTTCGTATTTCTGCTTTTATTTCTTCAACTCTCATGCGAGAAAAGTATTTCATGGGACCGCAATGAAATCGCTTTGCAAAAATTGCTTTTAACAAGTCGTAACTTACATGGAGCTCATTGCACAATTTGCTTGCATGCATTGGGAAACGTATATTTTTAGAAAAATAACTGAGCGCATGTTCAATAATTTTATTTTCATATGAAGCTCTCGTATATGAGCTTATACGTTCTTGCTTATGGAACGATATGCCTGCATTGTACCTCTGGTAGAGTGAAAGCAAAAGCAGTTCTAAATTTAACAATATTAATTGACCTGCCCATGATGCACTGTATTTACGGGCTGTCATGCGTGTTATATATGGGTCGTCAAGTGGCGTCACGAATGCATCGCGTGCATATGCAATAATTTGGGAAAGGAGCATTTGCTCTTTGTCGGTAAACGAAAGCGTTTTGTTTCTAAAGAAATCCATTGCCGATGAATTGCATACAAATGAAATGACAATGACGTTTGGCGATGTTTTTCCATTTGCTTTTAAACTGTGAAATTCGTTCGGTTGATGGAATTGTATTTCTCCGCGCTTTAAAACGCGCCACTGCGCTCCATTAAATATGTCAACTTCACCTTTATCAACGCATACAAGTTCCCAAAAATTGTGCTTTTCTCCGGCAAAACTAAATGTGCTTTTGTATTCAAAATAGTGCACTGTCATTATCGATTCTACAGAGATAAATTTCTCAGGGTAGAACGGTACAAAATGTATTGCGCCTTGTGCTGCTTTCTTTTCGTACAGACGACTCTTTTTCATGCTGTAAGTATAGTATATTTTTCCTAAAATGACAAATTTTATACCGTTTTGTGCAAATACAGCCTAAAATTCTCGTGTTACACTATTATTATGAATAGGAGGCTATTTATGAAAAAGATGTTATCATTGCTGTTTATTGCTGCATTTTTTATCAGTTGTGGCAATAAAAGCAGTTCTAAAGTGGTGTATTGGTCAATGTGGAACGAGGCAGAACCGCAAGGGCAGGTGATTGCGCGAGCGGCAGATGCGTTCACTAAACAAACTGGTATTGAAATTGAAGTGAACTTCAACGGGCGCGACATCCGCAAAACGCTTCAGCCTGCACTCGATGCAGGAGAAGCAATTGATTTATTTGACGAAGATATTGAACGTGTGGCAGTTACGTGGGGAAATTATCTTTTGCCGCTTGATTCTTATCTTGAAAAAACGTATTCAACAACCGGCGGCAGTGCGTACAAAGATTGTATCAACAGCATGCTGCTTGAAGTTGTGCGCGAGTTGAGCGGGGGCACAGTAAAAAACATTCCGTATCAGCCATCTACGTTCGTCACCTTGTATAATAAAGATTTATTTGAAAAAGCAGGTGTTGCATCTGTGCCGACAAATTGGAATGAGATGCTTGATGTGTGCGCAAAACTCAAAGCAATAGGTGTATATGGCATTACGGTAGATGATGCATACATGGCAGCCCTTTTCGGCTACTGCATGGATCGTCTTGTAGGCATTGACGCTACGCTTGACATGGTAGAAAATAACGATTTTTCAGGTGCGCATGTGTTGGAATTTGGCCGTATTTGGGAAGATATGGCAAAAAAAGGCTACATTATTCCTAAAGCTGCATCGAACATTTTTCCAGCGGGACAAATTGAGGATATCGCATCAGGAAAAGCTGCCATGTATTTGAACGGTACATGGCTTCCAAATGAAATCAAAGGCAATGCGCCTAATATGAATTGGGGACAATTTGCATGGCCGGCAATGTCTGAAAATGGCGACGGCATTTCTTATAATAATTTTGGTGCGCAGAGTTTTGCTATTAATAAAAATTCAAAGCACGCTGATGAGGCGTTCCAGTTTATTGTATTTATGACAACAGGCGAATGGGATGAAGCGCTTGCAACAGAGAGTCTCGGCATTCCTATGGGAAATGATTCTGCGTGGCCGCATCAGCTTCAAGACGCAAAAGCTATTGTAGCTTCGACTACGTATCGTTTGCCGTGGGCAGTTGGTATGGAAAATAATCCTGACATCAATGCAAAAATTAAACAGAATTTTTCGAAGCTCATTGTAGGCGATTTTACCGCAGAGCAGTTTGCGGCGGCAATGAAATAATTTCAAAGCAACCTGTTCTGAAACTGATGTTTCCGAACAGGTTTGATAATTGCATTATTAGGGGGCTGTTTGATTTTAAGCAGCCCTAATTTATGCGGTGTGTGCATATGTTAAAAAAAAATAAAACGATGATTGTTGTGTTTTTGTTGCCTGCGGTTTTCTGCTATGCGGTATTTTTTTTATATCCTACTGTCAGAACGTTTGTAATGAGTTTTTTTCGCATTGAAAGCATTTCTGACCCGTTGGCAAAATGGCGTTTTTACGGTTTTGGCAATTATAAAAAATTATTTATGACGCCCATTTTTAGAAAATCTATGCTTAACATTTTGCGCATTTGGATTGTGGGCGGTGCGGGTACTATGACAATGGCTTTGCTGTTTGCAACAGTTTTATCAAGCGGTATGCACGGCAAAAGATTTTTTCGCAGCGTAATTTATTTGCCAAATGTGGTGAGTGCTGTTGCCATGGGCACTATGTGGATTAACTATGTATATAATTCCGACTATGGATTGCTTCATACTATATTTCAGGCATGCGGACTTACTGAGGCAGCGGGCACGTTGTGGACAGGCCCCGGCAGGCTTTTTTGGAGCATGTTGACGGCATACTGTTTCGGCATGGTTGGCTACCATATGCTTATTTTTATGAGCGGCATTGAAAACATTCCGCGTGACTGCTACGAAGCCGCGCTCCTCGACGGATGCAATGGCGCGCAGCGTTTTATTCATATTACGCTGCCATTTTTACGTGGCGTTACGCGGACGAATATCGTCATGTGGACGGTATACACTGTTGGCTTTTTTGTGTGGGGGCAGTTGTTCAGTCCTGTAAATCTTTCAAATGACACAGTTGCGCCGATGAATTACATGTACGAGCTTGTGTTTGGTGCGTCAAGCTCGGCAAATGTGACACGGGATACAGGAGCTGGCGCTGCGATAGGCATTATTATGATGTTGGTAGTTGTCGTTGTCTTCTTTTCTACGAATTTGCTCGTCAGAAATGATGACACCGAAATATGATGCAAGGAATTGCGTATGGCTTTTGATGAAATGAAGAATGCAGGTACTTCTTTGTGGTGGAGGCGCATGGTGCGCAGCGCCGGGTATGCGCTGCTCATAACGTGGACGGTGTTCACGTTTTTATTAATCGGTTGGGTTGTAATTGCGTCATTTTCTACGTCACAAGAGATTTTTTCTGACCATATGTTCAAATTTGAAAGCGGCTTTCATTTTGATAATTACGTAAAAGCATGGAACACGCAGCGCGTTTCAGTATTTTTTATGAATTCGCTTTTGTATACTACAATAGCATGTACAGCTCTCGTACTGATTTCAGCTCCGGCGGCATATGTGCTTGCTCGTTTTAAATTTAAAAGCAACGCATTTTTGCAAAACATGTTTGCAGCAGGATTGGGCATTCCGTTGATAATGGTAATCATGCCGCTGTTCGGCCTTGTGTCGCGCATGCATCTTACAAATAATCGTTTTTTAATAATATTTTTATATACGGCGATGAACATTCCTTTTGGCGTGTTTTACCTCTCCGCTTTTTTTAGAAATTTAAGTCCTACATATGAAGAAGCGGCTGCGATTGATGGCTGCCCTCCCATGAAAACATTTTGGAAAATCATGTTTCCGCTTGTGCAGCCGGGCATTGTCACGATGAGCGTTTTCAATTTCATAACGGTGTGGAATGAGTATTTTATGTCGCTTATTTTTGCAAACAGAACGCAAGTGCGTCCAGTTGCCGTTGGTTTATACAATATGATTCAAGCTATGCGTTACACGGGTGATTGGGGCGGAATGTTTGCGAGTGTTGTCATAGTGTTTTTGCCTACATTCATTTTGTATTTATTTCTTTCGGAAAAAGTAATTGCCGGCGTTACAAGTGGAGCAATCAAAGGGTAATGATTAAACAGGTCTATTATTACTTTTCACGAAGAGTATGGGAGTTGTTTGTATGATATATGCAGCTTCTGAAAAAATAAAAGCAGCTCATCTCAATGGAGAAAATCCGCTTCCGCATTTTCGCGACAAGCGTCATCATAAAGATGTGCGCTTTTATGACGGTACGCCGCCATTTTGTTTTGCAGGTGCAGGATATGAGACTGCAACCCGCATTCTTCCATATGCTGTGCAGGACAGGTACACTCGCCGTCGTGTTGAAAGCGATGTGCGCACAATTGTCATCGAAAACGAATTTATTAAAGCGACTTTTTTACCTGACTGGGGCGGCAGGCTTTGGTCGCTTTATCAAAAAACAGAAAAGCGTGAACTTTTGTATAAGAATGATGTGCTGCAGCCAGCTAATCTTGCAATCCGCAACGCGTGGTTTTCAGGCGGTATTGAATGGAACATAGGACAGTACGGTCATGCATTCACCACGTGCTCACCAGTAAGTTTTGCAAAAATGGTTGCGGACAGCGGCGAGGAATTTTTGCGCATGTTCAGCTATGAGCGGTGCAAAGACTTTTTCTGGCAAATTGATTTTTACCTGCCGCCCGCATCAGCAGTTTTATATGCGCATCCAGTTATTTTTAATATACATGATTCAGCCATACCTCTGTATTATTGGACAAATATTGCGGTGCCGCAGACGGCATTCACGCGTGTATTTGCCGCTTCTGAGTATGCGCTTTTTACTGACCCGAATGTGTGCGAAGGCGATGCACTGCTTGGCTATGCGCAGCTTCCGGAGCTGCCAATTGCACCTGGCGTTGACTTTTCATATCCTTCGCGCGCTCCGTTTTCAAGCGAATATTTTTTCAACTGTACGAATACTGCGCATCCATGGGAAGCTGCGCTTGAACAAGACGGAAGCGGTTTGTTCGATGTGTCTACTGCTCCTCTCGCGTTTCGTAAAATGTTTTGCTGGGGAAATTGCAGCGGCGGCAGGCATTGGGGCAGTTTTCTTGCAGGAAAGTGTGAAACGCATTTTCCCGCTGAACGCGATGATGCGCAAGACGCGCAATGTTGCTATCTTGAAATTCAAGCGGGGATAGCGCAGACGCAGTTGCACGGGCTTGACATGCCGCCGCACTCGCGCTGGGAATGGACACAGGCATTCGGACTGCTTCATGCAAAGAGTGACGATGTTGTGCAAAGCGACTGGAGGCGTGCGCGGCAGGCAGTGGAAGTGCGCGTTCGGGAAACATTGGATTGTGCGTTGCTTGAAAAAATTGACAAATTGTGCGCGCGAAATGCAGATGCGCAAACATCGGAACTTTTATGCAATGCAGATGAATGGGGTGCGCTTGAAAGGCAGCGGCGCAAGTTGTGCGGAGAGTGCGATGTGCCAAAGTCATTTTTCTTTGCAAGTGCCCAACCGCGCGACAATGCCACTGCATCGCTAAAAAATCCGTGGCACGAACTTTTGTGCAGCGGTACGTTTCCCGACCGCGCGCCTGAAGAGTTGCCGCTTCCATTTATGACGGGCAATAAGTGGAAGCAGCTTCTCATAGATTCAATTGCGCGCTGCAACGCAGGGCAAGTGACGTGGTTTGCATTGTATCATTTGGGTGTAATGGAACTTGAAGAAGGCAACGATGAAGCGGCGCGCGCAGCATGGGAAAAGGCAGAATCCATTTGCAGCACTGCGTGGACGCTCAGAAATCTTGCACAACTTGCATTGCGAGAAGGAGCTGTGGAGCAAGCGCTTGAGTTGTATCGCTGCGCGCATGGTGCGCCGGGTTTTAAAACAGACAGCGCAATTGCAGAAGAATATGCGGCGCTTCTTGTGGAGCAAAAACGGTTTGAAGAGGTGCGCACATTGTACCATGCGCTTCCAGACGCTTGGCGCAAAATTGATTCACTCCTTATCGCATATGGAAAAGCCTGCGCTGCGTGCGGTGACAGCGAAAGTGCACTGCATGTGCTCTCGCATGATTTTGCAAATATCCGCGAAAAAGATTCGCCACTTGCAGAAATTTGGCATTGCATGCGAAGCGATGCCGTGCCGTTTTGTCTTGAGTTCAGCATGAACTCATTTGGCTTGTCGCCAGCATGAGTTGCCATGCCGTTTTATAACGCATGCTGCATAGACATGTTAATAATTTGTGGAGATGTGAAACTTATGACGCGAGAATCATTATGCGACACAGTGCATGATGTGTTGCAGTGTTACGATTTTGAGGGAAGCCTGGTTACGTGCGAACGGCTTGGGAACGGTCACATCAACGACACATTCCTTGCTGTTTATGATGGAGGCGTTTGTAAAAAATACACGGTGCAGCAAATCAATACTGTCGTCTTTAAAAATCCTGACGAACTTATGGAAAATATTTTTCGCGTTACATCGTTTCTTGCTGAAAAAATTAATAAAAATAGATGTGACGGCCTTTCGGAGACAATAACAATTGTTAAAAACAAAAACGGCGAATTGTACACGCGGGGCAAAAACGGTTCGTGTTGGCGTGTTTTTACGTTTATTGATGACGCAGTAAGTTTTGATGCTGTGCGCAACCAAGACGATTTTTATAACGCACTGTACACTTTTGGCACATTCCAATATTTGCTTGCAGATTTTCCTGCTGCGACACTGCATGAAACAATATGTGGCTTTCATGACACGCCGCGCCGTTTTCATACTTTTGTCAATGCGGTGCAAGCAGATGCATGCAGGCGCGTTTCATCGGTTAAAACCGAGATTGATTTTTTTCTTGCTCACGAAGCAGACATGAGTGTTTATGCTGACGCATATGCGCACGGTGAACTCCCGCTTCGTGTAACGCACAATGACGCAAAACTCAACAATGTGCTGCTTGACGCTGCTACGGAAAAAGGCGTGTGCGTTATCGATTTAGATACTGTCATGCCTGGATTTGCAGGCTTTGACTTTGGCGACTGCATTCGCTTTGGTGCAAGTACTGGCTCAGAAGATGAAACAGATTTATCAAAAATCAGTTTTGATGAAGCGTTGTTTGAAGCAGGTGCGCGCGGTTTTATTGACGGTTGCCGTGCGTCGTTGACAGCGCGGGAATGCGAGTTGCTTCCATTCGGTGCAAAACTTATGACACTTGAAAGCGGCATGCGCTTTTTGACAGATTATCTTGAAGGCGATGTATATTTCAAGATTAACAAACAGTCGCATAACCTTGACAGATGCCGTACGCAAATCAAACTGGTGCAAGATTTTGAGCAAAAAGAAAAATCACTTTGTAAAATTATTAAAAAAATTATTTAGGACATGACACGTTTGCCTGTTTGTGCTATGATGAAAAAGTATGGAGGTACCATGAAGCTCTGCATACATAATGCGACTGTCCTCAACGGCATTTCCGAGATGAGCGATTGTGCTGTATTAGTTGATGGCGACAAAATTGTGGATATTTTTTCTGAAGCACGCTTTTTGCAAAAATCGTTTGGCGACAATGTGCTTTTGCTTGATGCACATGGTGCGTATGTTGCGCCCGGTCTTATAGACACGCACATACACGGGTTTAAAGGTCACGGCACAGATGTATGCACGACGGAAGGCATTCTTCAGATGTCGGCTGACTTGGCGCAGTACGGTGTTACGGCATTCACACCGACAATGTATCCTGCTCCTGAGCAAGCGATGATTGATTCAATAAAAGCGATTGTTCAAGCGATGGGAAAAGAAACTGGCGCAAAGATTATGGGCATTCACCTTGAAGGTCCGTTTATTTCTCCTCATAAACTCGGCGCGCAGCGTCCTGAAACAGTAAAAGAAGTTGATACAGATTTGATGGAGCGCTTGTGGGAAGCGTCAGAGGGGCACATAGTCAACATGACAGTTGCACCAGAATTAAAGGGCATGCGGCGTCTTGCGCTTTTATGCATAGAAAAAGGGATTGTGTTGCAAGCGGGGCACACAGACGCTTCATACAGCAACATGGTGGAAGGAATGCAGGCAGGCATTTTTCATGCAACGCATTTTTTTAACGCGATGAGCCAAATGCACCACCGCAATCCCGGTGCTGTCGGAGCAGTGCTCATTCATGCAGAAATGACGTGCGAAGTGATTGCCGACGGAATCCACATTCATCCTGATTTGTTCAAGCTTTTGCAAAAAGATAAGACGAGCGATAAACTTGTGCTTGTTACAGATGCACTTTCACCGACAGAAGTATGGGCGGACAAGCCGCTTTTTGCAAATGGTGAAGAAGTTGTGTTCAAAGGCGGTTGCTTTCACCGAAAGGCTGACGATGTTATTGCAGGCTCTGCACTTACAATGATTCGCGGCGTAAAGAATCTTGTAGCGTATGGATTTCCTCCGTGCGATGCAATAAAATGCGCAGCCGCAAATCCTGCGCGTATCATGCATTTTCAAAAGAAAGGGATGCTTGTTCCAGGCTACGACAGCGACATCATCATATTTGACAAAGATTTTGATTTGAAATTTGTCATGGTGAATGGCGTTGTTGTAAAAAATATGATATAAATACATTAGCGAATATAATTGATGAGGCGAAACCATAATGCGTGTAATTGTTAAAAATGATTATGACAGTTGTTCAAAATGGGTTGCGAAGCACATTGCGCAGCGCATCAATGAGTTCCATCCGAGCGAGACAAAGCCATTTGTGCTTGGATTGCCTACCGGCAGCACGCCGCTCGGCACGTACGCAGAATTAATAAAACTTAACAAAACCGGCGGCGTGTCGTTTACAAATGTCATAACGTTCAACATGGACGAATACATCGGACTTGATGCCGCCCATCCGCAAAGCTACCATTATTTTATGTTTGAGAATTTTTTCAATCACATTGATATAAAAAAAGAAAACATACATATCTTAAACGGGCTTGCAAAAGACAAGGAAGCAGAGTGCGTTGCATATGAAAAAGCAATTGCCGATGCAGGCGGCATCAGATTATTTTTTGGGGGCATTGGAAGTGACGGCCACATAGCGTTCAACGAGCCGGGCGAATCGTTTGCTTCTCGCACGCACATTGCATTTCTTACAAAAGAAACAATTGACGCCAATTCCCGTTTCTTTGACGGTGACATTTCAAAGGTGCCGACGCACGCGTTCAGCGTTGGCGTAGGAACTATTTGCGATTCAGACGAAGTTGTGATTATGGCAACAGGCAGAGTAAAAGCGCGTGCTGTTGCGCAAGGCATAGAGGGAACTATTTCTCACATGTGGCCGATTACCGCGTTGCAGCTTCACAAAAATGCAGTAATTGTATGCGATGACGAAGCAAGCGAAGAGCTTAAAGTGAAAACGCTGCGATATTTTGCTGACAACGAGATACGATATGAGAAAGCTGGCGGGCGTTAGTATCGTATTGCTTTTTATAACAACTGCTTTGCTTGCAACTCCCGTTTATTTTTGTTAGAATAGCATTTCATATGGAAGATGATGTTGTTGTTGCCGTAACGGGCGGTACGGGGCACATGGGTTTTCAAGCTGTAAAAAAACTGCTTGAACTGCCGTTTGTAAAAATCAAACTCCTTGTGCGCCGCGAAAACAAAACGTTGCCGCGTCTCTTGCGTGAAGTTGGAGATGCGCGCAACAGAATTGCAGTTGTAAGCGGTTCGCTTGTAGACGAAAGAGCGCTTGCAGAACTTGTGCGCGGCACTCAGTACGTTGTTCACATGGCGGCAGTCATTCCGCCGCTTTCAGATAAAAATCCTCGCCGTTCATACGAAGCGAACGAGCTTGGTGCAAAGAACATTGTCCGTGTAATTGAAGCAGTCAAAGAAAATCAGCCGAAGTTCATTGACGTAACGAGCGTTGCGCTGTACGGCAACCGCGACGAAAAGCACTTGTGGGGGCGCGTGGGAGACCCGCTGCTCGTTTCGCCGTTCGATGTGTATTCTGCGAACAAGTTGCGCGGAGAGTTCGCGGTACTTGAATCAAATATTGCTAACTGGGCGGTGCTTCGTCAAAGTGCCATGATTTACCGCAGCATGCTCGACGGCAACGTGTCTGACGGGCTCATGTTCCACACTACGTTCAACGGACCGCTTGAATGGGTTACTGACGAAGACAGTGGCGCGCTCATAAAAAGGATTATCGAAAAAGATTTGACAGAAGATTTGGGCAAAACGTTTTGGCGGCACGTGTTCAATATAGGCGCGCCTCATGAAAACCGCGTTACAGGATTTGAGACGCTCGACGAAGGTTTCAAATTGATAAACGGCAGTTCAAAAGATTTCTTTACACCCGATTTCAACATTACGCGCAACTTCCACGGCATGTGGTACTACGATAGCGATGTCCTTGACAATATGTTCCATTACAAATCTCAAAAGCTGAATGACTATTGGAAAGAAATTGGCAACTGCCACAAATACTACAAGCTTGCCTGTGTCGTTCCAGCCGCACTCATAAAAAAAATTGCGATTGAGCGGTTGTTCAAAAATTACAATGCGCCGAAGTATTGGCTTTCGCACGGCGACAATGCAAAACTCACCGCATTTTTTGGAAGCGCAGACGCGTACAAAAATATGACAACCACGTGGAGCGAATTTCCGCTTTTGTGCGAAGGCAAACTGAGTGATGGCACGAGTGTCAACTACGAAAGTTTGAAAGATGTAAAAAATGCACGACTTCTTGACTACGGCTTTGATTTTGAAAAGCGCGACGAGGAAATCACGCTTGCAGATTTGCAGAACGTAGCGAAAATGCACGGCGGCGAATGTCTTGCGTCATCTTTTAAAACAGGCGATGTTTACACACCTGTTAAATGGAAAACGCAAGACGCAGAGATTTTTTCTGCGCGCCCGTATTCTGTGTTGCGTGCAGGGCATTGGGTTAATCCCATCTACAAAGACTACGTGTGGGATTTTGACCGCCTCGCAAAAAAAGATGCAATCTTTGCGCAGATTTGGTACGACACACACAGCAAAGACGAAAACTTTTGCTACTACTTTGACTCTGATTTTAAGGCGCACATGAAATGAAATTGTTGTTTTGCTATTACTCAGGCACAGGGCACACAAAGCGCATTGTTGATTTATACAAAAAAAGTTTTGAGCAAAACGATGCAAGCGTTGACGCACACAATATTGAAAACGCTGCTTTTCCATTCAATGTTGCAGACTATGATGCCATAGGATTTTTTTATCCTGTGTATGCGTTCAACGCGCCGTGGTTTATGGTTGATTTTATCGCATCGCTTCCTGCACAAGTTGTGCCCAAAAATTGCTTTATCGCCGCATCTTCGGGCGAGCCGCTTGTCCTCAATTTTTCTTCGAGAAGCAAAATCCAAACGCTTTTGAAAAAGCGCAATTTTTGCATTACAAATCATTACAATTATGTAATGCCGTACAACATCATGTTCCGCCACACTGACGAGCGCGCATATGCCATGATTGAAACGGCAAAGCAGCTTGTGCCGCTTGATGTGCAAGAAATCATTTCAGGCAAAAGCGTTGTGCTGCATCTTCCGATGATTTTCAGGTTTATCTCGTTTGTGTTCCGCATTGAGTTTTGGGGCGGGCGATTCAACGGAACATTTTATCGCACAACAGATGCGTGCACAAAATGCGGGTTGTGCATTAAAAAATGTCCCGTGCACAACATTGCCGCCGCAAGCGACGGCAAGCCCGTGTTTGGTAAAAATTGCCTCATGTGCCAGCGGTGCTCAATGTACTGTCCCACAGATGCAATCATCATAGGGCTGTTCAACTCATGGAAAGTGCACGGGCGGTATACGTTTAAAAAACCTAGCGAGGCGGAAGTTGACACGCATCCGTTTTATTTGAGCGCATCCTACAAACGCTACTTTAAAAAGGCGGCAAAGCGAATAGCAGAAGCGAATGAGAACTAAAACTTGGCGTTATTAAGATTAAGAATTATCTATTTTGCTTTTGATATGTTGATGTTTCCATCGCTTGTTTTTACGTCTACCAACGCCGCGCCATTTTTGTAGATGATGTTGCCATTTCCTTTTGCATTTGTGTTTGTGAAAGCGTCTTTGAGCCTGCCATTTTGAGCAGCGTAAGAAAGCGCGTAGCCGTCATTTTCTGGCAGCGTTATGTTGATTGAGCCGCTTTCGCTTTCAAAAAGCGCTTCCTGCACCATTTCAGTTGCCGAATACTGTATGGCGCCAGCTTGCGTTTTGATAAAAATGCGGTTGCAGGTTCCCGTGTAGCGCACAGCTCCATCTTTTGCAGTTGCACTCACTTTTGCTGCTGTTGCATCGCTGCATATGACTGCCCCCGATTCTGTTGCAAACTCTGCCGTAGTGAATGATGCGCCATCTATCATAATTCTGCCGCTTGTAGTCGTTGCTGCAAATGAGCTGCAGGAGAATTGCTGTGCGCTTATTGCACCGCTTGTTGTTTTTAGCGACATGATGAAATTATTAAATTCTCCTGCAAGATTTTTTGGCATCTTGATGTCAAGAGAAGTTTTGTCTTTGGAAGAAATTTCTTGCTCGTCTTCTGAAATGATAACCGCATCATCTTGTAAAATTGCATACGGTCTGTCGCGTTGGGCGCGATTTGAAGTGATGATGATTTCAATGCGCCCTTCATCCCACACGGAAACTTTTAAGTCGCACGAAGTGACTGCTGCTTGAAGGCGCGCGATTCGGTCTGATTGAAAGAAAAATGTTTCGCTCGTTGGCTCCCCGCCTGTTTGCGAAGTTTTTGTTGTCGGTGTGCGAAACCCTGTTCGCGTTATTAAAAAGATTTCTACAGCAACTGCAAGTGCGAGCAGCCCTATTATGATAAGCGAATTTTTTGTGTTGTGAGTCATGCTGCATCTCCCATTATTTTGTTTGCGAAAGAAGTTTCGAAATGGCAAGCGCTCTGTTTCCTATTTTTCCAATATTGCGCACTAAATCAATATAAAGCAACTCTGATTTTACATTGACGCCGCTTTCAAGGCGTTTGCGTGCACGTTCTTTGAGCGTTTTTCTGATTGTAACAATTTGCGTTCTGAGGCTGTTTGCAAATTCTAGTTTTTCTTTGCCCAAGCGTTTATTAATATTGATATGAATAAACTGCAAAAATTGGCGCGCGAGCTCCATATATGGAATGATGTCATCTAAATCTTCTTGCGGGAATGACATTTTTTTTGAAATGCTTTCTTGCAACAGCGAGCCAATGTCAAGACAGTCGTCAGACATAGTTTCAACTTCATCAACGATTTGCAACATAATCGACAGATTGTTCAACTGTCTCTCGGTTGCAGGGAGATGCTCGCATTGCACAATGTAGTGGGCAAGTTGTTCGTACATTTGATTTATATAATCTTCCGCTTGCTTGAGTTGCACAAAGTGTGTATCTGTGAACGATTGGTCCCTATGCGTAAATCCAATCTGGATATGGTCGAACATCTCTGATATAATATCACACATGTCTGCAATCTCTTTTTCTGTGCGGATAATTCCTATTGCTGCGTTTCCTTTGATTTCTGAAATTGGTTCAAGATGATATTCGTGCTGCAACTCGTTTTTATTCGGCTTAATGACTTTCTCCACGAGTGCGACAACTTGATTGACAAACGGAATGAACATGAGTGCGGTGAGCATATTGAACGTTGTATGTATCATGGCGATGTGGTACGTGATGTTGCTTTCAACTGGACCAGGAACGAGAAAATCGACGAGTGCAAGCAGCGGATTGAAAAAAATGAGCGCAAGAATTGTGCCGACAACATTGAACATGACGTGAATAAAACACGCGCGCCGTGCGTTTGCTTTTGTGCCAAACGCGGCTAGTATTGCGTCAATCGTAGAGCCTATGTTGCTGCCGATTACCATTGCACATGAAAATTCCCACGAGAGCAAACCGCTGTATGCCATTGTAATGACGATTGCAGTGAGCGCGCTCGACGAGTGAAGCAGCGCAGTGAGCATAATGCCGCTTGCTACTGCGATTATGATTGAAAGAATCGCCACGTGCTGAAATTTTGTTAAAAATGAAAGCGCATTTGGGTCCTGAAAAGTGATTGTTTCGGAGAGCATTGAAAGGCCAACGAACAAAAGCGCAAACCCCATAATCGCTTCGCCGAGATTTTGTTGCCGCAGTCTTTTTGTAATCGTGAGCAAAAAGCCTAATCCAAAAATTGGCACTGCGAATGCCTCGATGTTAAAATTAAAACCGAACAGCGCAACAATCCAGGCAGTAATTGTGGTGCCTATGTTTGCACCGAATATTACGCCTGCTGATTGTGCCAGTGTGATGAGCCCTGCGTTTACGAATGAAACGACCATCACTGTAGTTGCGCCGGATGACTGCACAAGCATAGTTATTACAACGCCGGTGAGCATTGCAATAAATCTGTTGCCGGTCATAAAACCGAGCGCGCTCTGGAGTTTTTCGCCCGCACTTTTTTGAATGCCGTTGCTCATCAGCGACATGCCGTATAAAAGAAATCCAAGGCTGCCGATGAGTTGCAAAGTTGTGTTTATAATATGCACGCTCGTATTATATAAAATAACTGCGTTCTTTTCAAGAAACAGAAAAACCGTTATAATAACAAAAGTTTTTTGTAACGGTGAAATATGAGCGTTAATAAAGCAATAATTTTTGTAATTTTGACAATATGCAGTTTTTCTTTTTTTTCGTGCAACGACAAAAAACATACAGTTGCAGTTGAGATTTTTTCAGAAGCTGTTTCAACAGAACTTGCGGAAGACGGTGCAAAAAATCTTGAGCAAAAAACGCAGACATGGCATGTTTCAAACGACTGCATTTGCATACTGTTTGGTTATGGTTACAACGACGCGCAGTTTGTTTCTTCAATGACGGAAACGCTTTTTGGATTGTACGGTTCGTCTGACGATGGCGGCCTCATTTTGCCACTCGTGTTTCCCGATGATTTTAAACGTGGTTCGCGTTCTATTGCCGCAGAACTGCCGCTTTTTGTGAGCGATAAAAATCTTCGCGGCATTATTTTGCTCGGCGCGCCTGAGAACACGCATTTTGGTCTTGCGCATGTACAAGACAGTTTTGACGGCGTTCCTGCATTTCCCATTTTTTCTTTTTTCCCTCAAGACGATGTCTCTGGCATGGAGGGCACGGCAGACATTGTGCTTGACAAAGCGCAATCTGCAAATATAGACGGCATGGTTGGGCTTGAAGCAGAACAGACGTTTGTAAAAGAAGTGCCCGATTTTGTAAAAAACTCTGTCGCATATATGCTTGCCATTGACGCGCCGTTGGCAAAAAACAGCGATTTGCTTGCGCATTTGCAACGTATCGTAGGCCGTGCCTCTGTGCGCCGCTACGTTGACCCGCAAACGGGATTGCAGTCAATCAATCACTTTATTTTGGCAGAGTGATTTTAATGCGTGAACTATTTTTGCGCATAGTGATAGCGGGCAGTTTAAAATGATAACAACGTTTAAACAATGTGAACATGATTTGCTCGGCTCACCGCGAGAAATTGTGCAGCTTGCGCAAAAAGAAAGCGCGCGTATTCTTGTCGTTTCGGATTCTCATGGGCAGCATGCGCTTTTAAAAAATATACTTGAGCATATGGGCGCTTCATGCGATGCGTTTGTGTTTTGCGGAGACGGCATTGGCGATGTTGTTTCATGTTTTGACTGCGCGTATGACGACAGTGTGTTTGCGCAATGTGTGCCGCCTGTTGCAGCGTTTGTAAAAGGCAATGGAGATGCTGACAGATTTCCCGCAGTGTTCAATCCAAGTAAAAATGAAAAGGCACACAAGCGAGCTGCGTATTATGAGTTGGCAGTTCCGCGCAGCCAGCTTTTGACGGCGGCGCATCGCACTATTTTTATAGCGCACGGTCACGAGTTTGGCGCATATTGCGGAACAGACGCTCTTGCAGAGGCTGCAAAAAAAGCGGGTGCCTGTGTTGTGCTGTACGGGCACACGCATATAGCAGCCGAAACGCAAGCGGGCGTGTACCTTGCAAATCCCGGCAGCATAACGTATCCACGAGCGGGAACGCCGCCATCGTTTGCAATTTTAGAGCTTGGTCAAAATTTTATCAATGCAATCTTTTATAAGATTGAAATGCAACTGCGCGGCGTGCGCTTTACGCCGTTTGCACCAAAGAAAACGTCCCTGTGGCATTGACGAGCAGGGGCGTGGCGAAACTGTGCAGGTTTAATTTTCTGAAAGCAGAAAGCCGTAATAGTCGTGGCCAGGATACACACGCGTGTTGTGCGGCAGCGTTTCTTTGAGCATGAGCAAACTTTTGTGTATTGTCGCCTCATCGCCACCGTATAAATCCGTTCTGCCGTAGCTACGGTAAAAAACAGTATCACCTGAAATAAGTTCGCCGCGCTTCGCATTGTACAAGCACGACGAACCTGTAGAGTGGCCGGGCGTATGCAATATTTTCCATTGTGAAAGAGCTGCTGCAATTTCGGCATCATGTTCGTCTGAAAATACAGCATCAAGCGTTTCTCCGCCTGCAATTGTTTTATCTGCGCTCGGCATATCTTGAAACGCAACTGCAAGTTGCCTCAATCCGAAAAAAGCTGCTTGCGCCTCTGACGAGAGCATATGCGCTTCGCTTTTGTGAACTGCGATTGCGCAGTCGGGAAACGCTTCTTTTAGAGCAGCAAGACCGGTGATGTGGTCAAAGTGGCTGTGCGTGAGGAATATGCCCGCGGGACGCTTTTTGTGCTCATCAAGCCAACCAGTAATTTTTGCTTCGTCGTCGGTGAACGCGCATGCTGCCGGGTCAACGATAAGCACAGCGTTTTTTGCAAGCGGCACAATGTACGTGTTCACGCCGAGCGGCCCTGTGTTTAAAACAACGAGCGATTCCATGCGTTATACCAAAAAATCGCCATTTTGCCCCTGCCCGGTTACATGGTTTGGAGAAGCAAACGGCTCTTTATCTGCGGCTGCTTTTTCCGCCGCTGCATATGCTTTTGCGTCTTCTGATGTTTCATGTTGATTTACAAAACGATTTTCATATGCATCTGGAAGAGCTGTCTCATCGTCGCTCTTTTGTCGCGAATAACTTACTGCGAGTTTTCGTCCGCGATAATCATAGTTGTTTAGTGCAGCAATCGCTTTTTCAGCATCGTCTTTAAAGAGTTGCACAAATGAATAATTTGCCAACACGCGAATATCGCCTATTCTGTCGCGCTCAAGTCCTGCTACGTTTACTAAAATGCCGACAAGATCGCGCGGATATACGCGTCTGTTGCGTCCAATGCTGATGAATATGGTCGCTGCAAGCGATTCGTCAATTTGTACGCGCGTATGGGATTCTGCATGAGGTTCGTCAAATGTGTTTTCTGTATGCGCATCTTTTTGGTGCATATCGCGTGAGGCGCGTTCATGTTGAGAAAACCCGTTATGTGCGGCAGAGTACGACATTTTGTTGCTGCGTGCTGCAGTACGGTTGAACTGCCCGTATCTTCGCGTCTGTGCTTCTTTGACAAGATACGCTGCAACATACATTCGCTTTGAAAGCGGTATTGTCTGCTTAAATGTTTTTTTTAGGTCGTTAAGAAGGTCAGGATTTTCCTGTGTCATCACTTTGTTGAGAGCCTCTTTAAGAAAAATTTTTACTTGTTCAAAATCAATTTCTGCGTCATGATTTAAAGACATGGTGCTACTCCTGTAAAAAATTAATAAAGTTTTGCTGCAAATCCCGCACTTGTTTTTTCAAAACCGTTGCACGCAAGCAGCGGTGTAAGTGAGTCGGGGAAAATAGTATTTGCAATCAAAACATACTGAACGCCGCGCCTTTTAAGGTCAGAGAGGCACATTGAAAAAAGCTCGCTTCCAATGCCTAGCCCACGGTACGTTTCAGTGACAAAAAAGCTTGTCAGGACAGCTGTTTTCTCCGTAAGTGAAGAAGCCGTAATGCATCCGACAAAATCTCCTGTTAATGCGTGACATATGAATCCGGTTTGGCATAAAGAATCGCCATATTCAAAAAAGTGCTTCCACAATTTTGAGGCGGCAATATGCACTTCTTCCGGCATAGTGTCATTACATTCTGTTGCGCGCTGAAGAATGCTGTCTTTGTCCTTTGCAGAGACGTATTCTTGAAACGTAAAATCATTGTGCACTAAATCATCGTTTTCTTCGTATAAATAATCTAGCTTTTCAAGTCCCCAGATTTCGCGCAAACTGTTATACCATTCGCCGATATATTCATACATCTTTTTATTTTTAAAACGATGCCATGTTTTCTCGACTTCAGGATGCACACGTAGTGCATTTTTGAAATTCTTGAATACCCCCCTTCCAGAATGAAGCGCATTCTGCAACGCTTTTTGTGCCAGCGGCGAGTGAAGATTTTTTACGAATTCTTCACGTAATTTAAAACCTGCGGCAGAATCCCATTCTGGCAATGCATAATATATTTCTTCATCGGCTTGCGCATGCGCTGCATTGACAAGCGACGCACGCTTTGCATCAATCAAAAATCGTTCTTCTTGATTCTCAAGTGCAGTGGCGATTGCATTTGCAAGTTCGCCAGTCAAGTCGAACGTCATATTTTATTTAGCGCGCTGTGAAAGCGCGGCAATATCTGCACGAGTTTTAATAACGTTGCTTATAAGCCCGTATTGTTTTGCTGCTTCTGCATCAAGCCAGTGGTCTCGGTCGGTGTCTTTTTCCACTTGCTCAACAGGCGTGCCTGTTTCATCAGCAATGATTTTGTTGAGCTTTGCATGTGTTTTTGCAAGTTCTTTTGCGTGAATTTCTATGTCAGTGGCAACGCCTTTCATGCCGCTCATAGGCTGATGTATGAGGTAATGGCTGTTCGGCAATCCGACGCGCCTGTCTTTTGGCACCGCAAGCAGTACGAGTGCCGCTGCGCTTGCAATTAACCCCATGCCGATGAGTACAACAGGCGCTTTAATAAATCGAATCATGTCAAAAATTGCAAAGCCTGCATCAACATCGCCACCAGGTGAGTCTATATACACATAGATAGTTTTTTTGTCGCTGTCAGCTTCAAGCACGAGCAGTTGCCGTACAATTTTATCTGCCAAATCTTTGTTGATTTCTCCTGATAAAATTATCTGCCGCGTTTTCAAGAATTTTTCAGCAAGCGGGTCGGGCATTTGCGCTATTTTTTTCTTTTCATCGTCGTCGTCGTCACAAAACGGCGCACTATACATATACTTCATGAATAACTCCAAGTATTCGATATATTAACATAATACTGCATGAGCGCAAGATTGACAAGGCAATAGACCTATTTGAAAACTTCGTTATCAAATAGGCAACACATGCGTGCACGTGTAACTTTTATA
The DNA here is from genome assembly GCA_017446265.1 of Treponema sp. GTDB lineage: Bacteria > Spirochaetota > Spirochaetia > Treponematales > Treponemataceae > Treponema_D. The sequence continues at coordinate 27,756 of JAFSRD010000037.1, forward strand.
TGGGAAAGGTACGTAACCTTGCTGGAATAGCGCACAAAAATAAAAAAAATTACAAAAAGTCTAACGTTTTTTGAAAAAATGTGATATACTAATATATTATAGTTGACTGCTTTTTAGCAGCACAGGAGTATGTGTGAACAAGCATGATTTTCCGAAAATACATTTCTATGATCAGGATTTTGTAGATATTTATAATAAAACGTGGGCGATGCTCACAGATTTTTGGATTGACCCGTCAACAGCAAAGCCATCTACCTCTGGATGTTTTTTATATCCTGATGGCAACAGGAGCGTTATTGACCAGTTTGAATCTATTTTTGCGTCATTTTTTCTCGTATATTCAAATAGAAATTTTACCGCAAGCCAAAACATCGATTACTTCTATAATCATCAAGAAAAGAGCGGCGCTATCCGCTGGCGGTATGATGCAAAAAGCGGCAAACCTGTAGTGAACAATGCAAATCCTGAAGGTGTCGGCATGCCGTTGTTCGCATGGGCTGAATTCAACTTGTATCATAAATCTGCGAACAAACGGCGTATCAAGGAAGTGATGCCGAAGTTGCAGAAATATATGACCTGGATTGACCAGACGTTTAAGCAGGAGAATGGCCTGTACGCTGTTCCGCCAAGCGCAAGCACTATGTTCAATGCGCCGCGAGACAAGTGCGTGTACCCGATAGATTTCAACGCTGCCATGGCAATAAACGCTTCCCACATGTCTGCGCTCGGCGACATTCTCAACGACAAAGATTTGAGCTTTCAGTACAGGCGCATGTATTTTTCAATTAAGACACGAATCAATTCGCTCATGTGGGACAACGACACAAAGTTTTACCACGACCTTGATAAGTCTGCGCGGCGGTTGCCTGAAAAAACAATTGCAGGTTTTTGGCCGTTGCTTGCAGAACTTCCGAACGCAGAAAAAGCGGAGCAGCTCATCTTGCATTTGAGCAATGAGTCTGAGTTTGGTACAGAGCATCCGTTTCCAACGCTTTCTGCAGACAGCAAATATTTCAGAAAGACGGGCGAAGGATTTTGCGGCAGCGTGTATCCTGCGTTCAATTTTATGATTGTCAAAGGGCTTGAAAAGTATCAGCACTACGAGCTTGCACGGGAATGTGCCATACGTCATTTGTATTTTGTCCTTGAAGGATTTTTGCCAAATGATTCAAAACAAAAGGGCGATGTATACGAAGCGTATTTGCCGTGCAAAGAGGGCAAAGCCTCGCTTGCGAAAGAAGCAAATTTTCCGCGTCCGCACTATTTGATTACGACGAGCCTTTCTACAATTGCGTTGATGATAGAAAATGTCATTGGGCTTTCCATAAGTTTGCCGCGCAAAACAGTTGACTGGATTATCCCCAATCTTGAGATTATGGGAATTGAAAATCTTTCGCTCAAACGCAATTTAATAACTATATTGAGCAACAAAAGCAATCGTGGCTGGGAAATCCAGATGGAAAGTGAAAAACTGTATTACTTTACGATAAACATTCTCGGACAAAAGAAAAAGACGCTGCCTATTCCATCTGGCAAGTGCTCCATGCTCATCGACAAACTGTAAGGCGGCAGCTGATGAAAAAGATTTTAGTTGTCGTCGATATGCAGAACGATTTTATTGACGGTGCGCTTGGCACAAAGGAAGCTGTCGCAATTGTTGAAAACGTAAAAGATAAAATTCGTTCATATCCAAAAGAAAATATATATGCCACGCGCGACACGCACCAAAAAGATTATCTTGAGACGCAAGAAGGGCAGCTGCTTCCTGTAATGCACTGCATTGCAGGAACAACGGGCTGGCGCATGCACAAAGAGATACAAGCGCTTTTGCGTGGTGCAAAAATAATTAATAAACCGACATTTGGTTCAGTGGCGCTTGCAAAAAAACTTGCAAAAGAGAATAAAACAGAACAGCTCGAAATAGAACTTGTCGGGTTGTGCACCGACATCTGTGTCGTTTCAAATGCGCTGCTTTTAAAAGCGTTTATGCCTGAAGCGCGCATCTGTGTTGATGCAAGTTGCTGCGCGGGCGTTACACCAGAAAAACATGCCGCTGCGCTTGAAACGATGAAAAGCTGTCAGATTCAAATACGATAATTATTATAAAATTAACGCACATAAAAAATGATGGCATAAAATATCACACATCATTTATGCATCACTTGAAGTTGCGCGCAGAGTGTATTATACTAATATCATATTGTGAAATTATAAAAGTTGCCGGGTTGTATTGAGGTAGTTGTTTTAATGAAAGAAAACTGCATTGATTGTCTTTTGCGCACGGACACTGAAGTAACGAGTGAAGAACTCTTCGCCATGACGCGCTATGTTCCGTACCGCGTTGTAAAATCAATTGGCGAGGCCGCATGCTGTTTTTTTGACAAAAAAATTGAAAAGTTGTTCGGCGTTGTCATATATCTTGACATAAAAGGCTTTACTTCTATCGTAGACGGCTACATGAAAACTGGGCGCGATATTGCAGATTTGCAAAGCACGCTTTCCGATTACTATTCTGTCATCATAGAGACTGTACGCGAATTTGGCGGTTCTGTATTTCAGTTTGCAGGCGATTCAATTCTCATCTGTTTTGATAAATTGCCAAACGAGAGCGATGAAGATAATTTGCGCCGTGCGCTTGCCGCTATGATTCTCGCGCTTGACTTGAGCGACAACTACAATGTCGTATCAGAGCAGATTGTTGGCTTTACGCTGCATCCAAAAATTGGCATAGGATACGGAGAATTTTTTCAAATTACGCTCGGCACTACAGAGCGATATATGACGCCTGTGCTTGCAGGAACTGCGGTAATCCAAGCAGTCAAAATGGAAGAGATGTGCGAAAAGCAGGAAATTGTGGTGAGTTTTCCTGTATGGAATTTGGCATGCAATATTGGGCTTGAAAAGTATTTTGCAGAACAGGAAGGCTTTTTCCATCTAACCGACATTCCTGAAGATTTTGCTCATGCGGTAGAACGTCCTGAATACACTGCCCCCGAAGACTTGTTTAGCAATCCGCGCTTTTATAACCGCGTGTACTCGTTTATCAATCCGATAATTTTGAATCAGATAAAAAACAATGTGCAAGGCTTTTCTGGCGATTACCGCGATGTGACGTGTTGCATGGTGCGGTTTGACGGCGTGTTTGAAAAAGCAATCAGCGAGTCATCTATTGCTGAAGGGTATGCAAGCCTTAACAAAGTGTACGAGATAGTGCAAGATATTTCTACTCGGTTTGGCGGATATTGCGGCAAACCCGACTTGAGCGACAAAGGCATTGTGTTTCCTGTGTTTTTTGGCATGCCTGTTGCAATTGAAAACAAAGAACGCATGGCAATTTTGTTTGCGAACGAGCTTATCAACGAAGAAAAAATTGATTCAAATAAGATTTCTGTAAATGTCGGAATTTCCACCGGCGTTGCGTATGCGGGAGAGTTTGGCGCAAACATGCGCAAAGATTTTACAATTGTTGGCAACGCAATCAATTTTGCTGCTCGCCTTATGATGAATGCGAGCAACCACGGACGGTTTGCTGTTTTCATCGATTCCGCAACGCGCAGAAAGACGCAAAAAATGTGCAACACGGAAAGCCGGCCTGCAATTATGCTTAAAGGATTTGCAGAAAAGCAGGTGGTGTTTCAATTCATGTCGGTAAAAAAACAGATTGAAAAAGCTGACTACAAAACAGCATTGCTTGGCAGAATGCGCGAACGCATTGCGCTTTTGTCGCTCTATGAGCAGTGCAGCGAAAAGCATGTTGTTCTTGCTCCGATTATGGGCGATGTTGGGCTTGGCAAATCGTACCTTGTGGAACAGTTCCTTGCTGACGTAACAAATGGTCGTGACGATATAATTGTTTTGCACGGCGCCGCATATCCATATGAAGAGGAGACGCCTTTTTTTATGTGGCGTGAAATTGTTAAGCAAATAATCAGCATTGACGATGCAATGAAAGGTGAAGATTTGTTGCAGCATGTTGCCGCTGTTTTTGCTGAAATTGTGCCCGACAATAAAAATTGGATATCGTATTTTCTTTTGATGCTTGGCTTTAATTTTGTAGAAAATCAATTTACAAAAGGTCTTGACGATGCTGCAAAGCAAAAGCATTTTTATGCAATCGTGTATGCGCTCATTGTGCACTACGCAAAGCAACACCCGCTTATCATTGTGCTTGAAGACATTGAATGTAGCGACGCAATATCGCTTCACATGCTTGAATATATATGCATGCAGCAGGATAGAGCATCTGTTTTTATTATTCCTGTTTCTCGCGAGTCTAAAAAAATACGACAGCTTTTTGCGCGCAACAATGTCTCGGTGATGCAGCTTGGACGCATTGACAACAACTTTGCTTCTCAGCTTGCACGGGAACTGCTCAATTTTGAAACTCCTGACAAGTCGCTCATAGAAAAGATTACTACGATGGCAAACGGCAATCCGCTTTTTATAAATATCATTGTCGAGAGTCTTATTGATAGCGGCGCAATAGAAAAAACTGCTGGCGGCCACAATCGCCTTGTAAAGGAAATGCCGCAGCTGAAAATTCCATATACGATTCAAAATTTTGTTCTTGCTCGTTTGAGCGCGTTGCCGTTTGAGGCGCAAGTTATTTGCAAGAACGCATCTGTAATAGGATTTACTTTTTCGCTCTCCATGCTGTCTGCGCTTATTCCAGAGACGCTCACGCAAGAAGTTGTCGAGCACTCGCTTGAGCTGCTCGTTGAGCAAGGGTTGATAATGTACATCAATATGAGAAAAACGCTGTTTGGCTTTAAAGAAGCGTTGATTCGCGATGTAATTTACCGCACCATAATTGAAGCGACAAAAAAAAGTTTGAACCGCACCATGATGGAATATCTTGAAGAAAAATATAAGGATGACATTGTGTCTGTGGCAGACAAACTTTTGTACTATGCAACAGAGGCAAAAGAGGAAGAAGCAATCGAAAAATATTCAAAGCTTGTCGTGGAGATGCACGGTGACGCGTGAAATCATTTTTGTCAATCCTGTGCTAAAAGAAACGGTATGGGGTGGCTCGCGCCTTGCAGAATTCGGATGCACAATGCCAAGCAGTTGCGTCGGCGAGGCGTGGTGTGTGAGCGCGCATCCACATGGCGACTGTGTTGTTGCTTCAGGCGCATATGCGGGCGCGCATCTTTCAGAACTTTGGCATAATTACCGCGAGCTTTTTGGCAATTGTGAAAGCAACCAGTTTCCGCTTTTAACAAAAATCATCGATGCAGAAAAAGATTTGTCAATTCAGGTGCATCCCGACGATGCATATGCGAAAGCTAACGAAGGCGGTTCGCTTGGAAAAACAGAGTGCTGGTATGTTTTAGATGCGCGGCCGAATGCAAAAATAATAATCGGCCATCATGCAAAAAGTTGTGCGGAAGTGGAATCGATGATTGTGCAGCAGCGGTGGAGCGAATTTATTCGTGAAGTGCCCGTTCGCAAAGGAGATTTTTTCTTTATTGCGCCAGGCACTGTTCACGCGATTAAAGGCGGCACGCTGCTGCTCGAAACACAACAAAGCAGCGACGTAACATACCGCGTGTACGATTATGACAGGCTTGGCAGCGACGGCAAACCGCGCGCGCTCCATATTGCGCAGAGCATTGATGTGATAACGGCTCCGTTTGTGGAAAGCGTGCCGCCGAAACATGCGCGTAAAACGGCGAATGCTGCGTTGCGCGAACTTGTGGGGTGCGCGTATTTTTCTGTGTGGGAGACAGCTGTTGCAGGCAGCACAGAACTTGTGCAAGACCAACAATTTATGATTGTGTCTGTTGTTGACGGCTGCGGCACTGTTGACGGCGTGCGCATACAAAAAGGCAGTCACTTTATTGTGCCGTTTGCATATGGCAGCGCGCATTTTGATGGCTCCATGCAGCTTGTCATCTCCGCTGTGTAGTGTAACGGAGTGCGCAGCATGTCAAATGGCAATGAGTTGGATGGTGGGCAGTTTTCTCGCACAAAATTATTAATCGGAGGCGCAGGGCTTGAGGCGCTTTGCCGTGCGCGCGTTATTGTGTTTGGCGTTGGCGGCGTAGGAGGATTTGTCGTTGAAGCGCTTGCACGCGCAGGGGTTGGCGCGCTCGACATTGTAGACAGCGATACAGTTGCCCTTTCAAATTTGAACAGGCAGATTATTGCGCTTCACAGCACGCTCGGCACCTGTAAAGTTGATGCGATGAAAGCGCGCATTTACGACATACATCCAGCATGTCGAGTGACCGCGCACAACTGCTTTTTTCTTCCTGAAAATGCCGATTCGTTTGATTTTTCACACTATGATTATGTTGTAGATGCAGTGGACACGGTGTCTGCAAAGTTGGAAATTATTAAAAAAGCAAAAGACGCACATGTGCCTGTCATAAGCTGCATGGGTACAGGCAATAAATTTGATGCAATGCAGTTTCACATTGCGGATATTTCCCAGACGAGCGTGTGTCCTCTTGCACGCGTGATGCGCCAAGAGCTGAAAAAGCGCGGTATTGAAAACGTAAAAGCGCTCTATTCAACGGCAAAACCGCTTGCAAACAACGCGCCTGTACCTGCAAGCATTTCGTTTGTTCCTGCGGTTGCGGGGCTTTTGATTGCAGGCGAAGTTATCCGCGAGATAACAAAATTGACAAGTTAGCTTTCTCGGTTTATAATTTAAAAAATATGCTTTACGGCTTTATAGCTTCGGAGATACACGATGGCAAAACAACATATTATTAAATTTACTGGCATTGGTTCTGCGTTTAATCCTGCGTTTGGAAATACAAGCGCCTATTTTATTAAAGGTGAAACACTCGTTTTACTTGATTGCGGCGAAACAGTTTTTATGCGCATACAAAAATTGGCAGCATCAAAACGCATAAAACGCATCATAGTGATTCTTACGCACATGCATAGCGACCACATTGGCAGTCTCGGTACGCTTATTTCATACTGTTTTTATGTTATGCACAAACCTGTCGAAGTGCTGTATCCTGCCAAGATAGTAAACCGCTTTTTGCAAAGTGCAGGCATTCGTGAAGGTCAGTACACGTATTACCATGCTGCGCCAAAAACATGGGGCTTTTCAGTTGTGCCGCACAAAGTTTTTCACGTAGAGGGCATGGCGTGTTTTGGGTATGAGATTTCGCTGAACAACACGACATTTTACTATAGCGGAGACGCTGACGATATTCCCGACAAAGTGCTTGAACGATTTCTTAACAATGATATTGATGTGCTTTTTCATGAGACAACGCTTGACAAAAATACAAAGGAACACTGCCCGTATACAACGCTTGAACAAAAAATACCATTTGCAGAACGAAAGCGTGTGTATTGCATGCATCTTGCAAGCAGCGCGTGCATAACAGTTTTGAAGAAAAAAGGATTTCAGATTCCAGATGTCGTATAAACTAGACCTGTTCTGCAACTGATGCTTCCGAACAGGTCTGCTGCTTGCAGCCACAGTTGCCGCGCATAAATTTCACTGTGTCATCGATTCACGTATGCAGCTGTACGCGTCGATTAATTTTTCAAATGGCCAGCGTGCTTGATTGGCAGGACTTGTGGATGGCAGGCACACCGCCCGTATGCGTGTTTTGCTTTCGCACAGTCGTGTGTACAATTTGTACGCAGTTTGCCCCGTGCAATATACGCGCGCAATACGCGATTCAGCGAGCACCTTTGAAAAGTCATTTGGCACAGGATTTTTTATGCTTGCGTCTGAAGCGCCACTGATTGTGCACGATGCGAGTACATCCCACAACGCTATGTGATGGCGAAGTACAAGGGCGCGCCGTTCTGCAATTGCCGCTTCTCCGTCAGAGTTTGCATAGTGCAGTGTTTCTTTAAAAATGGCAGCGAGCACGCGCCAAAACTGATTCTGTTTGTGCATGTAGTAAAATCCTGCGCTGCGAGAACCTGGAGATGGCATAGTGCCAAGAATGAGCGCAACGCTCTGTCTGTTCCACACAGGTTCAAGCGGATGTTCAATGCGGCAAACTGGTGCGTTGTCCATGCAACTAGTATAGCAAAAAATTGTGCACATGCAACTGCCTGTTCACAAAATTATACTATAGTATGATATAGTATAAAAAAATGCTTGACAGCAGTACAATTGTATGCTATATTTTAAACAAATTTAAGAAACTGTATAGTTTCTTTATAGTAACTGTGTGTACAGTTGCTAAAAATGGAGGTAAATCTTATGAAGAAGATTATTGGAGTTGCGCTTGTGTTAGTGCTTGTTGCAACAAGCGTCTTCGCACAAGTTTCGACAGGGGCACAATTTCGTCAGCGGGTTGATATTGCTAATTTTTCTTTACAGAACGGCAATGCTACGTATAGTTTTTTTGACCAAGACCACAAAGACGACACAAAGGTTGCGGTATCTGCTTCTACCGATAATGCTGGTGTAGTACTTGAGGTGGCAGTTGATCTTGATACACCTTCGTGGACTATTAATAACGTAAAAGGTGGTTGGTTTCGCATTGGTGACGTATATGGTTGGTTTCGCGTTGGCGGCTTTAAAATGACCGCTGGTAAGTTTGCAAGTCGCTTTACAAACCGTCTTGTTCAGGACAGGAGCAGGGCACTTGGTTTATCATATCTTTTCAGCACGTATGGTGTTAAAACTAGTGTTATAAAAGTTGCGGGTACAAAAGATGGAGACAACATGACAAACGACAGTGAACTTGCCACAATTGCAGACTACACGTTTGACCTTGACGTTGCAAAATTGCTCGTGCAAGGTGCGTTGTTTGATCCAGCTTTCAACAACATTATGAGGAGCGGCTTTGGCTTTGAAGCGGCATTCCAGATGGATATGTTTACTATTGACCTCGTTGCTAAATTCCCCGAGCCATATCACCATTCTTTTGGCGTATATTTCCAGATGTACCCGGTTGACTTGCTCCAGTTTGCTGTGGGCGCTACACTTGGTATTGATAGCACTGATGCAGACGTAAAGCCGTTTGTATACGGCATTGACGGTCGCGTGCGCTTGACGCCGCTCGATGCGCTTGCAATTACTGTCCATGCAAATTTCTCAGGTGGTGTGACGAGTTTTTCACTAGCGGGAATAAATTCCAAAAAAACAGAATACTGTTTTGGTGCAGTTGCTAACGTCACGTACGACATCAACGACAAATTTGCAATCTTTGGTGAAGCAGGGTATAGCGATCTTGATGTTGCTAAGACCACGGTTACTTTTGGAGGTAATACGACGACAACAGTTGATAAAAATGAGAGTGGTGCAGTAAGAGCACAGATAGGCACGCTTATTCGTCCTGTTGAGAACGTAAAACTCGCAGCTTCTGTTCGGGCAGACATTCCAACAGGTGGTGGTGCTACTACTACGATTGGCATTCCGCTCGTATTCGACATTTCGTTTTAATTAATAGGCCTGTTCTGGAACTGAAGATTTCCGAACAGGTTTAATAGTAGCATAGTAGTGCGCTCCCCCTGTTTTGCAGGGGGAGTTTTTGTTTTGGGAGACTTTGACGCTGCTATATAGGGAGCGCAATCAATAAGCGAGTTTTCCTCGAAAATTTGAAGCTAGAGTGATGGCGCGCTGTGCCACATTTCACGGAGATGCATATTGTGAAGTTAATCAAAAGGATAAGAAGTTCTAACATGGAGGTGTTTATATGTCAGATGCAGCTTTTAATTCTATGATTGCGGAAGTTGATGGCTTTTCTATTGTAATGATGTATAAAGTACCAAAACCGTAACATTTATCATGTACAATTATTTAAAATGTGCTATACTTATCGTAAAAGCGTATGCAGACCTGTCGCGTCATTCGCAGTTGTCTGATGTTGTGAAACAGAGGTATTGTATGAAAAACCGCGTATCACTTTTTTTATTAATTTTATCTGCAAACATTTTTGCGCAAGGGGCACCTATGTACAAGGAAGCAACTATTCCGCTAAAAAATGTAACGCTCTATTCGTCGGGCGTGGCATACTATGAGCACGAGGGAAGCGCGTCTGGCTCTACGAGTGTAGACATGACGTTTACGCCGCAGCAAATCAACGACGTTTTAAAGTCGCTCGTGGTTGCGGACTCTGGCGCAAAAAGCATTACAGTAACGTATCAGTCTGAAGACGCGCTGCAAAAAATTCTTGAGAGCTTGAGTGTTGATGTAAGCAGCGGCACAGATTTGGCAAGTTTGCTGAACGCGCAAAAAGGCGCGGAAATTGAAGTGAGCGCGCGTGAAACGATAACGGGAAAAATCTTGACTGTAGACAGAAACAACAAAGAAGGCAGCGACGGCACTATTTCGCTTGCTGCACAAGACGGCGTGCACGTCATTCCGCTTAAAGAAGTGCGTCGCTTTCAGTTTACAGACACAAAACGCAACGAAGATTTGAACACGGCGCTCAATCTCATTTTGAATGCGTCGAGCAGTACAAAAAAGCATTTGGGAATCAACATAGAAGCGAGCGGAAACCGCACAGTGCGCTTTGCGTACGTTATGGAAGCGCCTGTATGGAAGCCAACATATCGCATAGACATGAGCGGCAACAAAGCGGAGTTTCAAGCGTGGGCAATTATCGATAACTCGACAGACATAGATTGGCAAAACATCAAACTCACGCTCACAACAGGTCGCCCCGTAGGATTTAAGCAAGATTTGTATCCGCCGTACTATACGTACCGTCCCACATTGCCGCTCATGGTGGGGCAAGCAGCGGAAGTTGTTTCTTACGAGTCGGACTACGAAATGGTGCAAGAGGAGGCTGTTGCAATGGCAGCTCCACGCGTGATGATGAGCAAGGCAGCAACAGCAGATGCAGCTAACGGCTCAAATTCGTGGCAGGAGCGTGTAGGCCAAAATGTAACGACTTCGGCAAGCACGGACGACATGTTTTCATTTACGCCTGCAAAGCCTGTCACAATCAACAGGCAGGAGAGCGTCGTCATTCCGATTGCAGTTGTAAACATGAATGCAGAAAAGTTTTCTGTATTTTCAAACATGCAGCTGCAAAAAAGCGTGCATCCAAAATTGTGCTTGCGCATAGAAAATAAAACGGACATGAAATTTCCCGCAGGTCCTATTTCTGTTTCTGGAGAAGGCACCTATGCAGGCGATGCAGTGCTCGAATTTTTGCCGGCTGGCGAAACGCGCTTAATCGGGTATGGCGACGACATGGAAGTGAGCGGCAGTCTTACGCGAGAAACAAAGCGCACGGTAGATACGGTAAAAATCACTGGCGGCATTTTATACATCACTACAAAGCGCGTGTATGATGCAACTTATGCGGTAAAAAATTCTGCTGCAAAAGAGAAAAGCGTTATCATTGAGCACGCTATTGCGGGAAATCGCACGCTTGCCACAACGAAAGAGTTGATCGAGAAAACGCCGTCGTTGTATCGCTTTAAAATCACTGTGAATAAAAATGCAGGAAGCACATTGCTCGTGAGCGAGACAGAACTTTCTGAGTCTACTGTTGCATTGAGCAAGATGAGTTCAAATGACTACATTTCGTACAGCACAAACAGTGAAATGCCGCGCGCAGTTCGCAAAGCGTTTGAAGATATTGCCGCAAGAAAAGCAAAAGTTGATGAAGCGCGCGCTGAGCACAACACGTTCATTGCAGAGCAAAAAAGTTTGAGCGAAGAGCAGGAGCGCGTGCGAAAAAATCTTGAGGCAGTGAACGCGGACACAACGCAGGGCAGGCAATTCCTCGACAAATTGATGAACCTTGAAAATGAGCTTGACGCACTCAAAACAAAAACCGCACAGAGCCAGACGAATCTTACAAAACTGGAAAATGATTTTGCCGACTACTTGAAAAACGTGAAAGTCGGTTGAGCGTGGTGCGCGGTAAACGCATGCGGTCGTGGTTACGTGCTGTGAACATGCTGTATGCTGTCATGCGCTCACTGCGTTTTCAGCAGCAAGATTATGCAGCCATTTTTCTTTTTGCAGCCACAGCGATGCAACTGCCACTTTTTCCAAATCTGACAATTTGACAATTGCGTACATGGCAACAGGACCGAGCGTTGTAAAATAGGTGAGCAAAAACATGCCCGGTACAAAAATTAATAAATTGGCAGTTAAATCTACGATGGCTCCCATTGCTGTGTCGCCGCCTGTACGCGAGATTGAAAACTGTGCGTTTAAAAGGCACCATAGCGGCATGTACGCTGCCATTGTGAACACAACGCCCCGCGAAATTGCGCGCGCTGCGCTGCTTAGGTTTGCGAACACAAGCGGAATGAACAGCGTGCTTGCAAAACCGAGCAGCATGACGAATATGCCGAATACACATGCCCCGTTTGTTATCCAGACTTTTTGCGCGCGCACGCTGTCGAGTTTGCCTGCTCCGAGCGTCATGCCCATGACAACGCCTGTTGCCGTATAAATGCCGCTTAAACTTACAAAAAACAAATTGGCAATAGTAAAGCCCGCCGCCATGCCCGAAACTATTTCAGCTCCTCCGCGAGAGTTATATAGCGCAGTTGCAACTGTCTCTGAAAGCACCCATGACATCTCTGATATGGCAATCATCGCTGATTTTGCTAAAATCGTAAACGCAAGTTTTTGTTGCACGCTCACAATGTCGCGCACGGTGCCGACAAAATCTGGTTTTTTCACAATGACGTATACGATAAATGCAATCATTTCTGCTGTGCGCGCAATAATCGTTGCAACTGCTGCGCCTGTTACTTCAAGACGTGGCGCGCCGAAATGCCCGTAAATGAGAATATAGTTGCCGATTGTGTTTACAAGCGTTGCCGTCACCGAAATTATCAACGGCACATGCACTTCGCCTGTCTCTCGCAGCGACGACGAGATTGAAACTGACACTGCGAACGGAATCCATGTCCATGCAAGAACACGCTCGTATGTTGCCGCCTGCACGATGATTTCTTGTGCCGCTGCATTGCCGCGCACCATGAGTGCAAGTACAGGGGCAGGATTTGTCGCGCAAAACAGCGTGAACGCAATTGCAGGAACGAGCGTTGCAATGAGCTTGTAGCTGAACACCTGACGCATGCCGCCTTTGTCGCCTGCACCTTTATATTGCGACATGAATATGCCGCCGCCTGCGCAGAGCACGCCATTGACGAGCACGAGTATGATAAAATTGATTTGCCCCGCAACGTTTACGCCAGACATTTTTATATCGCCAAGTCCTGCAACCATAAAGTTGTCGATGAGCGAGACAAGATTTTGAATGAAAAGCTGCGCCATTACAGGAAGCGCAATAGAAAGCATCCGCCTGTAAAACGAAGAAGAACCAAAGTGCATACATTTCCCTCTGGTGATATATTGTAGTCAAAAGCAATTATATTGTACAGAGTACGGATGCTTTCATGTACAGATGTTCGTGCCAGTAATATGGAACGCATGCTATTTGCCAAAAATAGTAAAAAAGTGTATGGTAGTGGCATGTGGCGATATATCGGCATTGTTCCGCACAAAGTGCAGGACGGATTTGTGCATGCGGCAAAACGCATTTTGTTGATTTGCCTTGCGGCAGTTATTTCTGCTGCGAATATGAATGCTTTTGTTCGTGCAGGCAATTTGTTTCCCGGCGGCTTTACAGGGCTTGCTTTGCTCATTCAGCATACGGCTCGAAACTATTTTGACATATCGCTGCCATTCAGTTTTATTGTTCTTGTCTTGAATGTAGTTCCAATCATTATAGCGTTTAAATTTATTGGAAAATGGTTTACGCTGTATTCGTGCTTGATGGTTGTGCTCTCTTCCGTACTCGTTGATATTTTTCCCAGTTTTAATATTACTGATGACGTGCTGCTTTCTGCTGTATTTGGTGGACTCATCTCCGCGTTTGCAGGCTACTTGTGTTTGTACGCTAAGGCTACTGGTGGCGGTACTGATTTGATTGCAATATTTATTTCTGAACGGTGTGGCAAAGATGCATGGAACTACATATTTGCATTCAACGCCGCAATTTTATGCGCTGCGGGATTTTTGTTCGGGTGGGAACGGGCGCTCTATTCAATTTTTTTCCAATTCACTGCAACGCAGCTTATGTATGCAGTATATAAACGCTACCAAAAAGCAACACTGCTTGTGATTACAAACAAATCGCAGGAAATTTATACGGCAATCAGCGAGTTTACGCATCACGATGCAACGCTGTTCAAAGGTTCTGGTTGCTATCAAGGTGCGGAACGCGACATGCTCTATTCTGTTGTCTCAGGCGATGAAGTGCGCCAGTTGACGAGCAAAATCAAAGAGATTGATGCAAAAGCATTTATCAATATTTTGCACAGTGAGCAGGTGCTCGGACGATTTTACATGCGTCCGAACGATTAATTTCAAAGCAGCCTGTTCTGAAACTGATGTTTCCGAACAGGTTTAATAATTTTGTATACGGTGTGAACATATGAAAAAAATACGATTGCGCAAGGTAATATTTTTACTAATTGCACTCGGTGTTGCAGCATTCATTGCATACAGCATTTTGTTCCCAAGCGGTTTTGATGACGGCGCAACGTATATTTCGTATAAAGAATTTTATGAAAGTGTAGAACAAGGCAGCGTTGAAACTGCAACACTGCGCGAAAAGAAAATCATGTTTACAAAGCGCAATGACAGCACTGTGTACGCAACTGAAAATCCAGACTCGCCGCTCCTCAAAGAATTGCTCATGCGGCACGGTGTTGCGGTGCATGAAAGTGTGAGTGTGGAAAAAATTATCTATAAGATTTTAGACTACTCGTTTTACATAATTTTTTTCGTGGTGTTGTTTGTGCTTTTCAAGCGATTCATAAGTCCGTCCACATTCCGTGTTGTGCGAAAAACAGGCGTTACATTTAAAGATGTCGTGGGCATGGAAAATGTAAAGCGCGACATGACGCAAGTGCTCGACATAATGCTGCATCCTGAAAACTACAAAAAGCGCGGCATTCGCATGCCCAAAGGCATTCTTCTTGAAGGCGCGCCTGGCAACGGCAAAACGCTTTTTGCGCGCGCGCTTGCAGGAGAAGCGCACGTCAATTTTATTCCCGCAAAAGCGACAGATTTTGAAAGCATGTTCATGGCAATTGGTCCTGCGAAGGTGAAGTTGCTTTTTAGAAAGGCACGCAAGTGCGCGCCATGCATTGTGTTCATTGACGAGTTTGACGGCATCGGCACGCGCAGAAATTATTCTGGTTCTGCAATTGAAACAGAAAATACGCGTATTGTAACAGCGCTTTTAAACGAACTTGATGGATTCCAGACGGCGAGCGGCATTCTCGTGCTTGCTGCTACAAACAGCATTCACGCGCTCGACGAAGCGTTGATTCGTCCTGGCCGATTCGACGCACGCTTTGCAGTGCCGTATCCGGATGAGGCTGCTCGGCGCAAACTTGTGGAGATGTATTCGCGCAAAAAAACGCACAGCGCAGAGTGTACAAGCGAGACGCTTGCAAAGCTATTTTCAGGGTTTTCGTGCGCAAAAATAGAATCTGTTTTAAACCGTGCGTCGCTCATCGCTTCTCAAAACGGCAAAGACGCATTTACGCTCGACGATGTACGCGCCGCAATAATGGAACAATAGCGCATCACAATATTGACTGTCTTTATGAAAGCAAACATGGCGTATGCTGCTGCTTGTTCCATTGTTGATTTCCGTGCCGCTTGTTCCGTAGCTCTTGCGAGTAAAACAACTATATTGTACAATAGTTCATCATTAAACCTGTTCGATAACGAAGTTGTCAAACAGGGCAATTATTTTGCCCGCATCAAAATTCGTGCATCTTGAGTTTCTGGGCACACGAAAAGGAAAGCTATGTTCACTATTTTGGAAAAACGGGAACTTTCTCCGGGCGTATTTTATATGAAGCTCACTGCGCCAGAAATTGCGCGCAACCGCAAAGCTGGGCAATTTATTATTGTACAAGTAGACGACAATTACGGTGAGCGCGTTCCGCTTACAATTGCTGACGCACATGCAGACGAAGGATGGATTGCGCTCGTGTTTCAAGCGGTAGGCGCTACAACATACGCGCTTTCACAAAAGAAAGCAGGCGACGTTCTTCCAGTGCTTCTCGGACCGCTTGGAAATCCGTCTGCAATACGCACATATGACAAGCCAGTTGTCGTTGTGGGGGGCGGGTTTGGCGTTGCGCCATGCTATCCAATTGTGCAGGCGCTCAAAGCAGCAGGCAACAAAGTGATTATGATAATCGGTGCGCGCAACAAAGATTTGTTAATTTTTGTTGACGAGATGAAATCTGTTGCAGACGAGGTTGTCATCATGACTGACGACGGCAGTGCGGGGCGCAAGGGACTTGTCACTGTGCCGCTTGAAGAGTTGTGCACATCGGAAACGCCGCCTGCAGAAGTGATTGCAATCGGTCCTCCTATTATGATGAAGTTTGCATGCAAGACGACAGAGCAATACAACATTCCGACAACTGTTTCTCTCAACACTATTATGATTGACGGAACGGGCATGTGCGGCGGCTGTAGAGCGCGTGTCGGCGGCGAAACAAAATTTGTGTGTGTTGACGGTCCCGATTTTGACGGACACAAAGTTGACTGGGACAACATGATGATGCGCATGGGCACATTCAAATCAAAAGAGGCTGAAGCGTTTCACAAGTGCAAACTCGAAAGCGCGTGCTAATAGGATTGTACAAATGGAAGAGTATATTTTATCGGGAGAACTTGCTGAGCAAGCAAAAAAACAATATGACGAGTTGCAAAAAAACAGCGCGCCGCTCTCTCAAAAAGACAGGCTGACGCTTCCGCAGCAGGAAATGCCTGTGCGTGATGCAAAACAACGCGCGCACGAAATGGAAGAAGTTGCGCTCGGTTACACAAAAGAACAGGCTGTGGTGGAAGCGCAACGCTGTTTGCAGTGTAAAAATGAGCCGTGCGTTAACGGCTGCCCCGTAGGCGTGCAAATACCTTCGTTTATTGCGCATATTCAAAAGGGCGATTTTAAAAGTGCAATCGATACAATCAAGCAGACGAACTTGCTGCCTGCAATTTGCGGTCGCGTATGCCCGCAGGAAAAGCAGTGTCAAAAGGAATGCACTGTTGGAAAGATTCACAAAACTGTAGAGAAAGCTGTTTCAATCGGCAGGCTTGAGCGGTTTGTTGCAGATTGGGAGCGTGAAAACAACAAGGTGACGCTTCCTGACGTTGCAAAACGAACTGGCAAAAGAGTTGCAGTTATCGGCTCTGGACCTGCGGGACTCACCGTTGCTGCTGACTGCGCCCGTGCAGGGCACGATGTAACAGTGTTCGATGCGCTGCACAAACCAGGCGGCGTCATGCTGTATGGCATTCCCGAATTCCGTCTGCCAAAAGCGATTGTTGCAGATGAAGTTGAAAATTTGAAAAAGCTTGGCGTGCAGTTTGAAATGAATTTTCTCGTCGGCAGAACAGATACGCTTGACCAGTTGTTGAGCGAAAAACATTTTGACGCTGCCTTTGTGGGCACGGGCGCAGGCTTGCCAAAATTTTTCGACATTCCTGGTGAAAATTTAATTGGCGTGTTCAGCGCAAACGAATACCTTGCTCGCGCCAATTTGATGAAGGCATATGAACAAGACAAAGCTGCAACACCGTATTATGACGCAAAGCACGTAGTTGTGTGCGGCGGCGGCAACGTTGCAATGGACGCGTCACGTATGGCGCTTCGGCTCGGTGCAGAGAGCGTCACTGTTGTGTACAGGCGTACGCGCGATGAAATGCCTGCACGTAAAGAAGAAGTTGCACACGCGGAAGAAGAGGGCGTTGTGTTCCGCTTTCTTGAAAGCCCTGTAGAAGTGCTCGGCGTTGAAAGCGACGATAGAAGCGTGAATGGAAAAGTGCGCGCTATAAAAGCGTTAAGCTACGAGCTTGGCGAGCCAGACAGTTCTGGGCGCAGGAGTCCTGTTGCAATAAAAGGCAGCGAGCACGAAATTGCATGCGATGCGCTTATCGTCGCGCTTGGTAATGGCAGCAATCCGCTCTTGGTGCGCACAACGCCCGGACTAGATGCAGACAAAAAAGGCCACATCACTGTTGACGAAAAGCAGGCGACGAGCAAGACAAAAGTATGGGCGGGCGGCGATATTGTGCTTGGCGCTGCCACAGTGATTCTTGCAATGGGCGAAGGACGCAAGGCTGCAGCAAGCATAAACGAGTATTTGGCAAAATGAAATTTGTGCCGATAATGTAATAACTATGGCAAATGACAATAAAAAAAAGAACACTGGTTTTGCGTTTGCGTGCTGGCTGCTTGTGGCACTCATTTTGCTCGTGTTCTTTTTTGTTAAAAAAGATACTATTCTTTCAAACTTGCAAAACACTGATTTTTTTGGACGCGTGTTTGGCAAAACGCCTGAGTTCGTACAAAATCACGAGCAAAAGCAACAGGCGGGCAACGGCATGCTGCACATAGACGTGCTGCCCGAAACAGAGCCTGCAAACGAGACAACACATGCAAATGTGATGCCGCTTTCTGTTCCCAATCTGGCAACTGATGCTGTGCCTGAACGCGAGGTTGTCCGTACAGAGCAAAAATCTGAAACAGTCGCGCGCGAAGAAAAAAAAGAAGCGAGTAGTGCGGCAAAGGCTGAAACAAAACGGGAAGTTCAAACGCCCACTCAAAAATCGGTTGCTACGACGAATGCCGAGCTTTGTTTTGTGGTAATCGGTTCTGATGGTTCTGTGAGCCGCAAGATTGTGACGCGCCAACTGGCAAAATCAAATTCGCCGCTCACCGATTCAATCAATGCGCTGCTTTCAGGTCCTACTGCGCAAGAGCGCGCCACAAACGCGATGACGCTTATTCCCGAAGGCACGCGGCTGCTCGGCGCAAGCGTTGCAAACGGCATTGCCACGCTCAACTTTAGCGAAGAGTTTACGTTTAATCCTGTTGGTGTGCAGGGCTATCTTGCAGAACTTATGCAGATTGTGTATACTGCCACTTCGTTCAGCACAGTGAACAGCGTGCAGTTTGTTGTTGAAGGGCAGCGAGAGGATTACCTTGGCAGCGAAGGCACCTGGATAGGCTCTCCGCTTTCACGTTCGAGTTTTAATTAATAAACTGCTGCTAAAAATTGGAATTTTTCTAGAAAATTTTGAAAAGACGCGAGTTTTTGCGCTCTCGTCTTATCTTTCCAAAATTATTAAACCTGTTCGGAGGTGCCAGTTTCAGAACAGGTTGCTTTGAAATTATTTGTTCGGCATTGCCATATACGAATTAATAATTTTTTCAAAGTATGTTTTATTTGCATCGTATGCGCCTTTAAAAACGGTGAGCGCAAAAAAGAAAAATCCGTCGTCAGATTTTTTTGTCAATTTTCGGTACACATGCGTTACGCTTTTTTTCTCGCTGTCGTAGAATGTGCAGCGCGTTACGTATTTGCCATTTTGCTTTGATATGGAAATAGTGCGCCAGTCTGCATACGAGGTGCCGTTGCTCAAAATGAGGCGGCGGATTGCACTTGCGTCCGCGCTCTGTGAAGATGTTTTGTTTGGCGGGAGCGCCGCCATAGAAACTGCCGCATCGTTTCCGAGCATCCACATGTTTTCCATTGCGTGATTCCACTGCGCGTCAAGCTCAACGCTCTGCCCGTCTGATGATGTGAATGTTTTTTTCTCTACATTTTTTTTAAGCGTTGAAGCTGTTTTTTTTGCTGTATACGAATCGGGAAGTCCTGTAAAGCGTGCGAATGATGTGTCTGCCGACGAAGCGATTTTTCCAGCAGTGACGGCTTCAAACACGATGTCCATGTTGTCCCCTTTTGCTATCTTTTTTACGTTGAAAAGCGGCACGTAATAATCGTACTCTATGACGACACTCCCTCCAAACTGCATGAAATTGTCCGGCACAATGCGCTCGTTTTGCAGTACGATATGTCCCGCTTTGATTCTGCGCGCGTTTAGCTCATATATCATGTCGTGAAGGTAGTTGATGATTTCACCATCGTACATGGTGCGCTCTGTTACGAGTCGTTCGCCTGTAATCTCCATATGGTCAGCGTTCGGGTCAACAGTGAAAAAGAGCGTAACAGTGAGTGGTTCAAGATTTTTTTGTGCAGGTGCGTAATAGCGCGCGGCGTACGTTTTTTCATCATAGCAGAGAAAACCCACATATGATTTTCGCTTAAACGTTTTGTCTTCGTAATACACGTATTCGCCGCTTGTGTCGGCAACATATGGCGTAAATCCCGGAAGTGTGAATGCGCTTGCGGTGCACATAAAAAGTGCTGCTATGACGCATGTTTGTGCTATGCATCGTGTGTGAATTTCGTGCCTGTTGCCTGCCGTTGTATTGTTTGTGCATGTCACGCTGTTTTTCCACGTAAATCGCGCTGTAAAAAAATTAATAATTTTTCTTGTCATATGCTCCTCCGTACGGCTTTTACTCTGCGTTCAACGCGGCAAGCGCATCATTCACTATTTTTGCTGTGGCATTCGCTGCATCACTTGCAGGAACAAGCGTGCTGTCGCTTTTGCTGCGCTCTTTTATTTCTACACTCGGCAGATTTTTTTCGCCTGCAACAATGCGCACAGGAATGCCGAGCAAGTCCATGTCGGCAAATTTTACACCCGGCCGCTCGTTTCTGTCGTCGAGCAACACTTCAATGCCGCGCGACGAGAGCTCGTCATATAGTGCATCGGCGGTTTCTTTTACCGCGCCATCATATTTTATGGGCACGATTGCAACATGATACGGAGCTGTGCTCATTGGCCAGATAATGCCCTTGTCGTCGTGGTGCGCTTCTATAATAGAGGCGAGCGTTCTATCTACTCCTATGCCGTAACAACCCATGAGCGGCGTCTGTGCTTTTCCATTTGCATCAAGATATGTTACATTCATCGACTTTGTGTATTTTGTGCCGAGTTTGAAAATGTGTCCAAGCTCATTGCCTTTCTTTGTGTAAAGCGTTTCGCCGCACTCTGCGCATTTGTTGCCTGCTTGTACGGTACGCACATCACATGTCATGAACGGCACAAAGTCGCGCACTGGTTCAACATGCATAGTGTCAAAATCTTTTTCACCTGAACCAGTAACCGCATCATGGACGCGTACATCATACGTGCCGTCTTTATTTTTTTTCATGACGCTTTCGTCTGCAATGAGCGGCAATTTTGTTAATCCCACAGGACCGACAAAACCGTGAGGCGCATTTGAATAAGCGACAACATCTTGTGCTTCTGCGAGTTCCGCACCGCTCGCTTTTAGTGCAGCTGCAAGCTTTGCTTCGTTTACGTCCAAATCGCCGCGAATTGCGACGGCTGCAAAACTTTCGGGATAATATTCTGTGCCGCTTTCATCTTTTTCTTTTTTGAAAGAGCCGGGCGCGTCTGATAAATCAAGTGCACAATTGTACACTTTGTAGATGAGTACTTTTATAAATTGCATTGCGCTCATCTTAAAAAATTGCTCCATCTGCTCAATTGTTTCAACACCGGGGCACGCAACTTTTTCAATTGGCTGTATTGCAGGTTTTTGCGCGTCACCGTTTGCGTCCAATGCCACATCGTGGGCACATGTTGCTTTTTCAACATTTGCAGCGTAACCGCACTTTGGACACAAGATGAGCGTGTTGTCGCCAATTTCGCTTTCCACCATGAACTCTTCAGAGCCTGAACCGCCCATGGCGCCTGTGTCTGCGCGCACTGAAATAACATCTAACCCCATGCGTTTGAAAATGCGCCTGTATGCGCGCGCACATTTTTCGTAGCTTTCGTCAAGCGAGCGCACGTCTGCATCAAACGAGTAAGCGTCCATCATAATGAATTCTCTGCCACGCATGACGCCGTAGCGCGGCCTGATTTCGTCGCGATATTTTGTGTTGATTTGATATATGAAAATAGGCAATTGCTTGTACGACGTAAGCCCGTCGCGAATGAGTGCGGTGAACGCTTCTTCTGCGGTGGGACTTATAATCATGTCTTGCCCGCTTCTTGTTTTTGCACGCAGCATTTCTTCACCAAATGTTTGCCAGCGTCCGCTTTCTTTCCATAAGTCGCCTGGCTGCACGACAGTTGGCTTTATTTCAAGGATGCCTGCCGCATCAAGTTCCTCTCGAATAATGGTTTCTACTTTGCGATATGCGCGAAAACCGAACGGCATGTATGCGTACAATCCGTTTGCCAATTTTTTGATAAGCCCTGCGCGCATCATAAGCTGGTGGCTTGCAATAACGGCATCGCTTGGCGCTTCACGCAACGTTGAAATAAGTGTTTGGGATGCTTTCATTCTGCTATTGTAGCGCAAGCACAATCGTTCTGCAAGTTGCACGTTTTGATGTTCATGCATTTCTTGACGAGTTTTCCACTTTCGGTGTATACTGCTTTTGTGGCATTGCTGTATATTGTAGGCACGCCGATTGGCAATCTTAGCGACATTACGTTACGCGCGCTTGAAACGTTTAAGAACGCCGATGTCATTGCTTGCGAAGATACGCGCCATACGCTTGCGCTTTTGACGCATTTTGACATACGAAAGCCGCTTGTGTCGTGCCGCGCGCAAAATGAAGAGAAAGCTGCTAAAAAAATTGTCGAACTGCTCAGAAATGGTAAAAATGTGGCATATGCGAGTGATGCAGGCACGCCTGGCATAAGCGACCCGGGTGCAGTTCTAGCAGGATTTGTGCGCAACGCAGGGTTTCAAGTAGTTCCGATTCCCGGTGCGTCTGCGTTTGCAACGCTTGTGAGCGTGGCAGGACAGGGCGGAAAAACGCTTGTTTTTGAAGGATTTTTGTCTCCTGCGTCGGGAAAGCGGCGCAAGCGACTCAAGGAGCTGCTCGACATGGGAAATGCTGTTATTTTATACGAATCTCCGTATAGAATCCTAAAGTTGCTTTCCGATATAGCCGATATTGATAAAGACCGCCGTGTGGTGGTTGGCAGGGAGATGACAAAGTTGCACGAGGAAATTGTCGAGGGAACAGCGGCAGAATTGCATGCAGATTTTGCTGCGCGTGAGGCAATAAAAGGAGAATGTGCGCTTTTTGTCGCAGGCGTAAAAAAACTCAACTTTAATGGAAAATCTACCGATAATTAATGGTAGGGGGGGCAGGACAAGATGATGATAGACAAAATTGGAGGAATAAATCCTCTTAGCAACGTGCAGAACACGCGTCGTGCAAACGGTGTGGAAAATGTGAAGTTCGGCAACGATTCAATCAGCGTCTCGGAAGAAGCAAAACGCATGGCGGCTCTTTACTACATGAAAGAAGTTGCAGCGACAACTCCTGATGTCCGTGCAGATCGTATTGCGGAAGTAAAAGCGAAAATTCAGGATCCGTCTTATCTGAACAACGCCGTATTGGAGTCAACTGCTGACCGCATCATGACAAGTTTTGGTCTTTGAGTTTTACACGCGCAAAAATTATTAATCAAATAAAAAAGGCGGAAACATAATTCCGTCTTTTTTTGTTTTGAAGGATAACCATATGGCAGATTTTATTTTCCGTATTTCACCGAATATTGTGCTTGGTTCCTACACGTTGAGCCGCATTGGACAGTACGCGCGTGAATATGGCGTGCGTTTCCTCGTCGTGATGGACCCTATCTTAAAAGAAGTGAATCTTGCAGATAAACTTTTGCAGCCTCTTTCTGATCGCAGCATAGATTACTTTGTCTTTAGCGAATTTAGCGAGAGCGCAGATACAAAAACGATTGAGCGCGTTCTCAATCTTGCACGCGACGGTCACATTCACGGCATTATCGCTGCAGGCGGTTCAAAAGTGCTGAATATGGGCTGTGCTGTTGCATCGCTCTATAACGAAAATCACAACTTGTATGATTATGTTGATGGCGCGGTGCCGACGACAAGCGCGCTGCCGCTCATCTGCGTGCCGACAACAATCCGCGAGCCATTTATCTATACTGCATTTACACCGGTAGTAGATTCGCGCTCGCATCAAATAAAATTGTTAAAAGGGCAGAACGGGCTATGCAAACTTGCAGTGCTCGATCCTAACCTGACGCTTACGCTTTCGGAAAATCAAAACATTTCCATGCTGCTTGAAACAATGTGCCTTGCGCTGGAGGCGTACCTTTCGCAAAAAGCATCGTTCTTCAGCGACATGCTTATTGAAAAAGCAGTTGAACTTATCGGATATGTCATAGTTGGCTCGCCATCGCTTGAAATTACAACGCCTGTGGAGATATTGAAATCGCAGGCGGGATGCATGGCTTCGCTCGGCGCGGCAACAAGTTCGCCAGGTCTTGGAACGCTTTTAGCGCTCTGCATCAATTCTCGATTTAATATTTCTCGTTCGCTCGTCTTGTCAATTCTGTTTCCGTTTATTATTGAAGATGCAGGCAAATTCAAAACAGAGCGCGTCGAGCGACTTGCACGTATTTCGCGCATTATTCCCGATGACGTGCACGGCGAAGAGGCTGTCCTTGTATTTGCAGAAAACATCAGGCAGCAGCTGGCAAAGGCAAATCTTCCTACGCGCTTAAAAGATTTGTCTGTTTCTGTAGAGCAGCTTGCGCTTGCCGCAGAAGATGCCGGCCAGCTTGAAATTGCGAACATGTTGCCGCGCAGCATGACAGCAGACGATTTATTTGATTTTATTAAATCAGCATATTAGTGGATGCGCTCTGCTTCTATGATTACTCCTGAAAAACTGTTTCAACTTGAAGGCGGGCAGCGCAGAAGGAAACTTGCGCTCACGTTTGGCGCTCTTGAACGCGACATTGCAGGCATTGCAGAAAATGGCAGCGAATACCATTTCCCGTCCATGACGCGTCAGGAATATACGCGTCGCCTTGCAGAAATCGTTTTAAAAGACAACGCACTGCCAGAGGAGGCTGCCGCCGAGCTCCGCACGCTTCTTGCGGCAAATCCGTTTGATGAGCGGCGCACATGCAACGCAGCAAGAAATCATCTTTTGGCAATTATTGGTACATTCCCTGCTGAATGGGATTTAGTGATTGCGCCTCATACGGTTCCATATGATGAAAGCGGCATGGTAAAAGTTCGCGATTTTTTCCCGGGCGTATGCGTGTATGCAGAAGACATCCGCTCTCCATTCAATATTGGCTCAATTTTTAGAACGGCAGAAGCGCTCGGTGTAGAAAAGCTCTATTTGTCACCATTTTGTATAAACCCATTGCATCAGCGTGCTGTGCGGAGCAGCATGGGTTGTATTGAAACGCTCGGCTACGAGCGCAAACGACTTGAAGATTTGCCGAATGATATTCCCGTGTTTGTGCTTGAAACTGGTGGTACGCCTATTTCAGATTTTTCATTTCCAGAAAGCGGTGTGTGCATCATCGGTTCGGAGGAGCTTGGCGCAAGTCCTGAAGCTCTTGCACGAGCGTCGTATGGGTGCGTTTCAATTCCTATGAAAGGTTTAAAGGCATCGCTCAACGTAGGTGTTGCGCTTGGGATTTTGCTTGAAAGATGGACAGCGCATATTGCTGCAAAAAGATAAAGATGACTATCTGCCGCTGTTTTCCCGTTTGTATGCGGCAAGCATTCTTTCTGAAACAGATTTGCACTGTTCTTCAGACGTGATTTTAAAAAGCGCAAGCGCCGAAGGGTCAATTTGATAAAAATCTATGTCACCGCGTTGATAGTGCACTATCGCGTCTGCAAGATAAACGAGCGTTGTAAGTTTTTGCAATTCTTTTGGAGCTGATTCAGGTTCATGGTGGTATCTGATGACGTTTACAATCGTGTCGGGAAAATTCCATTTTTCTGCGACATGCGCACCTATTTCACCGTGGTTTACACCGGAAATAAGTTTTTCAAATGTTCCCTGCGATGCGCCTTTGTCTTTGCAGATGAGCATGACGCGTTTAAGCAAATCGGGATGCGCTGTTTCAAAAATAATTTTGCCCATGTCGTGCAACAAGCCGCATACATACGCGTCATCTATGACGCTTCTGTCGTTTGAGCAGAAGTTGCGTGCTATGTTATATGAGTAAAATGCCACTTGATACGCATGTTGCCACAATTCTTCTTTGCTTCCTGCCGCTTTTTCAAGCGCTTCAAGTGAGCCGATGCTGTACAGTAAATTTTTTATGCCACGAATGCCGACGAGTTTTACCGCATCTGCAATGTTTGAGCATGGTGTTGCAAGTGCAAATGCCGCTGAATTAACAAGTTTTAATAATTCACCGGTGAGCGTAACGTCGCTGCTTATCTGCATTGCTATGTCGGACATCTTTGAGTCGGGGTCGCTTAACAAACGGTTTAAGCGTGAAATGTTGTCAGGGAATTGCGGCAAGTCATTTATAGCTCTGATAAATTCAGTTGCAACTATAGACATTTCTTGCTGCGTTTTTTCGCTGAGCGGCAAGATGATGCGCGTAACTGTTTCGCCGTTTTCGGAAAGCGTTTGGAAATTATCTTCTGTAAGTCCGATTTTTTCGAGCATGAGAATCATTATGACAAGACCAAGCCCCGCGCCTTCTGAATCATCAAGTACTTGTGAAATGGCTTCTTCAACAGAAGTGAACTGTTGCGCACGCGTGAGCTTGTCGTGAATGCGCTTGTATTCAAAAATAGTCAGTTCTGCGTTGTTGCGCACTTCAAGTTTAATTTTATTATTGCGCATCTGAAGCAACATCTTTATATAGAACTTTTCTTTTTTTTGCAATTGCAAATAGTAGTTGATATTGCCGAGCGTATAATTTTTGAATGTCGCCATGCCGGTGCGATAATCGTTTGCATTCATAATATCAAGATTTTTTTCTTGAAAATATATGCGCTTTGTATTTGCCTTTTTTGCGTTTGTCGTGAGCTCATTCAAACAATAACTCAAATATTGAATCATATGGGCTTGTTCCAGCTCTGTAAGAAAGATAGTGAGCACATCACCCATATACGCTTCCATTTCGTGTGGCAATGTATAAGTGGTGATAGACAGCGGAAGCCCGGATCGAATTGCCATCTTAATTTTTTCAGAATCAACTGCTATTTTTTTTGCGGACATAAGCATCTCCAGCGCGAAAAAATATATGCATATAAACGGCTACAGAAAATTAATAATACTATATCATATTATAAGAAAAAGGTAAATACATACGCAATCTATGTCGTGTTGTAGAGAAGTGCAACTCTAAAAATAATGTATTCTGTGTAAATCTAAAAAAGGCTCTCGGCGAGAACCTGCCTCTAAACACACGGTGGAACGTAATAGGTATTGGACTGCGCTACACTCCCTGCCTGACCTGACGGCCGTCAGGTCAGGCAGGTCATTTCGCTTGCCAACATTCCAAGTGTGTTTTTAGGCAGAACCTCGCCTGCGCCATTTCCAAATTTGCTTTTTTTATAAATGCCCTTCTCTACAACACTCGCAACGATGACGAAAAGTTATGGAAGATAAGCGTTAATCTTATAATTATAAAAAAGCAATAATTTAAGATTAACGCTTATCATTGACATACGCAATCTATGCCGCGCAATTGTTGAGTTTTTGCGCATTTTCAGCTATTATGAATTATGTCAAATTCTGTTCTTGGCAATTTGCTTGTCGCCTTTTTGCTCGTTGCAGCAAGCAGCCGCATTTTTTTTCTCAAGCATGAGCGCGTAGATGCTGTTGCTGTCCTCGTTCCGCTTGCGTTTGTGGCAAGCGTGTTGCAGATTGTTGCCTGGAATGCTGATGCTGTTTCGGTGCTGCTGTTCGTGCTTTCTTGCCTTGCATTTTTTGTAAACATACGTGCGCTTTCTCGCGTTGCAGCAAAATCATATGCAGATGTGTACAGCCCGGTGTTCATCGTGCTTTCCATGCTTATTGCCATTGCATCTCTTGCTGCTGCATTTTTAGCGGTACGATATGCTCCTGTCAACATGATGCCGAAAACATACGATGTTGTTGAGACAAAGACACGTCTCGTAGGAAATTTTACAGACGGTTTTAAAGAAGCAGGCTATTTTGCTTTGTCTGATGCCACGCTGTATCTGTACGAGCCGCTCGGCGAAAAAAAATCTGATGCAGTGGTGATTGTCGGAAGCGACAAGCGTGGAGATGCGGCATCGTATCGTCCGTACATGATGCTGCTTGCGCAAAAAGGGTATGCGGTGCTCACCTGCGACTTTTATGTTGATGCGTGGTTCAGTTCGCTGTTTGACACACGCTATGTGCGCCGCCTTGCAATGCTCGTTTCTTTTTTTTACGACGCAGAGCGATTTTCACGGCAAAAAGATTTTTACACGTTCAACATGCGGCGTGAGTATGCGGCAATGATGGCGCTTGCGTGTCAAAGATTCGGAGATGACGTGCGCTTTTGCATCATCTGCGACGGTATGGCAGATAACGCTGCTGTTGATATTGTGCGACAAGATGCAAGCAACGTTATGAGCGCGCTCGCACTTGACAGCATAAGCGAATATAGAACACCTGGATTTGGATTTATTGAGCAGACAGATCCGCTGCTTGCAGCATACTTTGGACACGCGCGAGATAAGACAGCATTCATTCCGCGCTACCTTGTGCTGCAAACAATAAAGCGGCTTGAACAATAATTTTTAGGAACGGTATATGACACTCATAGAACTTGACAATTATTTCAACTCGTTTTTGCGTAAGGAAAATTTTGCAGCCGACCCATCGCGGAATGGCATTCAGATTCAAAACAGCGCGCCGACCGAAAAGCCTATCGAAAAAGTTGCGTTTGCAGTTGACGCGTGCGAAGCAACTGCCCTTGCAGCAGCAGCGTGCGGTGCGCAGGCGCTCTTTGTACACCACGGTTTATTTTGGGGCGGCTGCACGGTACTCACTGATTCGCACTACAAGCGCGTTGCCGCGTTTATCAAGAACGACATTGCGCTCATTGCGTATCACATTCCGCTCGACGCGCACGAAAAAGTGGGAAACAATTACGGGCTTGCTTCCCGTATCGGTTTAAAAAGATGCGTACCGTTCGGCGAGTGGCATGGCATGACGCTCGGAGTAAAAGGCGAACTGCGTTCTTTGCTTTCTATTGACGAACTTGCCCGTTGTGCGCTGCGTTCTGAAAAAACGCCATGCGCCATTCTGCCGTTTGGCAAAAAAGATATACGCACAGTGGGAATCATTTCAGGCGGCGCAAGCGAAGATGTTGTGCAAGCGGCGGCCGAAAACCTTGACGCATATATTACCGGCGCATTTGAGCACGAATACTATCACATTGCAAAAGAAGCAGGCATCAACGTGATTGCAGGAGGTCATTACGAAACAGAAACAGTTGGCGTGAATCTTGTACGCGCAAAACTCGAAAAAGAAAAGCGCATTCAAACAACGTTCATCGACATACCGACTGGGTTGTAGTGTATTTACGCACGCCTGTTTTATCAGTATATTTATGCGTATGGAAAAGATAAAAAATCTTTCGGAAAAATTGCTGCCGCTTGTGCTCACAGTTTTTATTGTTGCGGTAGACCAAATCACAAAGATGGTAGTTGCTAAAACAATTGCACCGTTTTCAATCGGGAAATCGTTTTTCGGCGATTTGCTGCGCATTGTGCATGTGTCAAACACAGGTGTTGCGTTCAGCGTAGGCGACTCTCTGCCAGACGCAATGCGGCGTTTTCTGTTTGCGATTCTTCCGCTCGTTGCAATCATACTTGTTCTTGCCGTGTACTTTAGAAATGATGATTTTACAAAATTGCAACGGTGGCTGGTGTGCGGCATTGTGGGCGGCGGGCTTGGAAATCTTATTGACAGGTTTTTTCGCGCGGAAGGCGTTGTTGATTTTATCGATGTGAAATTCTTTGGTTTGTTTGGACTGGAGCGTTGGCCCACGTTCAACGTTGCGGATTCTTCTGTCGTCGTGTGCGTTATTATTTTAATGATTTCACTGCTTGCCTCAATCAATAAAACTGAACGCGAGGAAAAAACTGCCAATGCCTGAAAATAATTTTGTTAATAATGAGATTGAGGAAGAAAAAAAGCGGCATGCGGAGTTGCGAAAAAAATCTGAACAAAAACGAAACACGGTGATTTTTATGCTATGCGTGAGCATTGTAGAAGTAGCGCTCATGCTTGCGTTTATGGTTGCGTTTTATATTCTTGCTGCCGTTGTCATTTACCGCGTGTTCAATGCGCAATCTGCCGTGCCCATGCAGATTATGTCGCCGCTTGCATTTATAGGTGGCGTTGTTGTCGGATTTATTTTGCACAAAAAAATTATGTGTTTCTTTATCAATATATTGCACTTGCAGAATAAATTGCAAGACGGTATTGCAGACCATTATTTATCGCGTAAAGCGTGGATGAAAAAGCATGGAAGGCGGTAAGTACGTGAAGTTTGGCATAATCGGCGCAATGGAAATAGAAGTGCAAACGCTTGTTTCAAGAATGACGTCAGAAAGTGGGAGCGGTGTACCAAAGTTGATTCATGCAGCCTCGCTAGATTTTTACGATGGAATGTTGCACGGTGTGCCTGCTGTTGTGGTGAAAAGTGGCATTGGCAAAGTTAATGCCGCGCTTTGTGCAGAACGTCTTGTGCATGACTTTGGGGCAACGCATGTCATCAATACGGGAATTGCAGGAGCAATGGCGAGTGGACTTGGCGTATTCGACATTGTTATTTCTACAGATGCGCTGTATCACGATGTTGACGTAACGGGCTTTGGCTATGAACCGACAGTAATTCCACAAATGATGGAGAGTTGTTTTCGTGCAGATGACATGCTTATCCATGTTGCAGAAAAAGCATTTGAAAAAACAGCTGCGGCAAAAAATCATATGGTAATAAAAGGACGCGTTGCTTCGGGCGATCAGTTTATTTCAAGTGCGACGGCAAAAAAACGCATACAGGAAGTATGCAATCCTGCGTGTGTAGAAATGGAGGGAGCTGCAATTGCTCATGCGTGTTATCTCAATGGCATTCCGTTTGTTATTATTCGCGCTATGAGCGACATGGCAGATGACGGCGAGGAAACATCGTACAAGTTTAACGACACGGAAGCGGCAGAAGAGAGCGCGGCAATCGTTATTGAAATGTGCAGGGAGTTAGCGGGCAAAGCCTAGCCCGCCGTGTAGTGCCGACAGTCTGAAATTAGTTTTGTATAAAACTAATTTCAGATGAGCGAGAAGCGAAGCACGAAAGGGCGGTTCTTCAAAGCAGCATGCTTCAAAAAATAGAAAAGATTAAGGATGAAAAATGGAGCAAAAAAAATATAATGTAGACAGTTTTAATCTTGATCACACAAAAGTTACCGCGCCATTTGTCAGGCTTGCAGGAAAAAAAATTGGCGCACACGGAGATGTTGTTGCAAAGTTTGACATACGCTTTACACAGCCGAACAAAGCGTTTATGTCTACAGGCGCAATTCACACTATTGAACATCTTGTTGCAGAGCATATTCGCGACGAAATGGAAGGTGTCATCGATTTTTCTCCGATGGGGTGTCGTACAGGTTTTTACTTTACGCTGTTTGGCGATGTCGATGAAGCATACGTGGCAGAGCATATGCTCAACGTGCTCAAAAAAGTTTCTGCGTGGGAAGGAAGCGTGCCTGCAACAACAGAAAAAGAATGCGGCAATTATAAAGACCACGATTTAGCGCTCGCAAAAAAAGCTGCTGGCGATTGGGTGCGCGGCATAGAAGAGCGCGGATGGAATTGCTATAAATAAGATTCAGTTGTTTGCGCTGTCATTTGACACTGGCTATTTCTTTTTCCACAACATGACGCGCATGGCGTTTGCAATTGCGAGCAGGGCAACCCCTGTGTCGCCGAACACAGCCGTCCACATGTTTGCAATGCCAAGTGCGCCTAAAATCATTATTGCAGCCTTTACGCCGAGCGAAAAAATGATGTTCTGTTTGACGATTGCAACTGTCTTTTTTGAAATGCTGACAGCATCTGCAATTTTTGCAAGCTCATCTGTCATTATCACGACATCGCTTGATTCAATCGCTGCATCGCTTCCAAGCGCGCCCATTGCAATGCCTGCATCTGCTCGCGCAAGCACAGGCGCGTCATTTATGCCGTCGCCCGCAAACAATAGCGTGCCGCGTTTTTCTTTCGGTTTGTTGCCGAGTTCTGCAAGCAGCGACTCAACTTTTTCAACCTTATCGTCTGGCAACAGTTCCGAAAACACTGTGTCAATGCCTATGTCTTTTGCCACGTTTTCTGCCACAGCCTTATTGTCTCCGGTGAGCATTGCAAGTTTTTGCACGCCGAGTTTGCGCAGCTGTGTCATTGCAGCTGCCGCATCTTCTTTTGTTTTGTCTGATATGACGATGTGCCCGCAGTATGTGCCGTCAACTGCCACGTGAACAACGGTGCCAAAATCATTTTTGTTGCACGAAACAATGCCGCCTACATGCTGCTCTTCCATGAGCTTCATGTTGCCAACGAGCACTGTCTTTCCGTCAAGCAGCACTTTAATCCCTTGCCCGCTTATCTCTTGTGCGTTAGAAACAGTTGCCATGTTGCAACAGTCGCCCGAATGCGCTGTCTTTATTGATTTTGAAATAGGATGATTTGAGTACGTTTCCGCGTGGGCGGCGAGTGCGATGAGCTCATCTTCTTCAATGGGCGCATTATCTGCTACATGCACGTCAGTCACAATGAACACACCTTTTGTCAATGTGCCTGTTTTGTCGAACACCGCTGTCTTTGCGCGCGCCAGCGTCTCAATGCTTTCGCTGCCTTTGACGAGGATGCCGTTCTTGCTCGCGGTTCCAATGCCGCTGAAAAAACTCAATGGCACGGAAATGACGAGTGCACATGGGCATGACACGACGAGGAAAATCAGTGCACGGTACACCCATGTGTGAGCGTCGCGTGTTACAATCGACGGAATGACTGCGAGCAGTAATGCGGCAATGCAGACGGCAGGCGTATATGCGCGTGCAAAGCGTGTGATGAACCGTTCTGACCGTGCTTTTTTCTCTTGTGCATTTTCAACAAGCGCAATGATTCTTGCGGCAGCAGATTCACCTGCAATTCTAGTCGTTTTGATTTCAAGTACGCTTTCCGTGTTGATTGAGCCTGCCATGACATCGCTACCTTTAAGCACTTGACGCGGTACAGGTTCTCCGGTAAGAGCTGACATGTCAAGGAATGATTTTCCTGCCGTAACGATGCCGTCAATCGGGATGCGCTCGCCGGGCTTAACAATTATTATTTCTCCAACGCCCACGTCATCGGGAGAAACTTCAAGCACATTGCTGCCGTTCTTTATAAACGCTTTGTCGGGGCGTATTTCCATAAGCGCTTCGATAGAGTTACGCGACTTGTCTGCGGCTTTGTCCTGTGCGTACTCGCCAATCTGATAGAGCAGCATGACGGCAACAGCTTCTGCATATTGCCCGACAAATACAGCGCCGAGCGAGGCTACAGTCATCAAAAATTGCTCGTCGAACAAGGAACCGCGCAAAATATTTTTCACCGCGCCCATGACAACGTTTTTTCCGCACAGAATATACGACACAAGAAACAGCAGCGCAGCGGCAAGCTCATCTGTAGAAGCGAATTGTCCAAGTGAAAGACCGGCAGTTGCAAAAAAATGTGCGTGCTCTACTATGATTCCCGCAACAAAAAGAACTGCGGCTATGATGATTTTTTTCAAACCTGTTTCATGTTCTTGCTCATGCTCGTGGTGATGCTCGTTCCCGCAACATGAGCAGCGTGCAATGCGTTCCATATTTATCTCCAAAAAGTGTGTTATGCTTCACAGCCAGCATTTTTGCCTGTAGACAAGTACGTGCAAGCAGCAGGCGCTATTCGCTTATATGTTCTATGCCTTGACTTAAAATCGTTGTTACATGGTTGTCTGCAAGCGAATAAATGAGCGACTTTCCATTTCGCGTGTATTTTACCAGTCCGTTTGTTTTCAAAATGCGCAACTGATGGCTTATTGCAGACTGCGTCATTTGCAGTTCGTTTGCAATATCGTTTACGCTCATATCTGATTCAAGCAGTGCAAACAATATTTTAATGCGCGTCGAGTCGCCAAATATTTTGAAAAGTTCTGCTAAATCAAACAGTGAATCTTCATCGGGAAGATTTTGCAGAATCGTCGTGCACGCAGTTTTTTCACTGTCTTTTTCAGACGTTTCATCCTTTTCCATAAATAACCTCGCACCCTGTTTGATAGCGGAGTTATCAAACAGTTCTATTATGTTATGATAATATTTGCATATGAGTAAGTATTCATATAATATAAGAAACGTGCCATGTTTGTCAATATATAAAACGCCCGTAGTAGTTCATATAAAATAACTACTTTTACATAAATTTTCTCTAAAATGTATATTTTTTTGCTTGCATTTTGACGATAGTAAGAGTATAATATATGTAGGTGGGAAATTTTATGGAGGTTGTTATGACAAAGAGAGTGTGTTTTTGGGTGATTGCGTTCGTTGTGGTTATTTTTGCTTCAAGTTGCCGCCACTCGACAGACGGCGACGACAACAAACCAGTGCCTGCACCTGCCCCTGTGGTGAAGAAGCTGGATAAAATTGTTGTTGCAGGAGACGGTGTTACAGAAATCGCTGTAGAAAAAGGTACCGACATAACTACAAATCCTATTTCTACCAAAGGCATCAAGATAAATGCCTTGTATAATACAGGAGAAATACTAGTCACGAGAGAGAACGATTTTACGACGGACGGTTGGAGTGTAGATTTTTCACAAATAAACACTGCGGATGAAACTGATAAAACTAATAATAGAGGTTATACTCAGCCTATAGTTTTCACATATACTTACGAGGGTGTTACAGCAACTGCCGAAGTTCTCGTTCGCATCGTTGATTCCAATAACTTTGAAAGCATCGAAGTAGTAGACTCTAGTAGAGTTAAAGACCATGATATTGGCGAGACCTTTGACCCATTTGGACTTGTTGTTCGAGTTGTACTTGACAGTGCCGCTAATGATTATGTAGATGTTATTGATTTTAGCGATGACACAAAATGGACATTTGAAAGTACTTCTGGAACTGGTACAGTTGATACATCTGCTGCAAATGATGCATTGCAAGTAACAGTAACATACACAACTAGTTCTAAATCAGATTCTAAAGACTTTACTATTGTGGTATATGATGGTGATGATGTTAATTCTATAGAAATAACACAATTCCCAAACAAGACTGAATATGACTATGGTTCAACTGATCTTGATTTAACAGGATTAAATGTAAAGTTGATTTTGAAAAAAGATAACAGAGAAGTGCTTGTAAATGACTGGACTGGTGTAAATCAATCTGGTTCTAAATGGACATATACAGGTTTTGATGGAAATCAAGATGCAACTCCTCAAGAGATTACGCTGACATATACTACTCGAGGTGGCAATACTTACGATGTAAAATTTACCGTTACTGTTAGTGACAAGATTACTGGAATCAAACTTGTATCTCCCCCTAATGATTTGGAGTATATTATAGGCGAAACATTTGATCCTACAGGTTTGGAAATAAAGGTATTGCATCTAAATTCTGGTAATGATTTTACGCGGTCCTTTACTGATGCTTCACAGTTCACAGGCAATTGGGAATTAGCTGGTTGGAATGCTGGCAATGAAGCAGAGGCTTTAGCTCTTACTGTAAGATACAAGAACGATGCAGGAAGTGTCATTTATGGTGAATGTTCTTTCAATGTAACTATTTTCTCTATTAGTAACATAAGCATAACACAACCTACAGATTATGATGTGATTTACTTTGATGGGGAATCTGTTGAAAATGTCAAAAATATCTATCTTGCAACGGCTGGTGTTAATTTAAACCTTAAGGCGGGTTCTATTACAAGAGACGAAAATTATCCTGTTACATCACCTATCTTTAGTAGTGTAAATCTAAGTGTTGTAGGAGATGTTAATGCGACTGGCGATAAATTTGAATATAAGACAGGAAATGCAACTGTAACATGTACAATTTCATGGGGTAGCCAAACTCGTGATCCAAGCTTTGGTCTTACAGTAAAGAAGACATATCAATTCCATAGTGGCATAGTAGGACTTACACCATCTGAAGTTCAGGCATTACCATCATCTGTTGCGGTTCTCGGTGATCATATTTCCTATAGTGCACAAAATATTCCTTCGAATACTGTAACAACAACCATTTCTGAATTAAAATTTGTTAAATTTGGTGATTATCCACAGAGTGTTGCACCAGATAGTTTGCATGTATACGAAATTGATGCTCGTAAAACAACTATTGGTGGTATGGATATGTATCTAGGTGCCGATGGAGATTATTATGTTAAGGTTAAGGCTGAAAAGAATGGGCAGGCAGGAGTTTATAAACTAAGTGATGGTTCAACTCTTGTAGATAAAAAAGAGTATTGGTTCAAAGTGGAGCCAATAGTATGGAGAGTGTTATCTACAAGTTATAATGGGAATGCATTATTATGGAGTGTAAAGGCAATTGAGCGTATGCCATATTTTGCAGATAGTTACTCTCCTGATGATGCCCAAGTTGCTGGCGAGTTAATAGGTGGCGGAAAATCTGAAAGAGAGATAGCTGGGGTTGCTGTTCAATGGTCAGATTACAAGTATAGTACTTTGCGTGCATTCTTGCGTGGAGAATACGAGCCTGAAGATCCACAAGCAAGTGCAAGCTATAAGCAAATTTTTACGGGAAAAGGTGATTCCGAAGTTCTTCTTGAAAAGTTTGACTCTAATGGCAAGAAAAAAGGTTTATTTCAGAGGATTTTTGATGATAATGCTCAAACTCTCATTAAACCTGTTTATCTTAGTGATGTAGATGTTACTGATAAACTTTTTGTATTAAGTAAAGTAGAATTACAAACTTCTGATCCTGATTACTACTTTAAGGACGAATCTGTAGTAACAATAGGAAAAAAGGGGGATTCTCAGAACCAAAGAATGAAAATGCCTACTGATTATACCTTGGCACGAGGTTCAAAAGTTTGGTCAACCAACAACAATGGTAGCATAGTAGATTATCCAGGTTCTGATATATGGACTAGAACTGAAACTGATACTTCTAGTGTTAATGTTATTGGCGGACACGGTGCTATAAATTCTGCTGGTAGAGGTGCATGGAAGAACGCAAGCGTCGTTCCTGCTATTTGTGTAGATCCAACTGAACTCCCTGCTTTCTAACGCAATTCTAAAAGTATAATTAACAAGGCTTGTTGTTCGGTATTCGTTCTGGCGAGCCTTGTTTTTTTTGATAATGCGTTGACTTATAATCGGTTCTATACTTTTTTTATTTGACATAATGTATCATTTATGGTACATTATGAATGATGGAAATACAGAAGAGATTATCAGCAGTTTTCTTCAAGATGGAATCTGGAAAAGAACCTGTAAGAA
>JAFSRD010000038.1 GCA_017446265.1 Treponema sp.
CGGGGGGTGCCCCGCCCCCCGCGCATGGGGCTTTCTGAAAAAATTGACAGTTACCCGTGTGAACTTTCAGGTGGGCAGCAGCAACGCGTGAGCATTGCGCGTTCTCTTGCGCTCAATCCTGAAGTGCTGCTTTTTGACGAGCCGACAAGCGCGCTTGACCCAGAGCTTACCGGAGAAATCCTTGCAGTGATTAAAGATTTGGCGAGCGAAAAAATGACAATGGTTGTGGTGACGCACGAGATGGCGTTTGCGCGTGATACGAGCAGCATCATCATCTTTATGGACAGCGGTTCAATTCTGGAAGAGGGCAAAGAGCTTATTACAAATCCAAAGCATGCGCGCACACAAGCGTTCCTTTCACGATTTAATGCGTAAGGAGCCGAAGTTCCGAGCGGAACGAGGAAACGCAGATTTGTGCGGAGCAACTTGCTTGCAATTTTGCGAGTGCAATAGGGGCCTTGCACCGTTTATATTATAGCAATCAGCTGTTCCTTGATTTTGGTTATTGGACAAGCAGCTCCGCATATGAGCGCAAGTTTGCATCCATTGTGTTTTCAAGTACAGATGTGGCGAGCACTTTGCCGAGTTGCACGCCTTCTTGGTCAAAGCTGTTTACGTTCCATAAAAAACCTTGAAACATCACTTTGTTTTCAAAGTGCGACAGGAGCGCGCCAAGCGTTTCGGGCGTAAGCTGTTTCCCATAAATGATGCTTGATGGTCGCCCGCCTGCGAAGCGCTTGTTTGGGTTTGCATCATTTTTACCGCATGCGAACGCAATGATTTGCGCTGCAACATTTGCGTTGAGTTTTTTCTGGCTTGTGGAATTTTTTATCACAATATCTTTGCCTGTCTGATTTTCTTTGAATGCGATGAACTGGAGCGGTACAATGTTCGTGCCTTGATGCAGCAACTGATAGAACGAGTGTTGCCCGTTTGTGCCTGGCTCGCCAAATATGACAGGACCCGTTGCATAGGTGATTTTTTTGCCAAAGCGATTTACGCTTTTGCCGTTCGATTCCATGTCAAGCTGCTGCAAGTGCGCAGGAAACCGTGAGAGCGCCTGCGAATAGGGAAGCACCGCCGTCATAGAATAATTTTGCACGTTGCGTTCGTACACGCCTATGAGCGCGTCCATGAGCGCGGCGTTTTGCATGATGTCTGCTTCTGCTGCACATTTGTCTTCTGCCGCAGCTCCAGCTAAAAGGCGTGTGAAAACATCTGCGCCAAATGCAAGGCTCAACACAGTTCCGCCCACCGCGCTCGTCGAAGAATATCTGCCGCCTATGTAATCGTCCATAAAAAACACTGCAAGAAAATCTGCGCTCTTTGCAAGCGCACTTGTTTCGCTTGTGACTGCAACCATATGACGTGCGGGAATGCAGCCTGCTTTTTTAATAAAATCTGCAACGAGCATTTGATTGGTGAGCGTTTCAAGCGTGGTGCCGCTTTTTGACACGAGCACAAAAATCGTGCGCGCTATATTGAGCTGCGAGATGACTGAAGCTGCGTCGTCGGCATCAACGTTTGAAATAAAATGCGCGTCCATCTTCAGCGCACTATTTGTCCGTGCCCAGTTTTCGAGCGCAAGGTACAATGCGCGCGGCCCTAAATCACTGCCGCCTATTCCAATTTGGCAAACGGTCGTGTATGATTCGCCATTTTCGTTTGTGAGTGCACCTGAGTGTACTTTTTGCGCGAAATCGGCAATTGCTTTTTGCTGTGCTGCATAAAACGTGCGTTTGTTTGTGGTTCCTTCAAATACGTCAGTTCCCAGTTGACCGCGCGTCAAATGGTGGAGCACCATGCGCTTTTCGCCTGTGTTTATGATTTCGCCGTTGTACAACGCCGCGTATTTTTCGAGCAACTGCGCTTCTTTTGCGAGCGATTTGAATATCGCAATGATTTGCCTGTTCACCTGCTTTGCGGCAAAATTATACACAAGACCACAAGACATGGGGATTGAAAATTCTTTTATGCGTTTTGCGCCTGTGTTTCCTTTGAGTGATGATGCGACAGATGCCGCGTTTTTGAGCGAAAGCAGTTTTTTGTAGCTTTCAAGTTTGTTGAGATTGTTCCATGCAATAGATTTCATACTGACCTCGAAACTATTAGGATGCGCGCATGTAATAAAATGAGAACGCGCAATTAATAAGCAAGTTTGCTCACATAATCAGTATACTGCAAAACGCAAAAAAAGAAAACAGAACAAGTCAAAGGCTCTCAATAATTGTGTTTGCTTAAAACTGTTTTGGCTACCACAGCGTCACGTATGTTTTTCCTGCTCCGCCGTCTTCATTTGGCGCAAAACAGAACTCTTTTACCGCTGAGTAATGCGAAAGATAATCGCGCACTGCTTGCTGTAATATGCCGTTTCCTTTTCCGTGAATGATGCTAAAATTTTTTACGCTGTGCAAAACGCACAAGTCGAGTTGTTTTTCGAGCGCTTTTATAGCTTCTGCCTCGCGCATGCCGAGCAAACGCAACTCGTATGCGGGTTGCGTTTGTTTTTCACTGTCGTTTTTTTCTATGGTGACAAGCGGCATATTTTTATGCTTGCTCGGCGGCATGAGCTTCAAATCTTTTTCTTTCATCTCAATTTTAATGTTTTCGAATTGTACGAGCCATTTGTTTTTTCCGCTTGCACAGATGATTGTGCCGCTTCTCCGAGATGCAGCTGCAAGCACAGCCGCTCCTGGTGCAAACACAAGCGAATTTTCTTGTGACGTAGATTGTGCGTTTTTTGAAAGCGCGTCTGCTTCTTTTTCAAGATTTGCGTTTTGCGCGTCTACGCTTTCAGTTAAGTTGTCTATAAAATTCCGCACGGCGAGCGTTTTTTCTTTTGTCATTTCCCCTTCGCGAAGCTCACGTACAAGATTTTCGAGCGTGCTTCGCGCTTCGTGCAAAAACCGTTGCGCTTCTGTTTGCGCGCCGCAGTTCAGTTCGTGCTCGCGTTGTCGCAACGAGAGGCTTTTTAAATCTACTTTGCGCTGCATTTCGTTCAACAGTTGCGTGCGCGCTTCCTGTGCTTGCAAAAGGGCATCTGCTTCTGCGTGCTTTGCGTGCAATCCGTTTATGAGCGCAGAGATGTCGCTTTTGCCGCCTGCAATATATGCGCGGGCATTTTTAATAATCTCTGCGTTGAGTCCATTTTTTTCTGCGATGTCGAGCGCACGGCTTTCTCCTGGTACGCCCATTATCAATCTGTATGTGGGCATGAGCGTTTCACTGTTGAATTCAACAGATGCGTTGATGCAGCGTTCATGCGTCCAGCCGTAGTTTTTAAGCGCTCCGTGATGCGTTGTTACAAGTACAAACGCTTCCTTTTTTATGAGTTCATCAAGCACTGCCATTGCAATTGCGCTTCCTTCCTGCCAGTCTGTACCGCTGCCGAGTTCGTCGAGCAGCACGAGGCTTTTTTCAGTGCATGAGGAAACTGCTCGTGCAATTTTTTTCATATGTGCGCTAAACGTAGAAAGCGATTCGTCGAGCGACTGCCCGTCGCCTATATCTGCAAAAACGTCGTTGAAAATAGGCAAGCGCGAACCTTCCTGTGCGGGTATGGGAAAGCCGCTTTGATTGAGCAGCGCAAAGAGCGCAATCGTTTTTAACGCGACTGTTTTGCCACCTGCGTTTGGTCCAGTGATTATTAAAACGCGTTTTCCTTTCATAAAGCGCACGTCAACAGGTACAGCTTTTTCTGCAAGCAACGGATGGCGTGCTTGCAAGAGTGTAAGCGGGTTTTCTTCGTTGCACGTGAGCGCATATGAACAGTTGTTTGCAATGCCCCAACGGGAAACTGCACATGTTTGGTCGAGATGAAGCAAAATGGGATATGCCGCTTCAAACTGCTCTGCAAACGGCAGGAGTGTTGCAGCAAGCGTGCGCAAAATTGCGCGTATTGCAATGTGCAAGTTCGCTTCCTCCTGCATGAGCTCATTGCTTGCGTTTACTGCTTCTTCGGGCTCTATGTACACTGTTTGCCCAGACTGCGACACACCGTGTATGATGCCTCGTATCTTGTTGCGCTGCTGTGCTTTTACTGCAAGCACTTCGCGGTTTGCGCGGAGCACGGGCACATTTGATTCAAGCGAATCAACAAATCGTTTATCTGTCGTGTATGCGCGGAGTACTGCTCCGATTTTT
Organism: Treponema sp.; assembly: GCA_017446265.1. GTDB lineage: Bacteria > Spirochaetota > Spirochaetia > Treponematales > Treponemataceae > Treponema_D. Next base: position 4,144 of record JAFSRD010000038.1, read on the forward strand.
TTTGTGAGTGCGGCAATGCGATTTTTTATGTCGCGTAGTTCAGGAAGTTCTTTTATTTCTCCGTCTGCTGTGATGATGTGCGAAAGTTCTGCATGAGGTTTTGTTAAATCGGGAAGCGCGCGTAGAGCGTTTGCAAGGTGCGGAATAGTCATGTTCTCTGCGGCCGTTGGTATTGCAGTGGCGATTTTTTTTGCAGATATGCAAAAGAGCAGGAGCGCATGAGCTTGCTCGATAGTAAGAGCAGCTCCGCTTGTCTTAATAATTTTAAAGACAGGAAAAACTTCTGGCCACGACAAAAGGGCGGGTGCGTATTGAGATGCATTTAGCAGTTGCCAATCTTTGCTTGTATTTTTGAGTTTTTCAATATACGCTGTGTCATTAAACGGTTCGCGCATTTTTAAAGCTAACTTTGCTTCTTCACTTACGCAGAATTGTGCAATGTCATCACGTATGCGGCAGTAGTCAAGTTCTACGAGCGTGTCTTTGTCCATAAATTGTCAATCTTCCCAGCTCTGTGTTGCAATCTCGTTTTTGATGCGCTGCCAGCTTTCGTATCGTTCTTCTGTGATGATGCCTGCATGTACTGCTTCAAGGATTTTGCAGCCGTCCTCATTTGTGTGCGTGCAGCTCATGCCGAACGCACATGTGCCGACAATTGGCGAAAACTCGCGAAAATAGAGTGCAACATCTTCCGCTGCAATGTCGTGGAGCACAAAGCGACGTATCCCAGGCGTGTCTATTATCGCGGCGCGCACATCTTGCTTTCCACTTATTAAATTATTAATTATTATTTTGTTGAGCGTACCTTTTGTCGTTGTGTGCGCGCCGCGATCGTACTTTTGGCTCAATGTGCCTGTGCGGAGCGTTTCGCTTCCTGCGAGCGCATTTATCAAGCTCGATTTTCCTACGCCTGACTGACCGACAAACGCGCTCGTGCGATTTTCAAGCAGTTGTGCGACCGCGCGCAAACCTTCTCCTGTCTTAGCAGAAACGTGTAGCATCGTGTAGCCTAAATCTTTCCATATTTTTACGCGCGACTGAAAATCTTTGTTGCTGTACGAAGGCAAGTCGCATTTGTTGCATACGACAACAGGTGTAATGTTTTGCGCTTCTGCCTGCATGAGCGCGCGGTCTATGAAACGCGGGCGAAACGGCGGCTCGTCGCTCGTTGTTACGAGAATGATAAAGTCTAGATTTGCTGCCAAAAGTTGCGGGCATCGTTTTTTTATGTTCCAGCGTACAAACTCGTTTTTGCGCGGCACAAGCGACGTGATTTGCCCTTTGTGGCTGTCAAGTGCGTCTTGCGCTACTTCCACGATGTCGCCAGGGGCAAGCGCATTGTAATAGCGTACGTCGCTTTTGAGCACTTTGCCTTTGAGCGAGCAGAGCCGCACTATGTTGTCGTCGCACAAAATGGTGAAAAAATTATTTGTGCCGTCAAGCACTGTTCCCTGCATAAAAGTTATGGTAGTAAAAAGAGCGTGATTTTTCAAGGGCACGTGACCTCTGCATGTGTGCAGTCATTTTCACGATATGCTTGCGCCGACGTGGAACGGCGCCCGCCTGTTCTCTGCAAACAGCATGCATGTGCAAGCAGGGCAGGCGGAGCGTTCACGCCGAATGCACGGCGTGAATGGAGCGAAAGCGGAACCGTGAAAGGTCGGGTATTCAAGCAGCTTCGCCCTTTTTTGAAATGGCGAGCGCGATTATGTACCATATGTCTGCGCTGAAGCTGACTGTTGCACAGATGAGGACGAATGGGTTTATCATTTCGATATAGCCGTACTGCACGGCAAGTAGGAGCGTGCCTATGCATTTTACAATAGCGATGCCTAGCGATTGTCCGCGTATGTCATTTCTTGTGTAGAATGCGTACACGAATAGCAGTGACATGAATGCATAGCGCAAAAAAGAAGAGTAGTGGGATGCGGGACGAACATCAAATTGAAAGTAAAATGCGAGCATCAACGCGATTCCTGCTGCAAGCGAAGCGCCGCTTAAAAATAGAAATAGATGTTGCGCTTTTGAGGGGAAGTGGCATTTGCCATATTTTAAATGAGCAAGCAAGATGAAAATGTCGAGCACGAGCAACGGCAAGTATAAAAACGCTTCTGCATGGAGATGACAAATGGCTTCTACTGTGTACAACGCTTCCCACGCAATGTTGAACACAAGCGCAAAAAACGGCATGGCGCACATTTTCTCTCGGTTTCCCACTCGAATCATTTCAATGTACACGTACGCCCAGCACGTAAAACCAGCAGCCGTCAGTAAGTACCTCATATGCGCATTTTAGCAGGAGATGTGCATGAACGCAAGTGAGTTGCGGCGGCGTACATGTGCGTGCCGTTCGCTCAGCGTGATGATTTGCTTGAATGTCGAAAATGCATGCTTGACAGAGATGCTCTTGTTAAAGCCAGCCGCAGAATGCTGCTTGCACAGTAAAGTGTTTCCATTTTTCAGATTCGCATATGCCCGCACTTTCTCTGCGAAACGAGCCGAATATGTCGTTGCAACATGTACAGTCGTCTGCGATTGCGATGTTTTCATCGCGCACGCCTATTTTTTCAAGCACGGCGAGGTTTGCTTTTTCGAGCGAAAGGCTGTACAACTTGCCGCCAGAATTGTTCCACTGGGCAAGCGCGCGCGTTTTTTGCGTGTATTTTTCCGTGTCGTATGCGGCAATGCAATTTTCACCAAATGCATCCTTGAAATATAAAGCACGCGTTTCGTTTACGATGTAGCAGCAACTTCGTATGTGCGGACCGAGCGCGACGCAGGCGTTTTCAATGCGCGCGCCATATTTATCACGGGCGAGTTCAAGCGCATTTTTAATAACGCCTGTGCCTTTCCAACCAGAGTGCGCCAATCCGAACGTGCCGCTTTCCTCTTCGTAAAAGAAAATGGGCATGCAGTCTGCAACGGTCACTGTAGGCAAAAGCAATTTGTTGCTTGTCAGGATTCCGTCTCCCTGCATGGCGAATATGTCTTCGGGCATTGAAACATCGTATGCGATTGTTGAGTGAATCAATTCAATCGGCACAGGCGTGAGCGCGCACGCTGCTGTTGACGCAATTTCTGAAAGCAGTTCATCGCGAGCGCTATTTGTTTCATTCCAACGGAAGCGCATGCTGCCTGCTTTTCTAAATGTCATGCCCCACCGCGGCGAATTATGTGCAAGTGGCTTGTTGTTTTTGTAAAACGGTACGAAAGTGTATTTTTTTGAACACGCAATTGAAAGGTGCGTCATGATTGCATTTAGCTTGCTGCTGTTTCAGAAGACGACTGACGAGGCAAGTCGAGCGGCTCTATTTCTGCAAGCAGTTCCTGTGTGTTTTTGAGCGTTGCGCGCACTTCACGCATTTTATCTCTGAACTCTTGATTTTCACGCCCTTTGAGAGTCATAAGATTTTGCAATGTGTCAAATTTAGAATCTTTTACCTCGTCAAAAATGCCATGAAATACGCTTTCGATTGTACGGCACTGATTGCAGAATGCAACTTCAAACTCATGCACTTGCGATTCTGCGGTGACAATAATTGAATCTATGCGTGCCTGACTATGGAGCGAGCGCATGTGCTCTGATGCAACTTGCTCAAACGCAGTGCCGATTGAGCCGCGTGGCGAAAGCGAGTTTATGAATGTCTCTATCTTTTGATTTACTGATGAAAATTCGTTGACAGCTTCAGAGAATTCAGTGCGGTTTTCATTTTTTAAGAAGATGCCTTCGAGCATGAGCGTGTTCAAAACGGGGATTATGTCGGGGTATCTGTACTTGTTGAACCAGGCAAGAAATCCTGCTGTCATTTCGCCGTGGAATTTTAGACCTCCCCACAGCGATGCCCACGGACGATATGGCAGTTCAGGAAATTCAGTTAAACCAAAATTGGCGCGCAGCACATCGACAAGTTGATGCTTCTTTTTGTCGCGAAGCCATGCGTTCCACCTATCGTCGAAAATTTGCTTCCACTGCCCGCGGAATTTTATAGACCAGTCTTCAGCCCCTCCAAATGCTTCGCCCTGCCAACTTACATCTGAAAAAATGATTTTTCCGAGCGTTACTAACGGAATAGTTGTTATGAACATTTGCATCACGGAAAAATCAGAAAGCGCTCTTTTAAAAAAATCTTTTGCTGCCCGTTCGGTGTTTGAATCAATTATGGAGACTTTTGCAGTCTTATGCTGCGCAAAAAGAAAAAGAGCATGCAGCACTTCATTTGAAATAGGCATGCCGTTTGCAAGAACACGTACAAATGCAGGGTAGTCTGTCTGCGCGTTTGAAAATGGACATGTATGCGACTCAGACATGATTGCAGTGAACTGAGCGATAAAATGCAAAAACGGCAGCGCTGAAAATTGCTTGAGCCATTCAATGCTGCGCACAGCATAGTACATTTTTTGTTTTGTGTTCTGCGAAATATTTCTGATTGCGGCATCAAGCTTGCGTGTTAGTGAAACGCGAAGTTCGTTTGTGAGCGGGCGCTCAAAGGGAATAGTGTAGGGGTCTGCTTCAACGTTTATGCTTTCTGTGATTTCTGGTGCGACGAAGGTGCTCAAGAAAACGTAAAACTCACCTTGATTTTCATTGACGATTGATATGTACGGTCTGAAAAAATCTGCGCATGTTTGCAGCTCTTTGAGTTTTTCAAAAAATATAGACTGCAAGACGCCTTCTGAAAAATCGATTATGCCGGGATGCGCGCGGTTTACTTTTTTGGCAAGTTCTGCAATGCGGTCTTTATTATAAAGGGTTTCTTGGCTTTGATTTGTAAACAGCGAGCGCAACCATAAAAAAAAACGATAAAAAAGTGACGATGACTGAATGCGCAACTGGATTGTCCGCGTGTCTGGTACGGTTTCTTCAAGTGAAGCGAACGTTTGGCTTGAAACATCTGTGCCTTCTCGCTTGAGTTTTTCGAGGAGAAAGCGACGCTCTTCTGCGCTTATGCCAGCGACAAGTTCATCAAATGAATTTTTTGCCCGACTGTCTTTTGCCATACCGTATTTTACTCATTATCGGCAGATAATGCAAGAATTCAAGAGTGCGTTCTAAAGTGCAGTGCTAATTATTAAATCTGCCGCAAAACATGCCGCAAACTCGCTTCGGAGTTCGACTCTGAACTGCTTTTGAAATTAAAATTCGGTCCCTACGAGAGTCGAAGGGCTGCAGTCGCATACATCCTGTATGCTCTCTCCGCCCCGCCTCCGCTCGTTGCCGCGTGCCTCCTGCACGCTTTTCCGAGCACTTGCTCGGCACTCGCTTCGGAGTTCGACTCTGAACTGCTTTTGGAATTAAAATTCGGTCCCTACGAGAGTCGAACTCGTCTTTAGAGATTGAGAATCTCTCGTCCTAAACCGATAGACGAAGGGACCAGTGCGTTTGACAAAAAACCGAACACGCTGTGTTCGGTTTCTCGAATATGTCGCGGGTTCAAGCACGCTTGTTCCCCAAGGAGGATTCGAACCCCCACAAGCAGAACCAGAATCTGCGGTGCTACCATTACACAATCGGGGAATATGCAGATACTGTCACTATATGTGTTTGGACGCGCTTTGTCAATACTGTTTGCCATGACTCTCGCTATTTTGATTTTTGCCCGTTGCCCGTGCGTACGTATCGACGCACGTATTGACAAGCAGTTGCTTTCAGTATATACTAAAACTATAATTATGATTTTATAATAATTTGGATTGTTACTGTTAATTCAGGCAAGACCATCTGTATGCAGCAGAAGGTCTTGCCTTTTTTTGTTTATAAAACGGAGCGCTTGATGCTATGATTGATTTAACAAGATTGACAACGGAGACGCGCAATGAAAACACTATGTCGCTCGACATAATGACGCCGCTTGAAATTGCGCAGACGATGAACAGAGAAGACCGCTTTGTTGCAGAGGCTGTTTCAGCCGTGCTGCCTGAAGTCGCAATTGCAATCTCATGGTGTACAGAGGCATTGAAAAACGGTGCGCGCATAATCTATATGGGAGCGGGAACAAGCGGCAGACTCGGCTTGCTTGATGCGGTGGAGTGTCCGCCTACGTTCGGCGTGTCGCCTGAAATAGTTGTTGGATTGATTGCGGGCGGTCACAAAGCGTTTGTTAAAGCTGTCGAAGGTGCGGAAGACAGCCACACGCTCGGACGGAGCGACCTTGAGGCAATACACGTAAGTCGGCGCGATGTTGTCATAGGGCTTGCGGCGAGTGGCAGAACGCCGTATGTCATATATGCATTGCGCTATGCGCGTTCCCTCGGCTGCAAGACAGTTGCAATTGCGTGCAACAAAAATTCGCTCATTGGAAAAGAAGCAGAACTTGCAATTGAGCCGGTGACGGGACCAGAAGTGCTTGCTGGTTCTACGCGGCTCAAATCAGGTACTGCACAAAAAATGATTTTGAATATGATTTCTACTGGCAGCATGATAGGCATTGGCAAAGTGTATGAAAACATGATGGTCGATTTGATGCAAACAAACGAAAAACTTGCAACACGCGCAGAAAATATTGTGATGACCGCAACAAAATGCAGCCGCCCCGATGCGCGCCATATGCTTGATAAAGCAGGCGGTTCGGTAAAGACAGCTATTGCCGCTATTTTGTTCAATTGCGGTGTTGAGCAAGCGCGCCAAATATTGCAAAAAAACGGCGGACATGTGAGGAGCATGTTTGCCGCAACATGACTACGGTATTTTATAATAGGAGGAAATGATATGACGAATTTAGAGTTAGCTGAGCAGATTCTTCAACTTGTTGGCGGAAAAGCGAACGTGATTAAAGCTGTAAACTGCATGACGCGATTGCGGGTTGATGTAAAAAATAGCGGTGCCGTGCAAGTAGCTGCATTGAAAAAACTTGACGGCGTACTTGGCGTTGTCTCTGACGGGAATGCATTCCAAATTGTGCTTGGTCCGGGAAAAGCGAAAAAAATTACAGATGAGCTTATGGGCATGGGAATCTCTGCTGTAACGGAAGCGGTGACAGATGACTGGCAGAAGAACAAGGCTGCCGTAAAGCAAGGGCAAAAAGATAACGCATTCAAAAAAGCTATGCGCACTATTGCAGAAATCTTTATTCCGCTCATTCCTGCAATTATTGCGGCGGGGCTGTTCAACGGATTTGCAAGTTTAATAAGCACCATGCAGGGGCAGGGTGCGCTTTCTGCTGAGGGATTCTGGCAGGCGGCGCAACTCATATTCTCGCTTATCGGCAGTGCGTTCCTCGGCTATTTTGTCATTTACACAGGCATCAATGCTGCGAAACAGTTCGGTGCGACAGAAGCGCTCGGCGGTATGGTTGGAGCTATGTCAATAGGCGCGAATGTCGTTGCGCTTTCAAAGATGATGCACTTGTACAACGAGGCGGTGCCGCTTGAGTCAATTTTGACAACAGGCAAAGGCGGCTTGATAGGCGTTATCGTAGGCGTGTGGCTGCTTGCAAAAATCGAAAAATTTTTGCGCAAGCGAATTCCCGATGTGCTCGATTTGATTCTTACGCCATTCTTGACATTGCTTATCACAGGAGTGCTGTTCGTATTCATCATCATGCCGGTAGCAGGATTCATCTCCGACGGCCTTGTCAAAGTATTGAGCCTCATCATCAATTCGCCGAGTCAAGTTGTCAATATTATAAGCGGCTACATCTTGTCTGCGCTGTTTTTACCGATGGTGCTGTTTGGTCTGCATCACGGACTTATTCCTATTTACGCGGTACAGCTTCAGGCGCAAGGCGGTGTGTCGCTGTTCCCTGTTCTTGCCATGGCTGGAGCAGGTCAAGTTGGAGCCGCTCTTGCAATTTATATGATTGCGCGCAACGTGCAGCACAAACGCCTGCAAAAAGTGATTGCCGCTGCGCTGCCCGCAGGATTCCTCGGCGTAGGAGAACCGCTCATTTACGGTGTTACGCTTCCGATGTTTAAGCCGTTTATCACTGCGGGGCTCGGCGCAGGTTTTGGCGGTGCGTGGGTTATGATGACGCATGTGCTTGCAAATGCATGGGGGCCGTCGGGGCTTGTCGCCATTCCGATTATGAAGCCGGAATGTATGCTCAACTACTTCATTGGACTTGTGATTGCATACATAGGCGGATTCATAATCACACGGCTCGTTATTAAAGAGAAAGATGTCCTTGCAGTGTAAGATGTTCGGATATGCAATATACTATTCTCAATTTGAGCGGCAAAAAAAACTGCTTGAATCTTTGTGCCTGAACAAGCGCAGCGTTTTTACCTCGCTCCACATAAGTGAAGAAGTAGACGCTGCGTATGTCTCAGGCGTAAAGGATATGTGCGCATATTTGCATGAGCGCGGCTTTGAAATTATTGCAGACGTTTCAAATAAAACGCTTGAAGTTTTCGGTGAAAGCGATATTGTCTTGTTTGCAAAAAAAATGCATATTGCCGCGCTTCGCATCGATTGCGGTTTCAGTGTGCAGGAGACTGCGTCTATTGCGGAACGCATGCCTGTGTATATCAACGCATCTACAGTTGATTGCAACGATGCAGCCATCATCGCAAAACGTGCGGTCAGCATTTGCGCGTTGCACAATTTTTATCCACGCCCTGAAACTGCGCTCGACGCAGCTTTTTTCAAAAGAAAAAATGTTGCGCTTGCTGCACTCGGCATGCAGACTGCGGCGTTTGTTCCGAGCGACATTCAGCCGCGCGGTCCGCTGTATGAAGGGCTTCCTACGCTTGAAGCGCACAGAGGTGTTGCGACGTGGGCCGCATTTTGCGACATGTGCGAAACGTATTGTGTAGACGCTGTCTTTTCTGGAGACGGCATTGTGTCGCAGTTTGACGCTTTGTGCATTGACGAATATTGCTCATCAGGCATTATAAGCGTACCGGTGCGCTTTGATGCGCCTTTTTCTCATCTGTATGACGCTGTTTTTACTGTCCGCTCCGATTCTCCTGCGTCGCTCTTGCGCCTTGCCGAGTCGCGCGAATATGCGCAGCAGGGAAAACCTGTAGCGCCGCAAAACTGTGCATTGCGCGCACGTGGCGCGGTTACAATCGACAATGAAAACTATAAGCGGTATTCAGGAGAAATTCAGATTGTTAAAAAAGATTTTCCGAGCGACAGCAGAGTGAATGTGATTGGACATGTTCCCAAAAAATATGCGCTTTTGCTTGACGCGATTCCAAACGGCAGGAAAATCAGATTTCGCAAGATGACAGACGAGGAAAACATATGCGCATAAAAAAAGTCATCAACAACAATGTGGCGCTTTCGTCTAATGATGCGGGGCAAGAGATAATCGTCATAGGGCGTGGCATTGCGTTCCATTGTCGGCAGGGCGATGAAATAGATGCGGCGCACATTGAAAAGATATTTGCACTTCAAAATCATGACATGGCTGAAAAATTTAAGCGACTTGTTTCTGAAATACCGTTTGCACATATATGCATTGCTGAAGAAATAATCGCGTTTGCAGAAAAAGCGTACGGCAAAAAATTGTACGATGGCATCCATATCTCTCTTGCAGACCACGTGAGCACTGTACTTGAACGCGAAAAAAGCGGCATGAATTTGAAAAATCCGCTGCGCTGGGACATTCAGCGGTTTTATCCTGACGAATACGCTATCGGCTGTCATGCGCTGAAAATCATAGCAGAAAAGACGGGTGTGGCGTTCGACGACGATGAAGCTGCATTCATTGCCATACATTTTGTCAATGCAGGCATGAATCAAAATATGAGCGGCATCGTCTCAATGACAAAAATATTGCACGAGATGCTTGCCGTGGTGAAAAAAGAATCGAGCATTGTTTTTGACGAAGAGTCGATGAATTATCATCGCTTCATCATACATTTAAAATTTTTTGCGCAGCGGATTCTTACGTCTATGCCGCGCCCCGACGATGCCGACGAATTATATGAGCTTATAAAGCAAAAGTATGCTGCAATGATGTCGGTGACGGAAAAACTTGCCGCATATCTTTTAGAAACATACAACTACACGATGGATGCATCGGAAAAAACATATTTTACCATACATTTACAGAGGCTTATGAAACACACGACGATTTCTATTGCAAGTCCGCTTGCCGGCACGCTTGTACCGCTTGCAGACGTACAGGACGAAGCGTTTTCGCAAAAGATGATGGGAGACGGCATTGCGATTTTACCTGCTGAAGGAAAACTATATGCGCCTGCCGATTGTACAATCGACACGATAAGCGACACGTTTCACGCAGTTGGCGTACACACAAATTCCGGTGTAGATGTGCTCATTCACATTGGGCGTGACACAGTGGAATTGCACGGAACGTATTTTACCGCGCACGTGAAAGAAGGCGACAGCGTAAAAAAAGGAGACGTGCTCATTGAGTTTGATAAAGACAAGATAGCTGGCGCAGGATATGATTTGACGACACCGGTGACAATTATCAATTCTGATGATTTTGCATCAATACAGCCTGCAAGCGGCAGCGCAGTAAATGCGGGAGACATCCTTATAACAGTGGAGGCAAAATGAAAACGATACAATATGTCATACAATCTCCTGTGGGAATGCATGCACGACCTGCCGGCATGCTTGTGAATGCGGCAAAAAAATTTTCTTCATCAGTGACGGTGAACTTTAACGGGCAATCTGCCGATGCAAGAAAACTGTTCGCGCTTATGAAGCTCGGTGTAAAGCAAAACGACAGCATCGCGCTCATCATAGACGGTGACGATGAAAGTGAAGCTGCTTGTGAATTAGAACAGACGCTTAAATCATATTTTTGAGCACAGGATTGTTCAATGACAGTAATCAACGGAACAGGCACGAGCGATGGCATTGCAAGCGGTCCGATATTTTTTTATAAGACAGAATCAGTTCATGCAGCGCGCAGAACGGTTGCCGATGTGCAGGGCGAGCGGGCTCGGTTTGAAAAAGCGCAGCAACTTGTTATGGCCGAATACGAGCGTCTTGCGCAGCAAGCTGAAAAAGATTTGAGCAAAGACGAAGCGCAGATATTTCAAATTTACGCAGTTATGCTTTCTGACGATGATTTTTCGGGCTTTGTCATTGAGATGATAGAGCGCGAGCGCGTATGCGCTGAATATGCAGTACAGCAAGCTGAAGCGCATGTAGCCCAACTGCTTGCAGAAAGTGGCGACAGCTACATTGCAGAGCGCACCGCAGACGTAAAAGAAATTGCCTCTGCCGTGCTCAACGCGCTTGCAGGAAAAACTGCTTCTTCACTGTTGCTCAATTCGCCGCACATTGTCTTTGCAGAAGAATGCACGCCCGCAGATATTATGCAGCTCGACAAACGAAACATTCTTGCGCTCGTTACCGTCAAAGGCTCACGCAACTGTCATGCTGCCATCCTTGCGCGTGGCATGGGCATACCTGCTGTCTCTGAATTGCGCGAGATTCCTGATGGTCAATGTGCAGAAAAAGCGTGCATCGTTGACGGCGAAGCTGGCGTTGTATATATTGCACCTGATGAAAAAACAGCATTGCTGTATGCAGAAAAAAAAGCGAACGCCGCTTTTGAAAAAGAAGCGTTGCGAAGCCTTATCGGAAAAGAGGCGCGCACAAAAGATGGTCGTGCGGTAGAGCTTTTTGCAAATATTGGAAATCAAGCAGAAGCACGGCATGCGCTTGAAAATGATGCAGACGGCATAGGGCTTTTTAGAAGCGAGTTTCTCTATTTAAATCGCTTGTCGTATCCCGATGAGGAGACGCTTTTTGCAGCGTACAAAACTGTCGCAGCCGCCATGGGTAAAAAAAAGGTGATTATACGCACTATAGATATTGGTGCAGACAAGCAGGCTTCATACTTCAATATGCCTAAAGAAGAAAATCCTGCGCTCGGCGTGAGGGCAATACGCATCTCGTTGACGCGCCCAGAGATTTTTAAAACGCAGCTTCGCGCTATTCTCCGCGCGTCTGCATTTGGCAATGTCGCCATCATGTTTCCTATGATTATCTCTGTGAGTGAGTTGCAACGCGCAAAGCAGCTTGTTGAGGAAGCAAAGAACGAGCTTGCAAAAAACGGCATCGCTTTTGATGAGCATATTGAAATAGGCAGTATGATTGAAACGCCTGCTGCGGCAATCATAAGCGATGAGCTTGCACGCGAATGCGATTTTTTCAGCATTGGAACAAATGACTTGACGCAGTATACGCTTGCCATAGACAGGCAAAATGAGACAGCATCGCAGTTTTTAGATGCGCATCATCCTGCGCTGTTGCGTTTGATAGAGCTGACAGTAAAGAATGCGCATGCTGCAGGCATCAAAGCGGGCATTTGCGGCGAACTTGGTTCAGACAGTTCGCTCACAGAGACATTTTTAAAGATGGGCATTGACGAATTGTCTGTGCCGCCCAATGCCATATTGCCGCTCAAGCAAAAAATCCGATTGCTTGAATTGCGCCCTGTGCCGTTGGGCAGTGCGCATGGCGGGCAAAGGATGCACGCGTATGCCGATGCGATTGTCGATTGCTGCGGTGGAAGCGATAATATTGATTCGCTTTCTTGCTGTGCCACGCGCCTTCGCATAATGCTTAAAGATGCATCGCTATTTGACGAAGCGAGAGCAAAAGCAATTCCCGATGTTGCAGGCGTTTTGTACCGCGACGGGCAGCCGCACATTGTGCTCGGCCTCAAAGCTGTGTACTATTACGAGCTGTTGCAGCATCGCCGTACGCAGCTGTCGTGCTAGATTTTTTGCTGTAGTATAAATTGCGCCAATCTGGTACTATGTCGTGTATGAGTGACGCAAAAAATGATTGCCGCGCTGTTGTTGCCGCCGCTTTCAATCAATTTGTAAAAGGAAAAGATGTTGCAGCAGCTGATATTGCTTCAGAATCGCTTGTGCTGCAAACGCCGCCTAATCCTGAGATGGGCGACATAGGCATACCGATGTTTCCATATGCAAAGCAGTTCCACATGGCGCCGCCTGCGATTGCGCAAGAGGTAGTGAAAATCATCAATAGTGCGCAGACGCTTGCAGGCATTTCTCCGTCTTCGCTTGGCGAATTTCTTGCAGCAGGTCCCTACGTCAACTTAAAGCTCAACAAAGGGAGTGCGGCGTTTGCGATTCTTTCGCGCATTGCAAAGCAGGGCGCATCCTACGGCTCGCTTGATGAAAATGGAAAAGCTCCGCTTGCAGGCAGGCGCATAATGCTTGAGTATTCAAGCCCCAATACAAACAAGCCGTTGCATCTCGGTCATATGCGAAATGATGCGCTCGGTGAGAGCGTGAGCCGCATTCTAAAAAAAGCTGGCGCGGACGTGTATAAGGTGAACATCATCAACAACCGCGGCGTACACATTTGCAAATCAATGCTTGCGTATAAATTATTCCATGAGCAAAAAGGCGAAACGCCAGAATCACGTGGCATAAAAGGTGACCACTTTGTAGGTCAGTGCTACGTCGAGTTTGACGAGTATGCAAAACAAAATGCAGAGGCTGTAAAGCAAGCAGAAGACATGCTCGTAAAGTGGGAGCAAGGTGACGATGAAACGCGCGCGCTTTGGAAAAAAATGAACGACTGGACGCTTTCGGGCATTACGCAGACATATGAGCGTACGGGCGTTTCGTTTGACAAATTATATTTTGAAAGCGATACGTACGTGCTCGGCCGCGAAGAAATTTTGAATGGGCTTGAGCGCGGCGTTTTTTTTAAGGCTCATGACGGCTCAGTGCGCATAGATGTGAGCGAAATAACCGGGAGCAAAGACGAACGCGAGCATGAAAAAGTACTGCTCCGAAAAGATGGCACATCTGTGTACATTACGCAGGACATAGGAACTGCAATCAGCCGCCACAACGACTGGCAGTTTAATCAACTTGTGTACGTTGTTGCAAGCGAGCAAATTTATCATTTTAAAGTGCTTTTCTACATATTGCGGAAGCTTGGCTTTGACTGGGCGGAAAATCTCTATCATTTGAGCTACGGTCTTGTCAATTTGCCGAGCGGCAGGATGAAAAGCCGCGAAGGAACTGTCGTTGATGCAGATGATTTGATCGACTCGTTGCATGACGACGCGCTTTTGCAGATACGGGAAAAAGGGCGTGAGGCAGAAGTAGGGAACGCCGAAGATGTTGCAGAAAAAATAGCGCTTGCCGCTCTTCATTATTATCTTTTGCAAGTTTCGCCAATTAAAGACATGCTGTTCAATCCTGAAGAGTCGCTCTCGTTTACCGGCAACACAGGACCGTACGTGCAGTATATGGGCGCTCGCATCGCATCTATTTTGCGAAAGGCAGAAGACGACAACGTTCATGCCTGCGATAGCGCGGAAGCAGTTTCGCTTTTAACGAGCGAGAGCGAATGGGATTTAATAAAAAAACTCGGTGATTTTCCTGTTGTCGTTGCAAAGGCAGCAGAATCATTTGACCCAAGCGGCGTGGCGCTCTACTTGTATGAGGTGAGCAAGTGTTTTAGTAAATTTTATCAGCAGTGCCCCATACTTGCGGCGGGCGAACAAAAACTTGTAGCTGCGCGCCTTTTTCTTGCCGAATGCACGCTCACCGTCATAAAAAACGCAATGGAGCTTGTGCTCGTGCCGTATGTGGAAAAGATGTAGGCGTGCGCGGCAGCAGCGCTTGCAGCGGGATTGGTGATTACTCGCTGTAATATTTAAAAAGCGTTTGCGTTCCGTTGTCGCCAAAGCCAGCTTTTTCGAGCGTTTCATAATTTGTCAAAGTTTGTTTGAGTATTTCAAGGTGCAGTCCAGATTCGTTTGCTTCATGTACTGCAAGCTTCATGTCTTTAATGAAATGCTTTATGTAAAAGCCTGGCGCGTAATCTTCGCTAATGATTTTTGGACCAAACGCGTCGAGTTGTTTGCTTCCTGCCGCTCCTGTTGCGACAGATTTTAGCAGAACATTTAAATCAAGCCCTTTCGCTTGTGCGTATGCAAACGATTCGCAAACGCCTGAAAGCGCGCCTGCAATCAATATCTGGTTTGCAAGTTTTGCGTGCTGGCCGTTTCCCGCTTTGCCTTGATAATTGATGTTTGAGCCCATCGCGCTGAAAAGCGGCATGCATGTTTCAAAGTCAGCTTTGTCACCGCCGACAAGGATTGAAAGCGTGCCTGCTTTTGCACCTGTGTCTCCGCCAGTAACAGGCGCATCTAAAACGTGAAAGCCTTTTGCGCTTCCCTCACGGTGCAGTCGTTCTGCAAGTGCAGGACTTGTTGTCGTCATGTCGATAAGATATGCACCTTTTGCAGCAGCATTGAAAATGGCGCCCTGCGAAAAATACACTTCTTCAACATCAGGGGGGAATCCTACGATTGTGACAACCGCTTCGACATCTTTTACACAGTCAGCAATTGTTTCGTGAAATGTGGCTCCTTCTGAAATTACATCGGCAACTTTTGATTTTGTCCGTGCGAAAATATGCAGCTCAAAGCCTGCTTTCATAAGATTGCGTACCATTGATTTGCCCATAATGCCAACACCGATAAAACCTATTTTTTTCACGCATTGCCTCCACGCTTATTAAACCTGTACTGCACATATTGCACCTGTTCGGAAACTTTAGCTTCAGAATAGGTTGCTTTGAAATGCGATGTTTTAACTCGTGATATTTTAACGAATTAAAACTCGCCTATTATAGCATGCATATAGCTTTTTTTTCTAGCTTGTTTTACAGAACTTTTATAGATAAGGAAGTTATAAAACGACTATATAATCCATAAGCAATAATTCAAAAAAAATGTTGACAGCAGCAAATTTTGGCCATACAATTAAATTTATGAAGCATAATAAATTGTTATATGTGCTGTTTTGCTTGGGTTTATGTGCTCTTGTTTCGTGCAAATGGAACTCACATCCGTTTGACAAAAAATCAGGCGCGTATAAAATCACTGGCACGGTAACAGACAAAGTGGGAAATCCTATTCCTGACGTTGCTATTTCAATTGTAGATTCAAAAATTGCATCAACTACTGCCGCAGACGGTTCGTACACGCTTTCAGGCGTTACAGGGAGTACGGTGCAGCTCGTTGCAAGAAAAGCAGGGCTTCTATGTGTGCCGTCGTACGAGCATCAGGGTGAATTTGCATCGGGGAGTTTTATCAACGTTGCGAGCGCGGCTTTACGGGGCGTTGTTGCAGGTGCAAATTTTACAGCCGTTTCATCGGTAACTATTTCAGACATTCAGGGCAGTGGTGCGGAAAGCCCTCTTAAAGATGCATTCGTTGCGAATGTGATTGGTGTTGTTACGATGGTGTGCTATAAAACGCCGCACGAAAAGTACAACACAATACTTATGGATGGTACAACTGGTCCGCAGTGGATATCGGAAGACGGCTTTTTTATGGAAGCGTTGCCTGAACACAAAGATGTATCTGGCAAAAAATCAAACGGTATATTTGTGATGACGCACGACGACAATTTTGAGGATTCAAAATGGTGTACAGGTTTTCCAACAGATTTAAAAGAAGGCGATGTTGTTGCAGTGAACGGCACTGTTGTCGAAACGCGCACGGCAAATCGTTTTAACAATTCTGAAGGCTACTTGCCGCGTACGGGCATAAAAGCTGCTGCTGTCGTGCATGTGCAGGAAGGCGGCATCAATAAGACAGCTGCATATCCTGATGGCGTGTTGCTTACATATTCGCAGAGCAAAAAGGATTCGTGGCTTTCGGGGCATGAAAACGACGGTAAGCGTGAGGCGCGCATTTTGCCGTTCAACGACGACACGAAGAAAAATGCGCTGCAAACTGCAATAGATGTGCTTGAAAGCGTTGAGTGCATGGTAGTGCGGATTGACGAGCCTATTGTCGTGGGGGGCACGTACTACAATCTTACCGGCGTGCTTGCGGACGACGGCAAAAATGCGTCAGGTGAGCGGCCAAACGCATGGAACAATAGCTGGGACGGCAACGTCATCACGGAAAATGATTTTAACCCAGAGCTTTTGTTTGTCGATTATCAAAGTCCGAGTTGGACGACGTTCCAAGCGCTTTCGCAGATGGGCGATCACTTGAAAGATTCTACGGGTGCGCGCGTGTTTCGCGGCGTACTCGATTACACTGATTCAGGATTGTACATGGCGCGTCCGATAAATCCTACAGTTTCTTTGATGAGCGTAACAGGAGCATCTATTCCGCCGCAAGGTTGGGCATTCGATAACGATGCTGTGTGGTATGCGGGCACTGCTGTTGCAAATGCCATGAAAACGCAAAAGAGTTCAGACATAAACGGCATTATAAAAACATGGCGCACGGGAACTAAAACGGCACCTGCTGACCCGTTGTTCACTCCTGCATGGAGTGCGCACGTTGCCGATGACGACACGCTCACGCTCGCTGCGTTCAATTTAGAAAATTACGAAGCGCAGGGCGGCAGCTACAATCTCGATAAAGATTTAGCGCGCATTATCAAAAACAACATGCTCTATCCCGATGTCATTGTGATTGTGGAAATGGGAGACGATGTTGCAACTCCGATTACGTATCAAAATCAGGGGAATGCGTACGCGCCAAAAGACGGCAATGTGACGGCGGTAAAAAATTACAGCACCATAATTGAAGCAGTGCGCGCGAACGGGGGGCCTGAATACGAGTTCCGCCAGATTGACCCTAAAGACCAGGATTCAGGCGGCAAGCAAGGCGTGAATATCCGTGTAGGCTTCATGTACAACACTGCTCGCGTCGATTTCGTAGACCGCGGTCTTGTCTCAAATTATTATGCAAACACGCACAGTGGTAATGTATTGCTTCCGCAAGAACAATGGCCTGTTCACGCATGGGGCGACGGTCAGGCAGGAGCGTTGCTTGCAGAGACAAACACCGTTCCATATGGTGACGGAAGCGGCGCGCACATAACGCAGAGTCCAGGCTGCATTCAATCGAGCTACTTCAACAAAAGCCGCCGTCCGCTTGTGGGGGAATTCATATTTAAAGCGTCGCCGAATGCACCAACGTTTTTTGTCATTGCATGTCACTTGAGTTCAAAAACGAGCGATATGCCGCTCTATGGGCAAGTGCAGCCGCCGCTCTTGTTTTCCGAAAATGCGCGCAGCGGACAAGCGCGTGCAATCAACGATTTTGTTAAGAAACTGCTCTCGTACGATAGGGAGGCGAAAATCATTGTTGCCGGAGACATGAATGATTTTGCATATTCAACTCCTGTGCGCGTGCTCACAGGAGAAGCAGGAGGCAATCGAGTGTTGTGGAGTCCTGCAGAAGAGTTTATGCCAGTGAACGAGCAGTTCAGCTATTCGTATCAAGGAAACTTGCAGCAAATTGATCACATATTTGTGTCGAGGTCGATTTACGAGGCGATTGAAAGTACGGGAAAAATGGATTGGAAAGAGATATGTGCCATACCGCATATCAATTCACCGTTTTGCCGCAACAATCATATCAACTTTTCCGACCACGACCCTGACATAGTGCGTCTAAAAGGAGCGTTCAAATGAGTGAAAGAAATGCATCAATTGTTATTAAAAAGCTTTTGTTGCTGTGCACCTGTTGTACGTTGACTGCGGTTTTCAGTTGCAAAACAGCCTCATATCAAGATGCAATGATAACGGGATTCGTTTTTTCTGCTGCACGGAACGGCACCCTTGCAAGTGATGCTGTTGGCGCAATCAATCAGCAGACAAAAATCATTACGGTAAAAATTCCTGCAAGCGTGTATGGAAACGTGGCAGCGCGAAGAGCATTGCGTGCAGATATTGCGTGTGCAGCTGGCTCTGTGCTCGTTGCTGAGGAACCATCTCTTGATTATGCGAACAGTCCCGTGCCAATCGTTGTAACTGATGCAACAGGCAGCACAGTTACGTATGTAGTGCGCATAGAAAAGCAGTACGAGTCACTTGCTCCCGGTTCCCTGCTTTTTGCAGAATACCGGAGCGGTGAGTATTCTCCGACGGGCTCAAATAGTCAGTACATAGAACTTGAAAACATATCGCCTGATGACATTGAGCTTGGAAGTGTGACGCTGCATCTCCATGCTTGGAAAGGCGGAAAGCGTATGGCGAAGCATGACCAGAGCGTACGTCTTTCCGGTACGCTTTTATCGGGAAAGACAGCAAGGATATCTGCAGGAAAGTCAATGAGCAATCTGGTCATAGATGGAGCGGATGCGTTGCCGCTCAATTTTATTGTTTCTCTCAACGGGCAGACAGCCCTTTCGCTGACAAGCGGCGGTGTGGTGCTCGATGCGCTTGGTCCGAACGACGGAGCAGGAAACGGCAGCAACTGGGGGGGCGGATGCCGCATTTCCAGAAAAGATACAGTTACGACGTACAGCGGTTGGCACAGGGAGGAATGGAGCTGGGCAAGCCTTATCCCCGTGTACATGAACGTAAACTATGACTTTGACGGCGGCATGCAGCATGTGCTCGATGAAATCCGCGCTGGGCACAACGGCTCCCAAAGCGGAAACACCACTTCCATAAACAAGCAGGTAGCAGGGATTCTTACTTGCAAGGAAGTATTTGGCGGAAGCTCGGCAAAGCGCTGCTTTTTTTTACAGGACAAAAATGCGGGGCTTTATTTCTACATTTCGGACAGTTCTTCGACACAATTGCCCGATGAGGCGCTTGTCGGAAACAAGATACGGGTGACGGTAACAACAGGCAAAATATATTACGATATGCCCGAAGTTACAGGCATCTCAGCAATTGAAATCATTGAAGACGGTGCAACAGTACCTGTCTATTACGAAACAGGTGCATATAATCAGCCTGACTGTCTTGGCAGAATGTATGGATATAGCGGTGCGGTGGAGGGTTCACCTGATAATAAATATGTCGGAACATTTTCCGCTAGCAACGAGTTGTATTTTCATTGCTCATCAGCGCTCAAATCAAAACTTGCAGGAGGCACACGTGGAACATTCTACGGTCCTGTTACGTATTCTTACTCAAAATATCGCATGGAAATAGCAGACGAGAATCAGATTATATTAGGAGACAAAAAGTGAAGATGAGGAAATTAATTGTCGTGCCGCTGCTCATAGCCGTTGCGACATACAGTTTTGCGCAGGACACGAAGAAAAAGTTGCAGCCTGATTTTTCTGCAACAATTGAGGGGGGGGCAGGCTGGTCAAATCTTGGAAGAAACGAAACGCTTGAAAAAATTCCAGGTGTTTCGGACAGCGGCGTTTCGTCAACGCTTGACTTAAAACTCAAAGGTTCGTTTTTTCGCGCGTCTGAATGGGGCGTTGAAAAAGAAAATGGCATTCTACAAAAAAGCGGTGTTGGCTACGAGGTGAACATCTCTACGAACATGGCAAAGTTGTACGAGCTTGCGTTTAACAAAGATTATTCAGCATCGTCGGACACAAATTACTACTCGCTCATTCAACCGATGATTGACTGGTACGAAGCTAACAGGGCTCGCTTTAATTTGCCGTACAATCCGTGTGGTACTCCTGACGGAAGTCCGTGGCCGACAACAGCATACGGTGCGAGTAGTTCGCGCTATCGTTTTATCGTAGGCTCCACTGTTGAACGCGCGGATGATGTTGCGTGGAATGCAATAAAATGGAGAGATGCACAGGATTTGTACAATGAAATCAAAAATAAAATAAGTGAAGCGATTGACAATCTCTATGCGTCAGAGCTTTCGACAGGCGATGTAAGCCAATTTCAATACGCAGGGCTTTCTGACAACATGAAACGCAAGGCGGAGCTCAAGCAAAAAGCAAAAACGGAGTTTGCAAAAGTATCGTCTGGTAAAAGCGACGGCATTACGTTTAAAGAGATTGTGCCGTCTGCGTACATAAAAGTGACGAATATTGCAAACATGTTTGACATACGTGCAGATTTTACTGGGAGCCGCCTTGCTGTTGGCAGCATGATTGTGTCGCACCTTGCAGGAACGCGCGAAAGAGGTTCGTCGCTCGCGTTTACGCTTAAAAACGGTTTTCTCAAAGGCTTTGAAGCTGATGTTGCGCTCGGCATTGCAGGAGGCGAAAAACAAATTGCTGAAAACTGGGACACACAGAAACTCGACTGGTGGCCGGGCGTAAAATCGGAGCTCGCGCTCAAAACGTCTGCGCGGTACACGGTGTTCTTTGAAAAGATTTCGAGTGAACTTGTTGTGCAACAAGGCGGCATTATGACAGACTTGTTGCTTGCTCCGACAAATTTTGCGCTTAATGCATATGCGCGGTGGAACACATATGGCTTTGTTTCATACGGCGGCGGTACAGAAGCAGTAGTCTTGAACTGGCGTGACAGGAATGTTGACAGCTCGTCTGCAAAGTTTGCGTTTGCAATTTCGGGCGACACGCACGCACGTATCTTCGGAGCATCTTTGCATGCAGACGCGTCATATAAAACAAAGCAATTTTCGCATGTGCCGTATAATACTGTCGAAGATAGGTTCTACGGAGTGTCTGCTGCATCCGATTACAACACGGCAAATCGTTTGCAGGCAATGCAGTGGAGCGTGCAGGCTTCATTTAATCCGCAGTATTTCCTTTCATATGATGTTGCCACGGTGAAAGGCGGCGTGCGCGGCTTCCATTACGGCGACAAACTTTCCATGAATGGATTCGGATTCTTTGCGAACGTAGAAGTAGACATTCAAGATGTTGCGCGCGTTCCTGTCCGCATGTACGGCGGCATGGATTATTACAAGAATTCAAAACTTGTCGAGTGGGATGACATGAACTCGCTGCCCGCACGCACGTTTGCAGATTTTACGAGTTGGGACATTGGTGCGTCATTCACGCCGGTAAAAGACGTGCTCACCATTTGCTGCGAATATAGGAGCAAGCCGTCGCTTTCACGCCGTGCGTCAAAGCGCATCTCTTCGCTGTCGTGTACTGCAAAAATTTCACTGTGAGGTATGAGCTATGAAAAAACAAATTAGCTGCATCAGCATATTTTTAGTTTGTTGCGCGCTCTTTGCCGCTCCCGCAATTCGAGAGATGGGAAAAATCACGTCGGCATCGGAAGTGCTTTCAAACGGAAAGTCAAAGTACGTTACGATTTTTGCAATAAATGATTTTCACGGCTCTGTTGAAGAAGATTTAGCGGGCAAAAATCCTGGAGCTGCAAAGCTCGGCGAAATAATCTTTGAATTAAAAGCGCAGCACCCTGAAAGCATTTTCGTTTCAGCAGGAGACAATTATCAGGGAAGTGCGCTTTCAAATTTGTCAAAGGGAAAAGTCGTATCTGATTTTTTCAAGGCTGTAGAACTTGCGACGAGCACTGTGGGCAACCACGAATTTGACTGGGGCGAAGATATGTTTGAGCAATGGAAAAAAGATGGCGGTTTTGATTTTATTGCGGCAAACATCATCTACAAGCCAACGGGAAAAATTCCGAGCTGGTGCAAGGAATACGAGTTGTATCGCATAGGCGGGCATCTCATTGCGGTGATTGGAACTGCAACGCAGGACACGGTATTTACTGCAAGCAAAAAGATGATTGAAAATTTTGAGTTTACCGATCCTGCAAAAGCGGTACGCAAGACGTTGCGCAAATTACAGGCGATGTATCCGATTGAAGCAGTTGTTGTACTGTCGCACATAGGCACGCACGCGAACCGCCTTGCGCCTGGCAACGTTGTTTCTGCAAACGATGACGACGAGCTTGAAAACCTTTGCAAGGTAAAAGGCGTTGACGCGGTAATAAGCGGTCACAGCCACGAGTACGTAAAAGGAAAGACACACGGCGTTCCTGTTGTGCAGGCAATCAATTACGGCAGGGCGGTGAGTTGCGTGCAGTTCAAGTTTGATGAAAACGGTTTGCGCGACGTAGCAGCAGATGTCATTGAGATATACAAGTATAAAGACGAAATAACGAGCGACAATGAAATCCTTCAAATCGTTGCATCGTATAAATCTGAGTACGGTACGGAACTCGGAGAGCGCGTTGCATTCTTGGAAGATGAATTGAGTCACGAAGAAACAGTGCCCAACGTAACGCCTGTTGGCTACTTGATTGCGACTGCGATGAAAAACGCATATAAAGCAGACATGGCAATTACAAACGGAGGAGGGCTTCGCAAAACGCTTCGCGCAGGCGCACTCACAGTGAATGACATGTGGGAGCTCATTCCGTTTGACAACACTGGCGTTACAGTGAAAGTAAAAGGGCGCGATTTGAAAAAAATCATAGACCACGGCATAAACTCAGTTGGCTTCCGCGCAGGGCAGTTTGCAGGCGGCGCTGTGCATTATACAACGCGTGCAGCTCCTGGTTCCCGTGTTAAGCGCATTGTGCTTGATGACGGCAGGGAGGTTGCTGACGAGGGCGAATACACAATCGTTGTGAACGACTTCATGTTTGACGGGGGCGATTTGTACGAGATGATAGCGCCTGCTGCAATTGAGTACGAGAACACATACATCCCGTTCAGAGAAGCTGTGATTGAGCAGCTTAGAGAAATGGGTACAGTGAGCAAAGGGTGGGCAGAAATCCCGAATGTGCTCATTGTTGAATAGAGCCGCAATGGCAGATATGATAAAAAGGTTTTTATTATGAAAAGTTTATTTTATTCGTTTGGTGATTTCAAAAAATACATATCAATTTTTCTCTGTAGCGCCGCGTTGCTTTTTGCATCGTGTACACACGGCATAGGTGGAGAACAAAAACAAACATTAACCGTTGCAACACAGGCGCATGCCATAGCGTATGCGGAAAACACGGCGCTTTATCTCGGCAATCCGAGTTTTGCGCGCACGGAAGTTGCCTATGCGGAAAACTATTTGATAGAGCGGACGCAGTACAGCTTATCGTACAATAATGCAACGCGCATTCCAAATTGGGTTGCATGGCATCTGTGTTCTAGCGATATAGGAAACGTCAAACGAAAGAATAAGTTTAGGCGCGACCCTTTGGTTCCCCGCCTGTGGTACAGAGTTGATAAGAATGATTACCAGCACGGCACATACGGCTTTGACCGCGGCCACATGTGCCCGTCTGGAGACCGCACTGACACTGCTGAAAACAATTCTGCAACATTTTTTATGACGAATATGGTTCCGCAGTCACCGGCAAATAATCAGACAGTGTGGAACTATTTTGAAAAACATATTCGCGACGTGGTAAAAAACAATTCTATGGAAGCCTACGTTGTGTGCGGTCCGTACGGTGCGGGGGGGGGGAGCAAAAAAATGACGAATGTTGTGGAAATTGTCACAGACAGCGGCAACGCAATCACTGTGCCATCGCATACGTGGAAAGCAGTCATCTACTTGCAGGAAGGCACCGACGACATTTCGCGCATAGATGAATTTACAATGGTAGAGGCGGTATTCGTGCCAAATGACGAATCTTGTCGCGGCAAGCCATGGGAAAGCTACCGTTGCTCAATTGATTTTATTGAAGAAAAAACAGGCTATGATTTATTCGCAAGAATTCCCGATGAAATTGAAGCAGTGATTGAAGCGAAAATGAATTGAGACAACTGATTGGCATTGCGGACGGCAACTACTGTCGCTCTTTTTCTTTCTTGACCTGTGTCGCCTGCTTTTGTAAAATAAAACAATATGAAAATGACACGGGATATAGCGTTGTTTTTTTTCTCTGCTATTTTGCTTGTTTCATGCACGCGCGTGCCCGAAATGACTGACGAAGAAATAGACGACGCAATTGTCCGCGTAAACACAGATGCACTCATTTCTCGGACTACAGCAAAGCCGTGGACAGGAGGAAGCTACATTCCTGGAAGCGTTGGCGGCATCTGGATGGAAACGACGCTCAATGACCCGAAAACTTTTAATCAATATATAGGGGAGCGTGACGGCAACTCAAAGGCGCTCATCTCTCAAACAATAGATTACCTCTTTGACTACGATGCAACATTGCGCGAATGGACGCCGCGTTGTGCGTACTACGAAATAGAAACAGATGAAAATGCAGGTACGCTCACGTTGCACTGCACCTTGCGCGAAAATATGTTTTGGACGTACTGTGATTCCGATGAAAAAATTCCCGTTACGTCTGATGATGTGATTTTTTGGTACAATGAAATTGCAGGCGATGCGGCATTTCAAAGTTCTGGCTACTTCCAACAATTTTTGACAATGCAGGACGGCACGGAGCGTCACATAGATATTGTTAAAATTGATGACAGGCGCTTTGACTTTGTGTTTCCGCGTATTGTTGCAGAGCCATTGCTTGCGGTAAACATGGACTTATGCCCGTCGTTCATTTATCGTCCGGCAAAAGAGCAGGGCGGAATAGAAGGCGTAAAAAAACTTTTCAACATATCTCATGATCCAAAAACGATTCCTTCAATGGGGCGTTGGTATATTGCGGAGTACACGCCTTCGCAGCGGATTGTCTTAAAGCGCAATCCGCACTATTGGAACACCGATGCAAACGGCGTAACGCAGCCGTATCCTGAACAGCAGATAATTCAAATTGTGGGCGACGAGAACACAAACTATCTGCTGTTCAAGCAAGGAAAGGTTGAAACATATACGCCGCACCCGGAAGAAGTTGATGACGTTATTGCACGCCAAAGCGACGGCTACACGGTGTTCAACGCGGCAGGCTCGCTTGGAGCGACGCTCTGGTCGTTCAATCAAAATCCAATCAACAACAGCAAGCCGTTTTACCATTGGTTTACGCAAAAAGAATTCCGTCAAGCGATGAGTTGTCTTTTAAATCGTGACAGGATTATTTTGCAGACATATCGAGGGCTTGCTGAACCAAAATATTCTTTTTTCCCAGAAGCGAATCCGTATTACAATCCGGAGATTCTCCTGCAATATCGCTATGACATTGATCGTGCGAGCAAGCTGTTGGCAGCATGCGGCATGAATTTGCAAGATGGCGCATTGTATGACAGCAACGGAAATCGCGTCGAATATGATCTGTCGGTGCCTTCCACAAGCACTATCGGGAATGACATTGCACAAATCATTGCGTACGAATGTGCAAAAGTGGGCGTAAAAGTGAATGTGCGTCAAGTTGATTTTCAAAAAATTGTAGAGTCTCTTACCGCGACATATGATTGGCAGTCTGTGATGATAGGATTGGGAACGGCGTTATTTCCGTCGCAAGGAAGCAATGTGTGGCCGTCATCAGGCAATCTCCACTTGTGGCATCCACTTCAAGAAACGCCTGCAACAGAATGGGAGGCGCGCATAGATTATCTTTACAACGAAGGAAACTACACGATTGACAAAGATGCGGCATTTAAAATCTGGAACGAGTATCAGCGCATTTTGCTTGAGCAGTGCCCTGTCATCTACTTGGTGCGCTCCCGCAGTTTTTTTGCAATCCGCAACAAGTGGGATTTGCAAAACGTCTACTACGACAACTTGAATGGCGCAAAAACAGAATACGTATTTTTGCGGGAGCAGTAAAAAATGACTAAAGGCCATCTCTGGTTTAGTGGCTTTTTAAAATGTTGCAAACGCAATGCGACATGTTAGCGGAGATTATATGAAACATTTTTTTGAAAATGCTGTTGCAACAGTTTTTGCTCCGTGGAAACGATTCCGAGAAAAGAAGCCGCTCGCGTCGTACATACTGTCGCGCTTTCTCACGATGATAGTGCTGCTTTTTTTGCTCGGCCTTGTGATGTTCGCGCTCATGGCGCTTGCTCCCGGCGACATTGTTGACCGTATGATGACGCAGCAAATCATGCAGAGCGCATCGGGAACAGCTGGAGGAAGCGTGCGCACAGACACAGTGTTCTCAAACGAGCAGATGGCAGCGCTCCGTGCAGAATACGGGCTCGACCAGCCGTTTTTTGTACAATATTTTAAGTGGCTTTCCCGCGTTGTCGTTCATCGCGATTTAGGCGTTTCGCTTGTTTCTCGCGCACCGGTAAGTTTTTTAATAAAATCACGCTTGCTTAATTCTGTTATGCTGAACCTTTTGTCGCTCGTGTTCATTACGTTTTTTTCGTTTTTGCTCGGTGTATATTTTTCGAGCAAGGCGGGCACTCGTCTTGATGTTGCAGTGACATTTTTTGCGCTCTTTTTTCATGCATTTCCCGGAATTCTCCTTTTGATTTTGTTGCAGCTGTTTGCTTCTGTTACTGGCTTGTTTCCCGTTACGGCGTATCCTGACTTTCCGTTTTCGCTCTCGCCTGGCAAATTTACGTTTAGCTATCTGTATCATGTGTTCCTGCCGCTTTTTGCATCATTTCTCGGCGGCGTGGGCGGCACCATGCGTATGATTCGTGCGACAATGCTCGACCAGATGGGCATGCCATACATCATGGCGCTGCGCTCGCGCGGCATCAGCGAAAAGCGTGTGTATTTGAATCATGCGTTTCGAAACACGCTCAATCCGTATATCACTGGAAGCGCGAACTTGCTTGCAAGCTTATTTTCAGGTTCGCTTGTGCTTGAAATTATTTTTGCGTATCCGGGAATCGGGCGGCTTATGTATGAAGCAGTGCTGCAGGAAGACATAAATCTTGTACTTGCTAATAGCATGTTCATTTCGTTTCTCGTGCTCGCGGGTATGGTAGCTTCCGACATTCTGCTTGCGCTTGTTGACCCGCGCATACGTTATGGAACGCAGTGAGGTTGCTGTGCCGCTTACTTGAGACGCGCTCCTCTTTTCGATATGATAGAGGGCGAGGTTTTTACTATGGTCACAGTAAAGTTCGGCGGCACTTCAATGGAAAGCGCCGGGCGCATAATCGCTTCTGCCGACATCATCATATCGCGTGCTCAGCATGAACGCACGAGCGTTGTCGTTTCTGCTGTTGCAGGAGTTTCAAACAAACTTCAGGAAAGCATTGATGCGTGCGTAAAAGGCATGCATGTTGGTGCGTATGTCCAGAATATACGCACTGTTCACACAGACATATGCAGCGAATTGCAGTCGAAAATTGCTAGTTTTGATGCGGCTGCCGTACTCAAAAAACTTGAACCGACATTTGTTGAGTATGAAAAATTATTAACAGGATGCGTTTCGTTCGGCGAATGTCCTGACACCGTGCACTGCCGCATTATGGGCATGGGCGAGCTTTTGAGCGTGCCCATAATGGAAGCAGTTCTTGTGGCAAAAAAGCAGAGCGTCATCATGCTTGACTCGCGCAAATGCATCTTCACGACGGGAAATCAAAAAGAGGGTGACCCTGATTATATGCGGTGCGCAGAAGCGTTGCGTCAGTATCGTGACGGCGAAAATCAAACGCAGACGCGCATTTTGCTTTTCCCTGGTTTTGTGTGCTCGTGGTGCGGCGGCACGGGGCAGGATTATGTGATGGGGTTGCTCGGAAGAAACGGCTCCGATTTCTCTGCGGCAATCATAGGCGCGTCTCTCAGTGCATCAAAAGTTGAGTTCTGGACAGATGTTGACGGCATATTCACCGCTGACCCGCGTGTTGTCAAAGATGTTATTCTTGTTGACGACATGAGCTATGAAGAGGCAATGGAGCTTGCCTTTTTTGGCAGCAAAGTGCTCCATCCGAAAACGCTTGCACCGCTTGCCGCAAAAAATATTGAGGCGTGGAGCAAGAATAGCCACAAACCGAATCTGCGTGGCACGAGAATAGGTCGAGGTCCTTTTGAAACTGAAAAAAAAGTTGGAGTTGTGCGTGGCATCTCAAGCTTAAAAAATACCGCTATGATAAGCGTGAGCGGCACGAGCATGCGCGGTCGCACTGGCATGGCGAGCAGAATATTTGCGGCGGTCTCTCGCGCATCTATTTCAATTTTGTTAATTACGCAGTCTTCTTCCGAATATACTATTTCGTTTTGCATACGCGACTGCGAGGCTGACAGAGCTGTTGACGCACTCAAGGCAGAGTTTGAACTTGAAATAAGCGAAGGTGTTGTCAATCCTATTGAAGTTCACAAAAACTGCGCAATCATTTCCATAGTCGGTGACAACATGATTGAAAAGCGCGGCGTTGCGTCTAAGTTTTTTTCTGCGCTCGCGTTGCAGGGCGTAAATATTCTTGCGATTGCGCAGGGGTCTTCCGAGCGATGCATTTCGTGCGTCATATTGGGAGAATACGGTGATATTGCTGTGCGTGCTGTTCATCGGTTCTTTTTCAACACTGCGCAAACTATAGAAGTGTTTGCGTTTGGCGCGGGCACAATTGGTGGTGAGCTGCTCGACCAAATTCACGAGCAACGCGAAAAGCTGCTTGCACAAAATATTGACATCCGCGTTTTGGCAATTTCTACCGTAAGCGGCATGACGCTCAATCCCGATGGCATAGATTTGTCGTCATGGCGAGAGGCAATAAAAAATCCGCCATGCAAGTCAAGCGTTGATGAAATTATTAAATTTGTCAAGACTGCAAAGCCGCTCAATCCTGTATTTGTCGATTGTACCGCTTCATACGATTTGCCTGAACGCTATGTCGATTTATTTAAAGCGGGCATGTCTATCGTAACACCGAACAAGCGCGCAAATTCCATGAAGCTTGATTACTATCATGAGTTGCGAAAGACGGCAAACCTCATGCACCGACGCTTCCTCTATGAAACAAATGTCGGCGCGGGACTTCCAATAATCGACACGCTGCAAAATCTTTTTACGAGCGGCGACAAACTTACAGGCTTTACAGGAATCATGTCTGGTTCGCTCTCATATATTTTTGGAAAACTCGACGAAGATGTGCCGTTCAGCAAAGCGGTACGAGATGCAAAGGAACTTGGCTTTACAGAACCTGACCCGCGCGATGATTTGAACGGACTCGACGTTGCGCGGAAGGCGCTCATCATTGCCCGTGAAGCTGGCGTACAGATTGAGCTTGAAGACGTGATGATGCATAAAGTGTTTCCCGACTCATTTGATTTTTCCGGCACAATTGAAGAGTTTATGAAAAAGCTTCCGCTTGTTGACGACTATTTTGCAAAAAAAATTGCTGCACTCAAAAAAGAAAAAAAGGTGCTTCGCATGGGTGCGGAAATCAGAGAGGGCACATGCCGTGTTGGCATGCTTGAAGTAGGAGCAGATGACCCGCTGTACAGCGTAAAAGGCGGCGAAAATGCGTTTGTGTTTCATACAGAGCGGTATCATCCTATTCCGCTTACTGTGCGTGGGTATGGAGCTGGAGCTGCCGTTACAGCAGCAGGCGTGTTTGGCGACATTCTGCGTACAGTGAGTTTCAACGTTGAAAATTAATAATTGCCAATTTGAGAGTGTAGTATGGTTATTGTATTGCAGCAGAACATTTCAGATGACGACAGAAAAAAAATTGCGGATTTTCTCGAAGAGCATAATTTTAAAACAAACGAAATTATTGGCGAGGAAGCGACTATCATTGCAGCTGTCGGGAAACTCAAAATAGACCCGCGTGAAGTGGCAATCCTTCAAGGAGTTGAGCGCGTCATTCCTATTTCAAAGCCGTATAAAATGGCAAGCCGTGAGTTTAAGCCTGAAAATTCAGTCATAGAGATTTTGTCAAAGCGCGGTCAATTAATCAGAATTGGAGGGCAGCGCATTGCAGCTATTGCAGGACCGTGCGCAGTTGAGTCGCGCGAACAGATGATGAGCGTTGCTCGCAGCGTATACGAAAGCGGCGCTGTCATGTTGCGTGGCGGTGCGTATAAGCCGCGCACATCTCCGTATTCATTTCAAGGATTAGGTGAAGAAGGGCTGAAATTGTTAAAAGAGGCAGGTGATGCATGCGGTATGCCTGTAGTTACTGAAGTTGTTGCGTCAGAGTTCATTCCAACCATGGAGCGCTATGGAATTGATGTGTATCAAATCGGTGCGCGCAACATGCAAAACTTTGAATTGTTGAAGCGGCTCGGCGCAGTTGGAAAGCCTGTTATTCTGAAGCGGGGTCTTTCTGCAACTATTGAAGAGTGGCTCATGTCTGCCGAATATTTGCTTTCATCGGGAACTGAAAACGTCATCTTGTGCGAGCGCGGCATACGCACATATGAAAAAGCGACACGCAACACGCTCGACTTGTCTGCAATACCTATTTTGCGTGGCATGACGCATCTTCCCATAATCGTTGACCCGAGTCACGCAATTGGCATTCGCGACAAAGTTGCTCCTATGGGGCTTGCTGCAATCGCTTCAGGTGCTGATGGCATTATTGTGGAAGTGCACTGCAATCCTGAAAAAGCGCTTTCAGATGGCGCGCAGTCGCTGTATCCGTTGCAGTTTGAAAAACTCATGCGCGACATAGATGCACTCGCTCCTGTTGTTGGAAAGTCAGTTTCGCATGTGCGCAGCATAAAAAAATCAAATGCGGTTGAAGAAAAAAGTCAGACACATGAAGGAATCGTGTGCGCATTTTCCGGCAATCGCGGCGCATATGCGGAGCAGGCGATTGCACGTTTTTTTGATGCAGATGTTGGCACGCTTCCTGTACAGTCGTTCCGTGAGATTTTTCAACGCGTTGCAGATGGCAGCGCAGATTTTGGCATGGTGCCTATCGAAAACACGCTTGCAGGTTCAGTGTATGAAAACTACGACAACTTGACGCAGTTTGAAGATGTGAGCAT
This sequence comes from Treponema sp., assembly GCA_017446265.1. GTDB lineage: Bacteria > Spirochaetota > Spirochaetia > Treponematales > Treponemataceae > Treponema_D. Next base: position 35,452 of record JAFSRD010000038.1, read on the forward strand.
TGTCGGCTCTGTGATGTTGCGCATTCAACATTCGCTGCTTGCAGTAAAAGGCGCGACGCTTGACTCGATAAAAACTGTGTATACGCATCCGCAGGCGTTGCATCAGTGCCAGTCATTTTTGTCGCGGCATCCTGAATGGCATAAAATTGAGTGCATCTCTACTGCAACAGCGGCAAGTGAAGTTGCAAAAATGCATTCAAAAGAAAACGCTGCAATTGCAAGCAGCGTAAATGCAGCGCATTATAACCTCGAAGTGATTTCAGACGCAATTGAAGACGATGCGGCAAATTACACTCGCTTCGTCATAATTTCTGCCAATCATTTTGTTGATTCTTCTGACATGGCATCAGCAGTGCATGCCATGTCAGGAGTAAAACCAAATGCTGCTTCGTTTGTGTTCAGCGTCAAAAACGAGCCTGGCGCTCTGTACAACTGCCTCGGCGTGTTTCAATCGTTTAAACTCAATCTGACGCGCCTTGAATCGCGCCCTATTGCAGGGCAACCATGGCGGTATAGATTTTATGCAGATGCCGAGCTTGCAGAGCAAAGTGAAAATGCGGCGGAATACGTGAACAGCGTTATGACGGCTCTCAAAGTACAAGCAGAAGACGTGCGCTTGCTCGGAATTTATGGTGAAAGTCATAAAAACATATAGGAGCTTATGTGGAAAAATACGTCATATCAATTTTAGTTGAAAATCATGCGGGTGTTTTAAGCCGTGTTTCAGGATTGTTTTCTCGGCGCGGCTACAACATAGATTCGCTTACTGTATGCGCAACTGAAAACCCAGAGCAATCGCGCATGACTATTGTGGTAAAAGGCGATGAATATATTTTGGAGCAGATTGAAAAGCAGCTTGCAAAACTCGTTGAAGTGATTGCAATTCAGCATTGCGACATTGCAAACACGTGTGAGCGGGAAATGGCGCTCATCAAAGTGAAAACTGCTGTAGAAAACAGAGCTGCAATAATAGGTATATGCGACATTTTCCGCGCCCATATTGTTGACGTGAGCGTCGGCTCTGTGATTGTGGAAGCGACTGGAAGCGAAGAAAAGATTGCAAGCCTCATTCGCCTGCTTGAACCGTTTGGCATTCTTGAATTTGCCAAGACTGGATTGAACGCGATGGAACGCGGCGAAAACGTGCTTGCATAATTTTATGCAGCGCTATGCATCAAGCAGGCATTTTACCCAGCGTGATTTTTTTACGCGCCATGTGCGCACATGGTGTGCATCTTCAACAATCTGTGCGCATGCCATTCTGAATACGGTGCAGGAAATTGGCAGTTCTGCTGTTGCAATGACATGCGCTGCATCAATTGCAGATGAGTATGCATCCGCGCCATGTGCAGTTTCATTGCGTGTTGCCTCTGCGCTTGCAGCATGCGCTGCAAAAATCTGCTCGTCATAGCTCTTTTGCCGCTGTACGCCTGCGGTGATCTTTCCGCTGATGATGTTTTTATTTTTCAGCTGCATGGTTGCTGGAAAAATGAGCTCAGCAGCGGCAATTTGCGGCGCACAGATTGTGAGCGCGCGTGGCACATTGTCGGAGCGAGTTTTGTCAGACAAAATATGCTCAAACATATTTTGCACCGTGTCAAAATCTGCAAACGTCATTTTGTCATCAAATGTAATCCAGAGTGGAAAAACAGGATGCCAGAGGGCGGTACGCGTTCTATTTTGCTCGTTCAGCACCGCTAACATGCGCTTTTGTGCGCGCACGAGCATGAGCTGCGCCGATTTGTGTGGAATGACGACGAACATGCGGAAAGTATAGCTATTTTTTCAAAAACAGTGTAGTATAGGAGCCATGCATTTTTTTAAAAATCTCACAACAAAACAAAGAATCATTTTGAGCGTGCTCGCGTTGCTGCTCATTGTCGATGTTGTGCTTCTTGCGCAAAAATATTTGACAAACGCTTCTCCTGTTGCGCTTGCATTTTCGCATGAGGCAACATCTTCGCGCCTTGCCGCTTTAAATGCGAACGCGCGTGCAAAAGTTATAAAGTCTGGATATGCGTACTATAAATTCACTGACAGGCAGCAGGAAGTTTTCAACTCATTTTTTAATAAAAACGACGGTGCATCTCTCGTACTTCACGTGCGCAGAGAAAATGCGAAGTCACTTGAACGCGCGTTCATGTATGGCTTTCTTTTTTCAGATGATTTTTTTGCGAACGGAAAACTGCGCAGAGAGATTGAAAAGCGTCCGCTCATAAGCGCAGATTTGCAGAACTTTGATGAAGTGCAGCTTGCGTTTGCTGTAGAGAAAGACAGTGCGTTGCCATGCGGATTTTTCATATATACCGCTGCTCCTGTTTCTATAAAGGCATGCACAGTGCGCGATGCGTGCATTGGATTTGACAAACGCGATTCAGTTCCGCTTTTTGCGTTTGCGCCAAATGGCGGCAGAGTGAATAGTGCAGCTCCAGCGGTAGATTTTTCAGGCGCGTCTCTCAGTTTTCCAACGCAGAACACAAGGGCAGCCGTTATGCCGAGAATAACTGTCGCGTTTCAAGATTCGCAGCACTATGGTACAGTACAAAATCAGCTCACAACAGAAGTGAACGCAGGCGGAGAAAAATTAACAATTTTTAGAGTTAGCGACGTGCACGAGTACCTCATTCAAGCAAGCGCGCTTTCAAATCCGTTTTCGCTATTTGAAGCGTCAGATGCTGTGTTGCTTTTGATGACAAAAAATGAGCAGTTGCATGACGAGGCAGCGCGAATTTTTACACCGCTTGTTGCCGATCCCGGTTTAATAATCAAATGGCCGCAGAAAAATTGGCGCACTGCCGACTACGAGCTTTTTACATGGGATAGATTTCCGAGCGTTTTATTGATTGACACGCGCAACTACAGCGTGCAGGATGATTTTTTCAAGCGGCTTGCATTTTTTGTAGAAAAAGCAGGCTACCACGGCACACTTGTATCTGATGAAGAGCTCCGCGCCAAGCACGGTTTCAACGCGCACGATTATCGTGCAGAATCGCTTGCATCATTTTTTACAAAAGCGGAAGCGGAAAATTTTTTGCTCAATGAACGGGAATGCCTTTTGCGCGACTTGCTCCTTGCAAATGGAATAATTGTTAAAAATGAGAATGGTTATGGCGAAGGGAAAGGCGCGATCATCTCTATTTCTCGTGAATCGAATGAATGGTTGCGCCGCCGGCTGCTTGCACATGAATGTTGGCACGGCATTTTTTTTACCGATGAAAAATTCCGCAACGCGACTGCTGCGGCATACTACACGATAGACGAACGTTCCCGCAATTTTTTGACCGGCTACTGGCGGTCACAGCCGACGTTGAATTACAATTTGAACGATGAATATCTTGTGCACAACGAATTTATGGCGTACATTATGCAGCAGAGCGTTTCAGAAGTTGCGCAGTATTATGTAGCGCGCACTGGTTGGGCATCTGTGCAAAATGCTATGCCCGAACTTTCAGAATATGTGCGTACGACGCGCGGCACAACGTTTGAAGATATTGCAAATGTATTTAACGAATATGCATTCGACAACTGGGGGCTCGCATGCGGGCGGACATGGCTCATACGGTGACGTGTTCGTTCAATAACATGCCTATGTTGAACCGTTTTTCTGCGCCGACGCATGAAGGAGGACCGTATCCCGGCATGATGATTGTTGCATCATTTTCTGCAAATATTTTTTTCTCAATATTTGAACGAAGCATTCTGTCTGCGTAGCCTGAATTTGTCGCTCCTATTTTTCCTGCACATATTGCATCTCCGGTAAAAAGCACATTGCCGATTTTATATACCATTGAGTCAGCAGTGTGGCCAGGAAGCGCCATGTGTTGCACAGAAAGCCCTGCTATTTTTATTATGCCGTCGCCTGTAATTACGCGCGTGTTGTTGCCGCCTACTTCCCAGTCCGCCGCATAAATTGCAGGCGTATAGATTTTACACAGCGTTTTCAGTCCATGCACATTGTTTCCGTGATTGTGTGTAATGAACGCTGCTGCAAGCGTGTATGAATCATTCTCAATTTCCTGTATCATCTCTTTTGTTATTTTACCAGGATCTATGATGAGCGCTTCTTTTGCGAATTCGTTTGCGACTATGTAGCAGTTGGAAAATCCATGCAAGTTGAGGTGAAAATAGATTTTCATACGAATTCACCCTGCGTACTTTCTAGCGTTTGAAACAGTTTGCTGCCGCGCTCATCAAAAATTGCTTCGCGTGTGTTTGACATTTTTAAAGATACGTTTTCTTGCCTGCATTCTATAAAGTTTGTTTTCTTGATGTTGCAGTTGCGCAGTGACGTGTCTACAAGATTTGCTCGAATGAATCGCGAGTTGTATAGATCGGAATCGTCAAATGAAGATTGAAAAGCTTGCACGCCGTTGAAGTTGTTTTGCACCATATCGCTGCCGGTAAACAGCGTATGTGAGAATGTGCTTCCTGCAAACGACGTGAACTGTATGTTGCTCTCAAGAAGCGTACAGTCGCTGAATGTAGAAAAGTCGAACATGCACATGCGGCAGCGCAAGCCTTTTGACTGAATGTTGATAAACGTGCATCGCTGGAAATTGCAGCCATAAAAACGCTTGTTTGTCAAATCGATATTTTCAAACGTAATGCCGCTTGCGTTCAGCGCAACAATTTTATCGTGCGTTTTTATATACTCGCACATCTTTGCGTGTATTGCGGACTGATTGGGAATATGCTCAAAACAAAAATCACCATGCTCGGAAATCTCTCCCGATTCATCGAAAATTGAAAGCGCAAGATTGCTGCACGAGGCAGTCAAGCATTCATTGAACATGTACATGTCTTTATGGTACGGTATTGCGCTTGTTTAGTCAAATGATTACAATCCTTGTATGAATTGTTGGAGATGCGGAAAGCCTGCAGACGCACGCGAAAAAATATTTCGGACGACGACATGCGCGTTGTGCGGAGCAGACTTGCATTGTTGCAAAGGATGTGCGTTTTATTTGCCTGGCGCTCATTACGACTGCGGCGAGACTGTCGAGGAACTTGTCAGAGACAAGGAGCGTGCAAATTTTTGCGATAGCTTTTCTCCACAGAAAAAATCAGCATCAGGCGGAAATGATGCTGCGCGCGAAAAAGCGAAAGCGGCTTTTAACAATTTATTTGGTGACTAGCATTGTATGAATTTTGCATTTCTTGATTCAGGCATTGGCGGCATTCCGTATTTGCTGCATCTCAAAAAGATTGTTCCCAATGCTACATGCGCATATTTGGCAGACACGCGTAATTTTCCTTACGGTGAAAAAAGCGACGCGAGCATCAATGAATGCGCGTTTAGTGCAGTTTCACTCATTGTGCAAGCGTGGCATCCAGAGACGATTGTCGTCGCGTGCAATACGATTTCTGTACATGCGCTTGAAATGCTGCGCACACAGTTTCAAGGCATTCCCATCGTAGGTACAGTACCTGCCATAAAGCGCGCGGCGGAAGTTACAAAGAACAAGCGCATTGGGCTGCTTGCAACAAATGCTACAATACACGACACGTACATCAAACAGCTTGAACGCGACTTTGCGTCTGACTGTACGATTTTTGCGCGCGGTGATGCACCGCTCGTTTCGTTTATTGAAGGACAGATGACAAGCGCAACTGACGTGCAAAAGCTTGCTGCTGTCATGCCTGCCGTCACGTATTTTAAAAAAAACGACTGCGATGCGATTGTCTTGGGATGTACGCATTTTACGCATATGGCGCATGTTGTCTCTGCTGCCGTAGGAGCAGGTGTGAGCGTTGTCGATTCACGTGACGGCGTTGCGCGTCAGGCAATCAAAGTGCACGAGGAGCGCGCAAAAAAAGCGCCCGCCATTTTTGACGCGGCAGCAGATTTTCTCGATGACGCGCGCGACAGCATGTTTTTTTCGACAGGCTTTGCGAGCGAAAGTGAAGCAGAAAAGTACAGTGCATTTTGTGCAAGCGTCGGCATGAGGTGGGGCGGCGTGCTTTTGCAGTGAGTTATTTTTCCAAACGACTTTTTATTGCGTCTATGAATTCCCATGCATTGAGCGCGCGCGTTGCCTTTGGCTCTGCAATCTGTGCTATGTCGCCTGTCATTTCTCCTGCTTCAATCGTTGCAAGCGTCGCTTTTTCAAGACTCGTTGCAAAATCGACAAGTTCATTTGTGCCGTCAAGCTCACCGCGTTTTGCGAGCGCGCCTGTCCAGGCAAATATGAGCGCAACAGGATTCGTCGATGTCTTTTCACCTTTGAGATAACGGTAGTAATGTTTTTGTACAGTGCCATGCGACGCTTCGTATTCAAATGCCCCTGAAGGACTGACAAGCACGCTTGTCATCATTGCAAGGCTGCCGCACGCAGAGGCAATCATGTCGCTCATCACATCGCCGTCGTAGTTTTTGCATGCCCACAGCATGCCGCCTTCGCTTTTCATGACGCGCGCAACTGCATCGTCTATGAGCGTATAAAAATAGGTGAGGCCGGCTTTATCAAATTGCGCTTTGTATGACGTGTCGAACACGCGCTGGAAAATCTCCTTGAACGTGCCGTCATATGTTTTTGAAATCGTATCTTTTGCGCCAAACCACACGGAAACATTTCTGTCGAGCGCGTAAGTAAAGCAGCAGCGCGCAAAGTTTTCGATTGATTTGTCGAGATTGTGCATGCCTTGAATAATTCCTGCACCTTTCATCTCCATGATAGTTTTGCGTATCTCTTTGCCATCGCTTCCAGTGAAGACGAGTTCAGCTTTCCCTGCACCTGACGTGCGGATTTCGCAATTTTTATATACATCGCCGTATGCATGGCGGCCGAGTATGATAGGCTTTTTCCAGCACGCCACTGTGCCGTGCAAATTATTAACAAGAATTGGCGTGCGGAACACAGTGCCGTCAAGTTCTGCCCGTATGATTCCGTTTGGGCTTGGTGTTAAATGCGCGAGCTTATATTCTTTCATGCGCGCTGCGTTTGAGGTAATCGTTGCGCATTTTACGCCTACGCCGAGCCGTTGTATTGCGCGTGCCGACTCATGGGTGATTTTGTCGTCAGTTTCATCGCGCTTTTTCAATCCTAAATCGTAGTATTCTGTTTTTAAATTGACATACGGAAAAAGCAACTTGTCTTTAACCACGTGCCATAAAACGCGCGTCATCTCATCGCCGTCAAGTTCGGCAATTGCGTTTTTCATCTGAATCTTGCTCATGGGCAAAAGTATAGCGCATAGAAAAGATGTCGTCTACATGAGCGCGTTCAATCCTAAAGCAAATGCGTTTTTGTTGCACATTGCGCTGTGTTTTGCTACAATAACTGACATGATGCAGAGAAACAGCGGATTTTCACGTCTCGCAGCAGGCTATCTTTTTCCCGAAGTTGCGCGGCGGAGCAGGGAGTATGTTGCATCGCATCCCGATGCAAATCTCATCAGTTTAGGAATAGGCAACACGACAGAGCCGCTCACGCCTCATATCTCAAACGCAATGGCAGAATATGCCCGCGCGCTTGGAACTTTCGAAGGATATTCTGGCTACGGAGATGAGCAAGGGCTTCCTGCATTGCGCGCAAAGATTGCTGAAACGTTTTACAGCGGCATGGCTGATGCAGACGAAGTGTTTATTTCCGACGGGGCAAAGTGCGACATTGCGCGCATACAGACGCTTTTTGGAAGCGGCGTGCATGTTGCAGTTCAGGACCCTGCATATCCTGTATATGTTGACGGCTCTGTTCTTGTTGGGGCGGCAGGAGCGGCAACCGATGGAACATACAGCGGCATCACATATTTGCCGTGCACGCCGCAAAACAGTTTTTTTCCTGATTTAGCAGCCGTGCCTGACAACAGCATCATCTATTTTTGCTCGCCAAACAATCCCACTGGCTACGCTTCGACGAGAGACGAGCTGCAGACGCTTGTCAACTTTGCAAATGAGCACGGCTGCATCATTGTGTTTGATGCGGCGTACGCGCAGTTTATCAGAACGAGCGGGCTGCCCAAAACAATTTTTGAAATTGCAGGGGCGCGCACATGTGCAGTTGAAATAAACTCGTTTTCAAAGCCAGCAGGATTTACCGGCGTGCGGCTCGGCTGGTCTGTCGTGCCAAAAACGCTGCTATACGCTGACGGAACGCCTGTCATAAAAGATTGGTCGCGCGTTATGACGACGCTTTTTAACGGCGCGTCAAATATTGCGCAGGCAGGTGGACTTGCCGCGCTCGACAGCGAAGGGCTTGCAGAGATGAAAAAGACAATCGACTATTATCTTGAAAACGTGCGCATCATTCACGCTGCGCTCAAAGGCAACAATTTTAAGGCGTGCGGTACAGAAATTTATAGCACGGGAAACTCTCCATACGTGTGGGCACGCTTTCCCGGTTTTACCAGTTGGAGCATCTTTGACAAGATTTTAGATGAGTGCAGGGTGGTGACAACTCCTGGTTCAGGCTTCGGCGCGGCAGGTGAAAACTTTTTGCGCTTCAGTGCATTTGGTCATCGCAATGCAGTACAGCAAGCGTGCGAACGTCTTGCACTGCTGAAACTATAATTGATTAGAACTGCGTTTTGTAGCCGACATTTATTTCAAATGCTTTTGCAAATTTTTTATTTACTATGGCTGTCGTGTCTAGCTGGAGCATGATGCGCGCTTCGCCAGACGACATGCGCATTGTCATGTACGGCGCTAAAAGTATGGTTGGCAGTGAAGTAAAAAAATTGCCTATGTCTTTTACGTTTATAAAGTATTTATTTGGAAACGAGAGCGTTGTGTGTACGCCAAGCTCAAACTGCATTGCGCCTGCGTGAATCGCATTGTTGCTGAATGAAACATTTACGCCGAGCGTGTCGTGAATAAATAATAGTTTTTTCACTGTGTCTTCTGGCAAACTGAATGCTGAAAACACAAGTTGCGATGCGCCAAAGTGCGAACGGAATTCTGCAAGAAAATAGATGCTTTTGTCAGGGCTGATGCTGAATTTAGAAGCTGTTGTGTCCATGAGTACAAAATCGTAGATGCCTGCTTGCAAAAAGAATGCCACAGGCGTATAGTTGTTTCCAGCAAGCAACGTCATTCCTGCGTGACCGTACAGCGAATTGACGAGGAGAAGTACTTTTGCACCTGTTGCGTCTGTTGTTTTAAATGGTACGTTTATTCCTGCTACGACATCAAGGTAGAAATACTGGTATGCGCACGCAAAACGCAGGTCGCTGTTGAATGCCATGCAGTTTATGTTGTTGTTGCGGTTGAAATAGACATATATGCCCGTTGAAATAGGCTGCCTTGAAAAATGTACAACATCTGAAATGCCCATGCCAAAAAGCGGGTACAGTATGGAACCTGCAAGCCCCAGCCAACTTTCAGTGATTTTTGATGCAATAGGCTGTATGCCGAACTGACGGCGCAAAAACATATCGCTTCCAACAGGCTCATATGTGCCGACAAATGCGCTCAAATAATTTGCGCCGCCTAAAAACTGCCTTCTGAAAATGAGAGATATTTCGTCTATCTGGAATTTTGCATCTGCGCCTTCTGTGAAAAGTTTTGTGCTGAATATATTGCCCGCTCCCAGCGTAAATTCTGCACGTGCAATGAGATTGGTTGTTATGTTGAACTGACCTGCAAAAAATGAGTGCAGGGCAAGCGTTGGGCCAAACGTGCCTGTAGCTTTATCTGCGAATTGCATGTCTGCTCTGATGCCTGCATATCCGTTGAAAAATCCTGCTGCACTGGCGCGTTGCAGCGGGGCAAAAATTATTAAAACAATCAAGATTGCGTAAATGCTGTTTTTTTGTCTCACAATATGCTCCAGAATGGCGGAAATAACCTGTCATAGTATCGGCAAAAAAATGACCAAACTTTATGAATAAAATTGATGAAAATTTTTGCAGTAAGTACTTGCATTATCTTGATTAAAGTATATAATATACATATATGAGTGATTATCTCGATCCCAACAATGAAGAGTTGCTCAAAGATTTTTTTGCCGAAGCTGAACAGCAGGTAGATAATCTTGAAAGCAATGTGCTCGTTATAGAAAACGACCCGAACAATCATGAAGCTATCGACGAAATATTTCGTGCTGCGCATACGCTCAAAGGCGGTTCTGCAACTGTTGAAATGAACGAAATTTCTACGTTCACGCATACGGTTGAAGACATGCTTGATGAAATCCGCTCGGACAGATTGAAAGTGACTGAGCCTGTCATTGATATGTTGCTCAATTCAATCGATGTCATTAAAGCGATGCTCGATGCTCGTGCAAACGGCTCTGTATATGGTGAAAATATCGAAGCGCTTGTAGCAAAACTTCATTCCTATATTTCACAAGGCGACGCTCCAAAACCTGCTGCAAAAGCTGCTCCTGCAAAAGCGCAGCAGAGCAAGCCAGCTCCCAAAAAAGCAGCGCCCGCGCCGCAACAGGCTGCTTCTGCGTTCAACCGACCGACGCTTTCTGAAAGCGAATACCTTGAGTTGAAGGAGTCGTGCGAGGCGGGGCAAAAACTGTGGTGCGTTGCCGTCAAATTTGACGAGAGCAATCCTATGAATACAGTAGGCGGCATTCAAGTGTTTGCCGCGCTCAAAGCGCTCGGCAGCATTTTAAAGACTGTTCCCGATTTTGACTCTCTGTACGAAGACACATTTTACGAAAACGTGTACTACTACATCGCTACAACTGAAAGTCAAGAACGGCTTGAAGATGCAGCATTTCTTGCAGACGTGACCCTTGCAGACGATGCCCAACTCATAGATTCTTTTGAAGCCGCAGAAACAAAGAGCGCTCCTGTGCAGGCAGCTGCGCACATGCAGCAGCAAGACGAAGAAAATGAAGAAGCTGTACAGGAAGAAGTTGCTGTTCATGAAGAGCTTTCTGTGCGTGAGCAGCCCAGAACGACAGAAGCAAAACCTGCTGCTGCGCAAGCCCCTGCCCACGCAACGCAGACAGGCTCCATTCTCCGCGTAGACTCACGGCGCATCGACTATCTGCTCAATCTTGTAAGCGAAACAGTAATCACGAAAGCTGCGTTCAATCAGCTCTCTATGCAACTCGGCAACTCTCTTTCGCTGTTCCAAAGCCTTGAGTCTGGGTACAAGGAGCGCGTGCATCATCTGTTTGAAATGCTGCCGCAATACCTTGCAAAAATTCAGAGCGGTACGCCAGTCAGAGAAGTAAAAGATTCCATTGCCGCAGATTACAGCGACATTTCGTCTGCATTTGATGCATATGACTCAGAAGTTAAGAGCATTACTGAAAAAGTCCGCTCTTCAACGCAAAACCTTGGACGCATTGCAGGCGAATTGCAAGAAGGCGTTATGAAAATCCGCATGGTTCCCATCAGCCAGATTTTCAGCCGTTTTCCGCGCGTTGTACGCGATTTGCAGCGCGACTTAGACAAAAAAGTGGAACTTGAAATTGAAGGTGAAGACACAGAACTGGACAAGTCTGTCGTAGAAGATTTGCTTGACCCGATTATGCACTGCGTGCGCAACTCTGTTGACCACGGCATTGAGTCGCCTCAAGAGCGCAAAAAGGCTGGCAAGTCGGAAACGGGCACCGTGTTCTTGAAAGCGTCGAATGAAGGCAACATGATAGTTATCGAGATATCTGACGACGGTGCTGGTATCGACGTGCAAAAAGTTCGTCAAAAAGCCATTAAAAATGGGCTCATTCACCCCGACAAGATTTTAACAAATCAAGAAGCATTCAATCTCATTTTTGAGCCAGGATTTTCAACAGCGGAAAAAATCTCAAACGTTTCAGGGCGTGGCGTCGGTCTTGATGTTGTAAGGACAATGATTGAAAAGCTCAACGGCACTGTGCTCGTATCTTCCGAAAAAGGAAACGGCACGACATTTACAATCAGGCTGCCGCTCACGCTTGCAATCATACAGGGCTTGCTCGTGCGCGTAGGGCAGGAAGTATACTCAATTCCTATCGCATCTGTCATTGAAAGCCAGCGCATCAAGCTCAACGAGATAAGCACTATCGACAACTACGAGGTGCTCAACGTGCGTAACGAAGTTATAAGCATTTTGCGCCTTGCCCGCCTGTTCAACATTCATGAAGAAGAGCGCACGCAAGATGATTATTGCTTTATCGTCATAGTCGGCATGCAGGACAAAAAGATTGGCGTTATGGTAGACTCGCTCATCGGCGAGGAAGATGTCGTTATCAAACCGTTGCGCGACCAGTTTACTAATTCACCTGGCATTGCAGGCGCGTCTATTCTCGGTGACGGCTCAGTTTCGCTCATCATAGATGTGAGCCAGCTGCTTGAGCTTGGAGTGAGGCAGGAGATTAATGCGCACGTACGCATGTGAGTGAGGAAACATGGAAGCAAAGACAATACAAGAGCGACTGAAAAATGCACTCATGGTAACGGAAGAAGTTGCTGACACGCGTGAAGTAAAAACAATAGCAGCGGTCGATTTCAGAATGGTAGGATTTTCGCTCTCTGGAAAAGATTACGGCATTGATATTATGAACGTCAAGGAAATTGCAAAAGCAGGGCAATTTACGTATGTGCCGAACACGTTGCCGTTTGTGCTCGGCGTGTACAATTTGCGTGGCGACATTATTCCCATACTTGACTTGCGCCTGTTTTTTAACATTTCTGTTCCCGAGCGCAAAGACAATACGTTGCAAAATTTATTGATTCTCACTGTCGGCGAGCAGACATTTGGCGTTGTTGTCGATAAGATTGACAAAGTTGTTGGCGTGCAGAGCAGCAAGATTCAGCCGCCGCATCCGCTCTTTGGCGACATTAATATCAAATATATCTCTGGCGTTGTCGAAGCTGACAAGCATTTATACATACTTCTCGACATAGCAAAGATTTTCAATTCGCGTGTCGGAGAAGAAGATAAAGAGCGCACATATGCAAAGCAAGTGTTCCAGCAGCCGCTCAGCGTAAAACAGAGCGCGCCACAGCAAAAAGCGCCTGCCGCAACAAAAACGGAAAAAACAACTGCGCCTGCAGAAGAAAAGAAAGAAGAAAAATCGGTAACAGAAACGTCTGAACACGATTTGAAGTTTATTATTGAAAGTTTGTACATGTATCGCAAATTTACTGTGACAACGCTCAACGAGCAGTGGGTGCGTTCTCGGTTTAGTGCATGGTGCAAAGAGCGCGGCAGTGGAAAAACGCAGCTGCAAAACGAAGATGACGCAGATGCATTTCTCCGTCCGTTCTGGTCGCAGTATACGGGAAAATGGTGGTCGCAGGCATTTGCGGACGCAGTGTACAAGATTCTTCCCGAAAACTCTGCAAAGCAGATTTTTGTCTGGAACCCTGGTTGCGGCAAGGGCATGGAGTCGTATGCGCTTGCATGCGTGCTGCGAAAAAAATATCCTGCTGCGTACTTGCGCATTTACGCACAAGATACTGACTTGCTCAACGTGTCGAACGCGCCATTGCTTGCTGCTCCTCCTGAGGCTGCAACGAGTTGGTACGCGCCATTTGTAACAAAAAAAGCGAACGGTGAATGCACATTTACACAAAACATAAAAGATAGTATTATGTTTGAGTATCATGATTGCCAGAACACAAATGCGTTGCCGTCAATTGATATAATCTTTGCGCGTGATGTTTTGTCATTGCTTTCAAAATCGGGGCAAGAAACAGTTGTCGCTGACTTTGATGAAAAAATAAAAGGGAACGGTATAATAGTGATTGGCGAAAATGAGCTGCTGCCGCCGTCCTCTGGTTTTGTAGAAAAAACTGTTGGTACGCTTAAAGTGTACATGAAAAAATAAATTAATAAGGAGTATTGCATGAGAGTAGAGTATATTAACCCGTTTGTCGAAACCTCGTACAGCATTCTCAAAGAAGTGCTTGGTGGAACAGAGGTAAAACGTGGTGACTTGTATCTCAAATCAACAGCTATGCCGATGATGGGTGTTGCTGCGCTTGTTGGTCTTGCAGGTGATGTTGAAGGGCGCGTGCTTTTTGACATGACAGTCGAAACGGCATTGAATATTGCCTCCAAAATGAACGGAGAGCAGCTTACATCGTTCGATGACCTTGCAAAAGCGACAATCAGCGAACTTGCAAATTTGATTACGGCGCAAGCTGTTACAAAATTGCAAGAGCTTGGCTTTAAATTCGATTTAACGCCGCCTGCTCTTTTTGTCGGGCAAAAGATGGAGATTGCAGCTCTGAGCGGAACATCTGAAAATGTTGAGGCGCTTATTGTGCCGCTCATTTCAGAATGTGGAAAAATTGAAGTAAACGTAGCAGTACGTGAACGTACATAAACGGCAGGAGTATAAAGTATGAAGACAAAGCAAGATTTTCCGACAATTAATGAGCGTCCGCCTGAGGGGGTAAAAAACGATGGCTCTAAATTCCGTGTTTTAGTAGTTGATGATTCCATGTTCGTTGCAAAACAGCTTGGACAGATCCTTTCCAGCGAAGGATACGAGATCATTGCGACTGCGGCAGACGGAAAAGAGGGTGTCGATAAATACAAGGAGCTCTGTCCGAATGTCGATTTGGTAACTATGGACATAACTATGCCGCGCATGGATGGTATTACCGCGCTTGAGCAGATTATGACGTTTGACAAAAATGCGCGCGTTGTTATGGTGAGCGCGCTTGGCAAAGAAGAACTTGTAAAAAAATCTTTGTTGCTTGGTGCGAAAAACTATATCATCAAGCCGCTTGACCGCAAAAAAGTACTTGAACGCATCGGGGCAAGCCTCAAATAGCATGGTGAGGCTGTCTAATAAGTCTACTTCGTAGCGTACCCTAAAGCCGAACTAAATTCGGTACAACTGTTCTTTTTGGACAGCCCCGTGCACTCTTACTCGTATGTAATAAGCCTGTATCCGTCCTCAAATCGCTCAATGTGGAGAGAAGGACGCGAATTAAGGTATTTTTTCAATCTGCAAATATCAGAGTATATAGACGCTATTTTTTTATCAATGCCTTCATCAGCGAGCAGTTGCTTTATTTGTGTTGTGCTTATTGCATTGCCATGTTGCGCATGCAGTATTTTGAATACGCGGTATAATGCGCATGGCAAGAGCATCTTGTATTCGGTTGCAGGTTCATACGTGCATGCTTTTGATGCTGTGTTTTTTTCATATTGCGATTTTGCATGCAGCAGAGCGGCGTGCGACTTTACATCGTTTAGTTCAAGTGTCGTTGCAATTTGATTGAACACCGGAACATATGAGGCAACATTGATGTTTTCCACATCCGAGTAAAAAAGATTGAGAATCATGCACCAATGACTTATGCGCTTGACACGGTTTGATGGAAACGGGTTGTCGTAGAATATGAGCGGGATAAGGCATTTTATGTCGCGCATGTAGCGGTACACATTAAATGCATCGTGGTCAAATGTAAAGTAGTCGAGCAGCAATAAGTCGGGACAGCGTTTCATATTCAAAATAGCGTCATAAAAATCATTGAAGTCTGTGTAAATGCAGCATGTGTGCTCATTCTCCTCTAATGCATCAGCTATTTTTCTGCAGACAGTCCGTTGCCGTGTATAAAAATAGATTGTCATTTTTGTCTCCGAGTAAAAGAGACTCTCTCGTGAGGTTTGATTGTGATTTCCCGCCTTGACTAATAATTCTTTTTTTAGGATTATTAAGCAAGTATGACGCAACAAAAGATTACTAGAATATATCTTGAAACGCTTTCTTTTGCCGATTTGCTTTCTTTGGCAGACAGTTTCGGCATAGATGTTCCGGAAAATCTTAACCGTAGTTTTCTTATCGGCGATTTGCTTGATGCTGCTGAAGAAAATAAAAAGCAAACAACTTCCGATATGGTCGTATCTTCTGATGCTGTGCGGGAAAATATAGCGCCCCGCATGTACAACACGACAGAGGTTGAAGCTATTTTGCGGAATCCTGCCTGGGTGTTTGTATTTTGGAATATGAGCGAAGCAGACAGCATGCGCTTGAAAGAGAGCGAGACATATGCCTTGTTCCTTCGGGTATTTGCATCTGTAGAAAAGCAGAGAACGCCTGTAGATGATTTTTACGATGTGCAGATTTCTCTTTCAGACAAAAGCAAATATATTCTCTGTCCTGCAGAAAAGCAATTTATCTATATAGATTTGCGGGCGACAGTAAATGACAGCATGCGCGTTCTTGCGTCTACAAACGTGCTGACGATTCCGCGCTCTTCGAGACTTTGTTCAGATATGCAACTCCACAAAGGTAAAACGCTTTCTCCTATTATGGAGCTTTCGGGAATGAAAGAATTACTGTTTGAGCATTATAAAGATCACCGCGAGTCGTTTTTTTAAAAATTGGAGTTATTGATGGCGAGCAAAAGTCTTGTACTGCTTATTTCAGATGATCAGGAATATATACGTCATATAGACAAAGATGAAAAGAAATTCGCTCCTGAAATGAATAGGCTTTATGAATCCATTTCAAATGTATACATTCCGTTGCTGAAAATGTTTGAATCGCTTGAAAAAGACATGATTCCGTTTAAAATTGCACTCGTGCTTTCGCCGTCGCTCTGTACGCTTTTTTGCGATCCTGTTGTTCAACGGCAGTATATGACGTGGCTTGACAGGCGCATTGCGTTTGGAAAACGCGAGCTCAAAAATCACAAAGGAGACAGTAAGTTAGTTGAACTAATTAAATTTCACCTTGAAAAAGCGCAGGAAGACAAGCTCAATTTTACGTCTGTGTTTGGGCAAAATATTCTTGCAAAATTTTTTGAATACGAAAAAAAAGGATATGTCGAATTGCTTGCCACATGCGGCACGAATATTTTTCTTCCGCACTATGCGGACATGGAAGAAATTCTTAACGCGCAAGTGGAAACAGGACTGTATGCGCATTGTACGTTTTTTGGAGAACAGCCGACTGGTTTTTGGCTTCCCGAAATGGGATACATGCCAGGCATTGAGCGGGTGTTGCGTGCATACGGCGTACGATATACTGTGCTCGACACGCGCGCTTTCCTTTTTTCCAATGATGAAATTGAAAAAGGGATTTTTGCACCGGTCGAATGCGCTTCTGATATAGTGGCATTTGCACGTGACAGCCGAGTGGATAGAGAAGTATTTGGCGAAAGTGGATTTGCATCAGGTGGCGCGTATTGCGATGTAAACCGCGACATTGCGTTTGAGCTTCCGCTTGAAGCGCTTTCAGATTTTTTTGAAAATGGAACTGCGCGCTATGCGTCAGGTTTCCGCTACTGGAGCAAAAGCGAAAAGCAGTATGATATTGAAGTTGCCGAACATCAGTGTCAAATAGATGCATCTTCATTTGTTGCAAGAAAATATGCGATGCTCGAAAATGCGCAATCGCTCTTGCCAGAATCGCGCATCGTTTCGCTTGTGTGTACGTTTTCAGCCTCGCGCTTTGCGCAGAATTGGATTGAAGGAATAGAATGGCTTGAGCATGTTTTTAGATGCGGGAGCATGCTTTCATTTTCAAGTTTTAAAAATATCCTCGCTGAAAAAGAGAAATTGCAGCACGTGCGGCCATATTATAGCTCTACAAACGGCTGGGGCTACGGAGAAGCTTTGCTTACGCAAAAAAACGACTGGATGATTCGCCATGTGCGCAAAGCAAGCGAACGCATGGTAGATTTGGCAGAGCGTTTTCCTGACGACACAGGGCTGAAAGCGCATCTTTTAAACGTTGCATCTCGAGAACTTATGCTCGCTCAGTCGTGCGGCTGGGCAAATATGCTGTGGGAAGGAAACTTTCCAGAGTACGCGGCAAAACGTTTTAATGAAAGCATTGCTGCATTTACGACAGTGTTTGAATCGCTTGGCTCAAATTCTGTAAACACCGAGTGGCTCACAAATCTTGAAGCGGCGCATCCTATTTTCCCGTGGATCAATTATCGCATTTTTTGCAAAAAGAAATAGCTACTCCAGCCGCTGCACGTCTTGAATTTTTTGCATGAGCGACAACTGAGCTTGTGCGCTTTTTATGCTTTCGCGCGCGGGATCAAACCGTTTGTCTATCTTTAAAACAGCTTCCCAACATGCTATTGCATTGTCGTAAGCGCCTTCAGAAAAATACTGCAATCCTGCATTGTACAGCTCGTCTATCCTCTTTTGGGTTTCTGCTCTGCCGTTGTCGCCGAGCGGCACTTTTGCACAGAGGCTTATCCTGTTTACAGGATTGAGCGACGAGGTCAAATCAAGTGTGTAGTTTATGTCCAGCGTAATTTTTTTGAAGATAGTAAATTCGCTGCCGAGACTGATTCGTGGATTTGCGCCTTTGAGCAAGAATCCGCCGAGCACGCTAAAAAAATTTGTTACACGAACTTCAACTCCTGCGCCTGCTGACCACATTGCGTATTCAGAAATATTGAGCATGTTGAATGGTTGTCGGAACTCAGCGGTAACGAGCAGCGGCTTGACAATCCTGTACGAAATGCCGATTGCCGCGCTCGTCGGAAGCGCATCGTCGAGCACAACGCCTGAGGCGCTTTTAAATCCGGTAAACGCAACGCCTGCGTTCAGGATATTTACGCCTATGCGCAAGTTTGGCTCGCGCGAGTGAAACAGTTTTCCTGCATTGAACTGGAGCATCATGCCGAAATCTCCCGCAACCGCAAGCGCAGACTGCGACAAGCCTGAACCGCTGATTATTGCACCGGTGTTGTTGTCTGCGTAATCGGGAATGCCGCGCCACGATGCTTTTGCATTTATTCCCAGCGCGATCCCCTTAAAATAATAACCTGCAAGAAAATTGTACGAGATGTTGAATATGGCAGTTGTCTCCGTGTAGTAGCTTCCTGCAACGCGCTCGCCAAATGAGTTGTACTCAGTGAATGGAACGTAAAAGCACCGTATTTGCCCGCCAAAGCCTATGTTGCCTTTTCGCATTGTGGCGGCAACTGTTTCCATGGCAGCGTCTGCAATCCAGGCGTTGTGAAATGCAGCCAGCTCTGTCTGCTTGAGCGTCGCGCTTGATGCGGGGTTATATTCAATGCAACTTATGTCGTCTGCAAGACCAGTAAACGCTGTGCCGAGACTTTCTGCCCTGCCGCCAGAAGGAATGAGCAATGAACGGAACGAGCTTGTGCCTTCGTTTCCGTTTGCAAGCGATGAAAATGCGTCAGACAGTCTTGAAAGCGCATCGGTAAAATCAAGCGGGTGCAGGGGAAGCGCAGTAAAAATTGCGGCAAGAACAACTGTCAGCATGCGAAAAGCAAATCGTTTCATCATGGTAAATATACTATATATTCGGTTTTTTTTCTCCATTTTGTGAATAATATAACCGAAAATATAATGAGAGAAAAGCGCAAATAGAAGTTTTTTAGAAAATATGATATAATACGTGGTGGTGGGCTTTCCGGACTGAACGCATGAAGATAAGGAAACTTATTCTATTGACAGCATATTGCATTCTCATATTGCCGCTTTTCGCACAAAATACGGAAACGTTGTCGCTTGTACATATCGATGAACTTATAGCGCAAACAGATTACGATGGAGCGCTCGCAAAACTTCACGATTTCATTGAATTGTACCCCGAACAATTTGACAGCGCACAAAAACGCGTGCGGAAAATTATGAAAGTGCGGAGCGAATATGCCGCTGTTGCACAAACGCTTGTCGATGTCATACAAAATGAACCTGAAAACGATGAAAAAATTCTTGCAATAATTGAGCGGCTGCAAACGCTTGAAAAAAATCCGACGGCTCGACAAGCTGCGTTTGTCCGCAACGCACAAATTGCAGCGCAGTTCAATGTGTACCGCAAACAGTTTTTAACAATTTTGCAGGAAGGGGTAAATCGTACTTACCGCGGTGATTATACAGGTGCAGTAGAAATCATACGGAGCGGCTTCTTCATGTATCAAGATGATTTTTTTGCCTCCGAGCCAAACGAAGCTGCCCGTGTGCGTGACATTCTTGCAAGTGTCGATGCACATATTGCCGAACACGCGCAAGCCCTGCAGCCGCTAACTGATGCTGTCGAGGCGTATATTGCGGCAGTACGTGCAGATGATGTGGAGCGAAGCCGCACAACATTTGCAGTTGTGCGTAGTGCGTTTGAATCGCATGCTGTGTTGCGGAATAGCGTCTTTCAATCTGGATATGAGCTTCGTTCTATTTTTACGGCTTTGCACGGCAATGACGACGAGGTGGGCGATGCCTCGTTTTTGCCGTTTGTCTCGCGCTACCTTCTTGGCATAGACACTATTCCTGATTCAGGCATTGCGGGCACAATCGACTACGAACGGGATTTTCTCATAAAGCGCCTGAAAGATGAAACGACACGCGCACTTGAACGTGCTTCGCGCGTGTTCATTGGGGAAGCTAACGGCGACATTGCATCGCTTCCGTCGCAAACCTCGCTGACAGCTATTTCGTCATTTGCGATGCTTGGAAAAGCGCTTAATAATTTTTATCTGCTTTTTGAAGGTGAAAACAGCGAGCAGGAACAGGCAGTGTTCTCGAATTTTTTATGCTCAATGGAATACGCTGCGGGGCTTTCAGAACAAGCTATGCTTTTGCGCGAATATGCTGTCGAGTTGCTTGCAGAATCAGAGCGTGCGCTTTCGCATGCCGCTCCACAAAATCCTGCGCAGGCAGAGCTTGACGGAAGCTCATATGCGCCATCGCTTTTTGCTTTTGCAGAAGCGATTGAAAATGCACGCGCTATGGACGCGGAACAAGCGCTTTCGTCTTTGCCGTGGGCAGTTGCATATGCGCACGCGAAAGCCGACGAAACAAACACACTCATTTTGTGGGATGCATTTACAGATGCATATAAAAAAATGAGCAGCACCATTGCGCTTTTTAAACAAAACACATTGACGACGCTGTGGCAAAAAGTCGCTTTGCATTACGCTTTGTGCGCTTCTTCATATGTTAAGGAGCGTATGAGTGAATATGAGGAAGTGCAGAAGTTGTATCAAGGCACATACGACGAAACAACTGGATTTACCTATAAATATCCGTCGCAAGCTGTCAGCGCATCTGCCGCGCTCCGTAGTGCAATTACAAAAAATAAAGCCATTCTCGTTCAGGCGAACACGCAGCTTGCAGGCAGTTCATATGTTGGGTCATATGCATCACACGTGCGCTCTATCTATGATGCTGTCACAACGCTTAATTCTCTTGAACCAAATCTTGTAGCAATGGAAGCAAATGCGTCCGAGCAAGTGCTGCTGTCACAACGCGCACAGAACGAGGCCGACTTGCGCTACACGCAGGCGCAGCGCGCTCTTTCGTCAAACAATTTTGATGAAGCTCGCCGTCGTCTGCAAGAAGCTCGTACAAAATACAACGAATCGCTTGCATATCAAGAATCTGAAACGTTGCGAGAACAATCTGACAGACGGCTTGCATCGCTTGGTGCACAGATTCAGACGCGTCAAAACGAACAGATTGTCCGCCAAGTGCGTGACTTGAAAACGCGTGCGCGAACTGAATATTACAACGGCAATTTTGATGCTGCGGAAAACGCGCTCACGCAAGCAAAAAATCTCTGGGCAGTGACAAATATTGACGAAGATCATGAAATTACGGCATTGCTCGCGCTCGTAAGCACAGCTCTTTCAATGAAAACTGGTCGCGTCATTTCGCCATCTGCGCCGCTTTATCCTGAAATGTCGCAGATATTGAGCATCGCTCAGCAGTATTTTAAACAGGGAGGCGATTTACTCAAAGCGGGGCGCGCTTCAGAAGGTAAGGAAGTGCTTTCGCAAGCATTGAAAAAACTGCAAGAGCTGCAACTCGTCTATCCACTCAATCAGGAAGCAAGTCTTTTGACGCTGCGCATTCAGCAAATCCTTGACCCGAACGGTTTTTCCGACTTATTTGCGCAGCGTGTAGAAAATGCGCGCGCAAATTACAATGTGCAGGGTAAACAGCAGCAATCATATGCAGAGTTGCTTGACTTATATGAAATAAATTCGTCATATCCGGGATTGGCGCAGCTCATTTATAATGTTGAAATTGATTTAGGCATTCGCCAGAAGCCGCAGGACAGAACTGCCATTACGCGCTCATCGACATTGACAACGCAGGCGCAGAATATTGTGAATGCAGCGGGACGCGATGAAGTGCAGTTGCAATCTGCGCTATCGCTCGTAAATGAAGCGATAGACTTGAATCCGAACAACGACAATGCTATATTGTTGAAAGATCGCATTCAAATTGCAATTGGCGGTCAGGCGTTAATTGTGCTTTCGTCTGAAGATGAAGCAAAATATCAAAGTGCAATTGCAGAGATGCAGAACAACAACATCGTCACGGCGAATGCACTTGTCGAAGAGCTTTTGCAAAAGACAGAAAACAGGCGTTCGTCCAAGATAATTGATTTGCAAAAAAAGATACGGGCATTGCTGTGATGAAGAAGAATCCTGCTGCTGTAAAAGTGATTATGTCTCTTGCGCTATTGCTGTTTGCCTTGCCCGCTGTTTCTCAAAATTTTTATTGGGAAAATCCTGTGCGCATCAGCACTGGAGATGCGCGTTTTCCCCACGTTGCGGCAAATGACAGTGATACGTATGTTTTTTGGCAAGAAGTAGATGCGCGCGCTGGGTGGATATGGCTTTCTTGCCAATATCGTGATGAACGCGGTGCATGGCAAACAAATAGTCGATTTGCAGGTCCTTTTCCATATTCAGGTGAAGTGCCAGACATCTATTCTGCTGCGGTCGCTGCAAATGGCACAATAGCAGTAGCAGCCCTTTCAAATATAGCGGAGCTTTCTGTGTTCGTTTCGCGAGACGGTGCAAAAAGTTTTTCACAGACAGTGCTCACCGGCGAAGATGAGCCGTTTGTAGCTCCGCGCATATATGCCACGCGCACCAACTCGTTTTTTTTATTTGTGTCGTTTGGAGAAGATGAATCGTTTCATATGCATTTTGCCACATCTAAAGACGGAATGCGCTGGGGGGCATTTGCTGATTTTGCAGGCGTACGCGGTTTGCAAAATCCGTTCATACCGGTGCTCGCTTCTACAGCAGAAGGAGAGCATGTTGTATTTCAGGCACAATATATAACAGGCAACCGCATCTCATATCAGTTGTATGAAACAATTTCGACTGATGGCGGGCGCACATGGTCATCACCGTTGCTTCTTACCGATAGCAATGCGCTTTCTAGCGGCGACACACGCGACTTTGCGCTCTATCACAATCAGCGTCCTGTTATGAGCGTTATAGCAGGCGAACTATATATTGCATGGGAGCGCACGTATTACGCTTCTGAATCAGCACACATCTGCGTTGCAAAGCTTTCGCGTTCAGGCATTGTGCCAGGCAGCATTGAACAAATTACAGCAGATGGAAATGCAAGCCGTCCCGTGTTGTTCTCGTTTAACGATATGATTTCTACAGTGTGGTTTGACACACGAAGCGGCGTTGAAGCTGTATACATGGCACAAAAGAGCGGGGTACTGTGGAATGAAATGCTGCTTTCTTCAGGTCGTCGCAACAGTTTGTTTGCGTTTCCCGTCATCGTGCGCAACAGCTCAGGCGCAAAATACTTGTCGTTTATTTGGCAAGAATCGCAGAGCATTTTCCGTCTTTCTCCTGATATTTCTGTTGAGCCTCCGCGCATAACGCCGCTTTCACATATTGCAGGTCGCCGTGCAACTGCTGAAAAAGTCAGGTATCGCATAACGCTCCCGGAAGATTCTTCGGGCATTGCAGGATTTTCGTGGAGCTGGGCAACCGACGAGCATGCTGTTCCGCCAAAATATATTATGAATCTTCCTGCACAGCGGACTATTGAAGTGGCAGCTGAAAGCGAAGGCGCATGGCATTTAAAAGTGAGCGCACTCGACTACGCGGGAAACTGGTCTGCTCCTGCTGCTATTGAGTACTACCTCGATTTGACGCCGCCGAATCAACCTATTGTCGCGCTTCCAAAAACAGATGCGTTCGGTTTCCTTGAATCAAACTCGTTTGGTGTTCAGTGGAGTTCCGATGCAAGCGACGATGATGTAGCAGGCTACACGTGGAACTTGCAATATCTTGCGCCAATAGATTCGCGTGTTGCAGAAAACAAGCGGCATCCTATTCGTATGCGCGATGAAGATGTGCGCTCGTTTGTATCATCGTTTATGGCTGCACATGCGAACGATGTATACGCTGTCGATTTGCCGCCGCGCCGCATTATGGGCACTGGCACAACTGCTTCTTTTTTAAATAGAAACAATGGATTGTATGCGTTTTCTGTCGCCGCTGTTGACACTGTTGGAAACATTGGAAAGCCGTCGTCTGTGCTATTGCTTTTAAATAAATATGTGCCTGAAACATATATCCGATCAGTGAGCAGCGACAGCGACATATTCGGCAACATTACGCTTGATATTGTGGGCGGCGGTTTTACCTATGATGGAACTGTTGAAACGATATATATTGATGCTGACGGCACGCCGCCATATGCTATGACGCTTCGCCGCACTGATGGCGCGTTCCAAGTTATTTCAGACAACAGAATTGCCAATGTCAAACTTGGCAATTCATTGCCCGAAGGTGTGTATCGTCTTGTCGTTGTGCATCCCGACAGAGGTTTGTACACGAGCGCGCCATTGCTTCGCATTGCAGAGAACGGTACAGTAAAAATAGAACGGCAGTATACATATGTTCCGTCGTGGATGCCTGTTCAAAATACGCTGAACTATCACATTCAAATCGGAACGCTTTTACTATGGATTGTGTGCGCGCTTGCGACAGTGGGCTTTATTTTTGCAGCGCTCGGTCTTGTGCAAGCTGCGCGCGATGCTGTTGCGGTCCGTCTTGAAATACAAGCGCTCATTACAGGAGATGTTATGCCTTTTGAAAAAAAGAAGAAAGCAGTTCATTTGAAACAAAAAGGCGTGAGCTTGCGTCTTAAACTCATGGGGTTTACGATAATACTCGTTGTATGCATAGTAAGCATTGTTGCTGTTCCGCTTGGAATCAATATGGTGCGCACGCAGGAAGAAACGCTTGCGCGCGGGCTTTCCGAGCGAATAGACATGCTGCTTGAAAGCCTTACGGGAAGCACGCGCATTTACATGCCGACACAAAATATTCTTGAAATGAATTATTTGCCCGAGCAAAAATCTGCGCTTGCTGAAGCTGAATACGTAACGATCACCGGCTACCCTGCAGATAACAGAAATACAAGTTTGGCATATGTGTGGGCAACAAATGATTCAGGTATTTCACAAAAAATTGCTAATTCACCGCTTACATACGGTGTCTCGGCATTGACAGACGACACTGTTTTGGAAATTGTGTCGCGTTGCGCAGAACTCAATGATGTTGCTGTACAAGCGGCTGGCGATATTGCTTCGGACATAGTTGCGCTCAACGCAGAAGGCATTGCACTCGCTTTGCGTACAGACAGCCAGTCTGTTGCGCGTCGTCAAGAGATTGCGGCAGTTGCAACGCAGCTTTCAAATAAACTGAATACGACGATGAATGAGCTTTCAGCAGGAGCACGCAGTTCAGTTCCCGAATACAACAACGTGCGCCTTGACAGAACGAATACCGAATATCTTTTCTATCGCCCTGTGCTGTATCGTCAGGGCTCATCGCACGAGTATGTGCGCGGCATTGTGTTTGTCAAAGTGTCTACGCAAAATCTTATTAATTCTGTTGATGATGCGATGCGCAGAATTGCTGCCATTGCAGCGCTCATTGCGCTGTTTGCAATAGCAATTGGAAGCATCGGTTCGTTTGTATTAGCATCAATCATTGTCGCTCCTATTCGTAAACTTGCAGAGCATGTGCGCGTCATAGGCGCTACGGTAGACAAGACAAGGCTTGTGGGAAAAGACATAGAAATCAAGCGACGCGATGAAATAGGACAGCTCGGTGAAAGCGTCAACGAGATGACGCACGGACTAGTTCGAGCGGCACAAGATGAAAAATTGTTGCTTGACGGCAAAGTAGTGCAGCAGACATTTTTGCCGCTTCAGACGAGCAGCGACGGCGTAAAACAAACAATAGCGCATCTTGATGAAAGCAGCGTGCAGTGCTTCGGTTATTACGAAGGCGCTTCAGGCGTTTCGGGCGATTACTTTGATTACAAAAAACTTGACGACAGATGGTATGTCATCATAAAATGCGATGCGTCGGGACACGGCGTTCCTGCGGCGCTTTTGATGACAGTTGTCGCAACGCTGTTCAGAAAATATTTTGATTCGTGGTCATATGAAAAAAATGGAACTCATCTCAACGAGCTTATTGCACAGATAAATGATTTTATCGAATCGCTCGGCATAAAGGGCAAGTTTGCGGCAATAATCATTTGCCTGTTTGACACTGCTACCGGCGATGTATACATGTGCAACGCAGGAGACAATATCGTGCATATTTATGATAGCGTTTCACATAAAGAAAAAACGCTTACGCTTGTGCAAACGCCTGCAGCAGGTCCATTGCCGTCATTCATGGTTGAGATGCGTGGTGGATTCAAAGTTGAAAAAACGACTTTGCAGCACGGCGACGTGTTATTCTTGTACACTGACGGCATTGAAGAAGCGACACGAAAATTTCGTGATGCCTCTTTTAATGTTGTGAAATGCGAAGCGCATGGATTGCATGAAGGAGATGCGCATGTCAATCACAAAGTAGGGGAAGAGTCTGAGCAGCTTGAAGCTGATCGTGTGCGAGCAATTATTGAGTCCGTGTTTGAGCGAAAAAAATATACGCTTGAAAAATATCATAATCCGATGCCTGCCGAAACGCTTGAATTTGATTTTACGACATGTACAGGAACGATTGAAGAAGTTATCCTTGCGCTCGTATCTGTTGAAAAAGTGTTTCGCATGTACAAACCTGAAGATGCAACTGAAGCGGACAGCGTGCGTGTTGATAAACGCATTGATGCATTTTTGCAAAATCATTTTAACAAATATGCATATTATTGCGGCACAAAACGAGAAAGTGCTGAAAGCGAAAATTACTTTGAATATACGTTTTTGCGGGAAGATGAGCAGCTTGATGATTTGACATTGCTTGCAGTGCGAAGACCGTAAAATTGTCTTTGCGAATTGCATAAAATAGTGTATATTATAATCAGGAGGTACACTATGGAGTTCGGCGATAAAATTAAAAAATATTTTGATAAAGGCGTAGAAGTTTCAAAAAACGCTTTTGACAAAGGCGTGGAGGCTTCGAAAAGCGCGCTCAATAAAGCGAGCAATGTGGTGCAAGATTTTAGCGATAAAAGCGTTGTACGCATAGAAAGACGACAATTTGAAACAAAGCGCGATGAACAGTTTGCTGAGCTTGGTAAAAGAGTGGCAGCAAAAATTATTAATGAACAAGAACAAGCGGTACGGGCAGACGATAGTGAGATTGTTGGTATTATTGAAGAGATAAAGCGCTGCGAAGGAGAGATAGCCAAGCGCGAAGAAGCGCTTGGGACGAAGCAGGAGTCATAGGGAGCCTGCAGCGCCTGTTTTTTTTACGATTTTTTGTTGGAAAAAAAGTATAATTTTTTTGAAAAAAGCGGGGAGA
>JAFSRD010000039.1 GCA_017446265.1 Treponema sp.
CTCGTTTTCAACGATTTTTTAGAAGTTTACCGAGTTTTAAGTCGTTAAAATATCACGACTTAAAACATCGCATTTTCAAGGTTGCTTCTAAAAACTGTGACAGGGCAGCGAAGCATCTAGCCAGTTTTTAGAAGTCTCCTTATGCATTGTAAATGGAAAATTCAATTTGCACATGAAGCATACAAAACGTAAGATTGATTTTAGTACAACAGTAATTCCTCTCGCAATTATTTTGCTGCTGTGCATATTTTTTGTTTTATTTCCAGAGCGTTCTACTTTTGTTATCGGAAAAATTAGATTTTTTTTTGGTGACACATTAGGACTTTACTACCTTATTGTAGGTCTTGGAATTTTGCTCGTTTCGTTTTACATTGCGTTTTCTAGCATTGGTAAAATCAAACTAGGTGGTAAAGATGAAAAACCAAAATACAATTTTTTCGCGTGGGGTGCAATGATTTTTACTTGCGGACTTGCAGCAGACATTTTGTTTTATTCTTTTTGCGAATGGATTTACTACGCAAACGAAACTCGCCTTGAAGAACTTGGCTCCTTGCAAGAATGGGGGCAAACTTTGGCTCTATTTCACTGGGGGCCAATTCCCTGGAGTTTTTACGCAGTGCTTGCTGCTTGCTTCGGCTTCATGCTTCACGTGCGTGGTGTTCATAAGCAAAAATATTCGGAAAGTTGCAGAGCGCTTCTCGGAAATAAAATTGATTCTTTTCCAGGCAAGTTGATTGATGTGCTTGCCGTAATCGCATTGATTGCAGGAACGGCTACGACTTTTAGTGTTGCAACACCGCTACTGTCTTCTGCTATAACAAGTCTCGCAGGAATTCCTTCGAGTAAATATCTTACGATAGCAATATTAGTTGTAATCTGCACAGTTTATACGATTGCCGTCCTTACGGGAATGAAAGGCGTGAGTTATCTTGCAAATTTGTGCATGTATTTTTTTGCCGCCTTGCTGCTATATGTTTTGATTTTTGGTGGAAAATTTTTCTATATTCTTGAAACAGGCTTTTCATCACTCGGAACTATGTTGCAAAATTTTATTACACTTAGCACTTATACAGACCCATTGCGAAAAACTAATTTTCCGCAAAACTGGACAATTTTTTTCTGGGCATACTGGCTCGTCTGGTGCGTTGCATCTCCGTTTTTTATGGGAAGCATTTCGCAAGGGAGGACAATACGGCAAGTCGTGATAGGCTCCTATCTTTTCGGAATGAGTGCAACGCTCGTTTCTTTTGTCATTCTTGGAAATTACGGCATGGGCATACATGTATCTGGCACATTTAACGCTCTTGAATTTTTCACGAAGACAGGAAACCTTTACGAAACGGTCATCGCAATCATCCAAACTTTGCCGTTCTACAAAGTTGTTCTTGTGCTTTTAATCATCTCAATGATTTCGTTTTATGCGACATCGTTCGATTCCATTACGCTCGTTGCATCAGCATATTCGTATAAGGAGTTGGGCAAAGGCGAAGAAGCGAGCGCACAAACAAAATTGTTTTGGGCAATATTGCTTATGCTCCTCCCGATTGCACTTATTTTTAATGAA
The DNA here is from genome assembly GCA_017446265.1 of Treponema sp. GTDB lineage: Bacteria > Spirochaetota > Spirochaetia > Treponematales > Treponemataceae > Treponema_D. The sequence goes on from JAFSRD010000039.1 coordinate 1,565, forward strand.
AGCAGCATGAACAATTTGCAAAGCGTCTCAATTATCGCAGCATTTCCCGTCGGCATTGTTATAATCTTGATTATTGCAAGTTTTATAAAAGACGCGCATTCATATTTGAAAGAATGATTACCGTCATGCCTTAAAAGGATTTTCGCAATGATTCTCAATACAGGTCAGCGCACCGACATTCCTGCATTTTATTCAGAGTGGTTCTGCAATCGTCTGCGCGAAAAACACGTGCTCGTACGAAATCCGTATAATGTGTCACAACTTATTCGCTACCGCATCTCTCCCGATGTCGTCGATGCAATCTGCTTTTGCACAAAAAATCCTGCGCCGATGCTTGCACATATGGAGCTGCTTGCGCCGTTCGGACAACTCTGGTTTGTCACAATCACACCGTATGGAAAAAGCATTGAGCCGAACGTTCCCGATAAAACTGAAATCATTGAATCGTTCAAAGCGCTTTCAAAAATCGTTGGAGCGGCGCGCATTGTGTGGCGATATGACCCCATCATCATCTTTGGGAAATATACGGTGGCGCAACATATGCAAAGCTTTGAGAAAATGTGCCGCGCGCTTTCAGGCTTTACGAAGACATGCGTCATCAGTTTTATAGACTTATATCCAAAAGTATGTCGCAATTTTCCCGATGTACAGGAAGTTGCCGCAAACGATAGGCGTGCGCTCGGAAAATCATGCGCAGAAATAGGCGCGTCATACGGCATACAAATCAAAGCGTGCGCGGAAGGAAATGATTTGGCGCAATTCGGCATAGACTGCACTGGCTGCATGACAAAAGCAGTGTACGAAGCAGTGCTTGGATGTTCGCTAAACATTCCTGAAAAAAACTATGCGCGTAAAGAATGCAACTGCTATTTAAGCGCAGACATAGGCGCATACAATACGTGCGCGCATTTTTGCCGCTACTGTTACGCAAACTATGACAGGCAGACAGTTCTAAACAACATGCAACGTCACAATCCACGTTCGCCGCTTCTCATAGGAAACGTACAGCATGGCGACATCATTCAAGACGCTGTGCAGGTAAGTTTCAAAAATGGCCAAGCGATGCTTCATTTGTAACGCATAATTATCAATAGCCGTCCGACATGGCACGGTTGTTGTCTTTTATGCACAATTCATCATACACGAGGCTCCGTTTGCGCAACTCCTGCTTAAGCTCATTCGGAAACGGCATGTTGCGCCAGAAAATGCCGCGTACTTCTTTGTCAAGCCGCTGTACGCCGTTCGACTCTTTTGTCATCCACAAAATATAGTCTTCAATGAAAAATTGCTTTAAGTCACCTTTGAGTTTTTGCCTGTCGATGTATTGATAATATTGGCCAGTGAGCCCTTCTTCCATCCAGTAGTACGACGCTTTTTCTTTTGCAACTTGCCAGCGCAAATCTGCAACAGCAGTGAGCACTGCAATGCGCAAGTCGCGTGGGTACATGGGCACTGCAATGCGCGCTCGGCTCGTAACGAGATTATAGCGGTCGAACGGCTGCCAGCAAAAACCGCGGTCGCCATATGTGGGCACGAGCAGCACGTACGGTACAATGCGATTCGGCACGCTTTTGTGAATGCGACAGAACGCGCCCGGGTCGAGCGACTCAATCCAACGCATCACTTCAAGCACATTTTCGCGTGTGCCTGTACCGTTTTCCGTGCAGTGAAAAAATTCGCGCGTAAAAATAGGAAACTGGTTTCCCTGTCGGCCAACAGTCATCTTTGCCATTTGGCGCACTGTGTCGAATTCGGTTTTGAGTTCGCCCGTATTCGCTTCAATTATTTCCGGTCCCGCATCAAGCTTATTCTGCACGCTGTCATACACGCCTTTTGCTTCTTCAAATTCTTTGAAATTTTTTGACAGCTCTTTGTCGTTACGCGACAGTCCGCGCAGTTTTTCTGTAATGAGCGAAAAATTATGTTTTTGCGCTTCAGTGTATGGAGCAGTATGTGGCTCCATGCCAAAGCACGGCTGATGCTCGCATATGTCGTCTATGAGACGCTTCAATTCTATTTCGAGCATTTCGCGCTCGTGCTCTTTCATCGTGAGCATGTTTTCCGCACTTTGCAGCTTGCCAGAATTTTTTGACTGCAACTGCATGAGGCGCGTCTGTTCTGCCAACTGAGCTTCAGTCGGGTCCTTAATAATTTTTCGCGCAGAAGCAGGCTCATCTGTTACCGAAACTCCCATGCGTCCCGAGAGAATTTCCTTAAACCATTCGTCCATGTAGAGAATGGGCTCATTTGTTAAATTTTCAAATATAATTTTTGAAAAAAACTCTTTATGTTCAGGCTTAAAAAGCGATGGCAACAAAATGCCAAACCGTATGAGCATGCGTTTTGGCATAGGCAGCTGCAAATTGCCTGTCTTGACTGCCATGCCGCGCAAAAGTTCCCAATACGCAGAGATGATATTTTGACGATATACCGAGCGATCTTTCGGGTCTTGACATGTTAAATATTTTGAGAGCTGCGTGTGCACGCGCTGTGCCGATTCATTTTCGCCAGAAAGCGCAGTTTTATAATACTGCGGGTCATCGAAAACTGATGACGGCATATCGTTTACTAATTTTCCAGGCGGACCAAATTGCCGCACACTTAAATCAACTTCGTGAATTGTTTTTGATGAATGCCCCGCATATCCTGATGTCTGCGTGTCAGGAAGCGGCTCCATCTTTGCAACATCTACAGCAACTTCACTATCTCTGTGCGCACGCTCAGCTTCTGCGAGAATCGCAGCAATTGAGGGGTCTAAATCTTCAGCCATTATACACTCCGAACTTTACTATATCACAAAAATAATATTGCCGCAACATACAGACAGCTACCCTCATACTGCATCTGACCCAATGTGAACTTCACCACTTTCAAGCACGCACTCTCTTCCATCCTCGTTTTGAACAATAAGTTTTGCGTCATCTGTAATTCCTTTTACAAATGCTTCGTACGGTTCGCAAGCATTTTCTACAACAGGATGAATTGCAACTTTCATTCCAATAAGAAACGACCTTTTTCTGTATTCAATCATTGCATTTAAAAAATCATTGTTTTTGTAAAGAGACAAAATGTGTGTGATTATACTTGCAGCAAATTCACTTCGTTTGGTGTCTGCATTTTTATCTTCTAGCACACTTCCTGCAATAGCAGAAAGTTCTTTTGGAAAATTAGTCGGAAGAATATTCACTCCAATTCCAACAATGGCACATTCAATTAAACCTGTTTCAAAATTAGTAATTCCCTCGGTAAGAATGCCACATATTTTTTTCCCATTTAAAAATAAATCATTCACCCATTTTATACGTGCTTCAACTCCATAAACATCTTGAAGGGCATAGCACACTCCAACTGATGCAACGGCTGTAAGAAGCGAAGGTGTAATGGTAAATATTTTTGGTGAATAAATAATCGACAAGTACAGCCCCGAATCTTTAGGCGAATAAAAAGTTCTTCCCATGCGCCCTCTTCCAGCCGTCTGTTTTTCTGCAATAATTACAGTGCCGTTCAATTTATGAACATCAAAAGCATCTGCACACTTTCGTTTTGCTTCCGTATTCGTTGAATCAATCGTTTCGTAAACAATAATGTTTGCATCTATATTTTTTCCAAGCAACAACCTAACATCATCTTCACTAATTATTCCAGCGCTTCCAACTAATCTGTATCCCCTATTCGTAACCGATTCAATTTTTGCACCACGCAGGCGAAGAGAACGAACTGCCTTCCATACTGCTTGTCTTGAAATTCCACATTTTTCTGCAAGGTATTCACCAGAAACAAATCCGTCTTTAGAATGAGGAAATAAAAGTTCGCTCTTAACAGCGCAAAGAGTCTTCAAGCGTTTTTTCCTAAAACTATAAAATCAGACGCAGGACTACAAAATACAATGCCGCTACCAGGCTTTTCAAGGCACGGAAGAGTGTGAATTGCTTCCAATACAACGCTTGCTTTTGCTGACTCAACTGCAACAAGGAGCATATCTTTTTCTGGAACAATTTCCATGCCAAAAAATTTTGGGTCATTCTGCATTGCGGTTCCCCTTGCATGAATGACAGTTCCACCGCCTGCGCCTGCTTTTCGAGCCGCAGCCATTATATCATCTGCATATCCTTTGTTTGCAATAACGGTGATAAGCGTGTGCGTTGTGTTAGAAGTCATATTTTTTTCTCCTTTAGAAACAATGCCATTCTTTACTAAATGAGTTGCACTTACTGTGAACAAAACTCCGAATCCTTTTTTCTTTGTTGAATTTTCATTTTGTATGTTGCTAATAATTTTATTTTTTGAATCATCACTCATCAGAATGTATACAACATCTTTTGATGAATCGCCTAACGCTAATGCTTGCAAAATGCTATTTGACGCAATTCCTCTTCCCATTAAAATGGTAGCGCCTGTGGAACCCGCATTTGTTGCAAGTTTACTGATGTTTTCTCCGTACCCATGGGGAACAATGCACATTAGCAATGTATAATTCATTCATACCCTCCTGTACGTTTTTTGTATGCAATGCCTAAAATTTGAATTGCAATAAGAGGAGTCATAGCGATTAGAGCAATCACGCCGAATGCATCTTGAGCGGCACCGCTTGCCTTTGACGCTCCAAGTGTAAAAGATAACACAAATGTTGAACTAATTGGACCAGAAGCGACGCCTCCTGAATCGAATGCAATTCCCGTAAAAAGTTTAGGAGAAAAAATCATCAGCATAAGAGCAAGCGCATATCCTGGAATAAGCACATAAAGCAAATTAAAATTTTTTATTGCACGAATCATTGCAAGTCCTATTGCAACAGAAGCTCCAACAGAAAGAGACAAAAGCAGCACACGGCGTTTTATTGCACCACCAGAAATAAGTTCAACTTGTTCAGTTAAAACCCACACAGCAGGCTCTGCGCAAACAACAACTGCCCCAATGATAAATCCTGTTGCAACAAGAAGAAATTGCCACATGGCGCCTCTTTCAAACGCTTTAGTTCCAAGCAATTCTCCAAGCGTTCTACCTGCACTCATAAACCCTCCGTTTACCCCAACAAGAAAAATTACAAGCCCAATGTAACTGTAAACAAAACCAATTGTCATACGCTGAACTTGCCGTGGCGGCATTTTTAAAAGTAACAGTTGAAACACAAAAAATAAAAACGCAACAGGAAAAAGCGAAGTAGCAGCTTCTTTTGCAAAGTGCGGCAATATTGAAATGAATGAAAAAAGACCGTGCACGGATTCATGTGCAGTTTGCAAAACAGCATTTCCTGCAATAGCATGATCTGGAAAAAGCACTCCATAGAGCAACACAGCCATAACAGGCCCGACAGAAGCCATACCAGTAAGGCCAAAGCTGTCGTCTTCTGAATTATCGTGCCCATTTTCTGACCTTGCTCGAACGCTTGAAACGCCAACACCGAGAGCCATAATAAATGGAACTGTCATAGGTCCAGTTGTAGCACCGCCTGAATCAAACGCGATTCCAGAAAAACTTCTTGAGCAAACAAATGCAAGTAAAAAAATCAAAATATATGAAAGGGCAAGAATTATTTTTAGCGAAAGATTTAATACTGTTCGAAGAAGTCCTATCATTATAAAAAGGGCAACTCCAACTGCAATCATAATAATAAAAAAACGAGTGCTTACTAATGGAAAAACACTTTTCACTTGGATTGCAAGCACTTGGATATCTGGCTCGGAAGCTGTTACTAAAAAGCCAATTACAAATGCAGAAAAAAGTAAAAGTGGAAGATTGCGTTTTTTTGTTAATTCTGAACCACACTGTTGACCAAGTGGCAAAATGCCAATATCAAGACCGATTAAAAAAATTGTAAGTCCTATGATAAGTAAAACACCGCCAACACAAAATCGCAAAAGCAAATCAATGCCAAGTGGTGCAACTGTAAATCCAAGAACAATAACAATCACCATAACAGGCAAAACAGAAGAGGCAGTTTCCTTAAATTTTTTTGCAATATCCATATTTATTTACATACACCATACTATTTTTTTTATCTTTTTTCTACGGGCGGGCATTTTGCCACAGGGCATGCAAGGATGCACAAAGCGATGCTGAACAAAACCATACATTGTGCTATACTGATGCGTATGATTCAACTTGTTGCATTTCTTGGCAATTACGGAAATAAATATAGCGCCACACGCCACAATGCTGCATGGATTTTTGCGGATGCGTTGCCGTTTGCTCATCGTTTAGATTGGCAACAGAAGTTTAAAGGATCATATTGCGGTGTGGGAATGACTCAGTTCGCCGACTGGGTTTTCCGTGACATGCTTTGCAATACAGAATCTGATTCAGCACCTGTTGCAGCAGAAAACGAGCGTGCGCCTACCCTTGCAGAAAATGCGCCGAGCAAGATTTTTCTTCTAAAACCGCAAACATACATGAATGCTTCGGGCGAAAGCATCATAGAACTTGCAAACTTTTACAAACTCAAGGCAAATGAAATTCTTGTAGTACATGACGAACTTGAGCTGCCGTTGGGCACAATCAGTTTTAAATGGTCGGGCGGACTGGGCGGTCACAACGGGCTTCGTTCAACCAAAACTGTTTTGGGCACAGCTGATTTTTGGCGTCTGCGCTTTGGAATAGGACGGCCAAACAACGCCGATGTTGCAGCTTACGTGCTTTCGCCGTTTACAAGCGATGAACGAATCACATTGGAACAAACGTTTCAGAGCGCGGCAAAACTGCTTGCACAGGCAATTCTTGCACAAGAACCACGCACACTGCTCAAAATATGGGGAAAGAAAAAAATTGGCTAACAGAGAAAAATCATATAATGATATTGCAGCACAGCACAACACTGAACGCACTATGCAAACTGGCTTGCAGCGCAGCGACGTACAGCATGATTGCGTACAGCACGACGACGTAGAAAAAACTGCACGCGCGTACAAGCGTTTATACGAAACAATATGCATATTGCGCGCGCCAGACGGCTGTCCGTGGGACAGAGAGCAAACGCCGCTTTCCATGCGCCGCGATTTACTTGAAGAAGTGTTTGAAGCTGTTGATGCAATTTCTGAAGGAGATGCGGCTCATGCAAAAGAAGAGCTTGGGGATGTGCTGCTCAACGCAACAATGATTGCATACATGTACGAACAGCAGCACGATTTTTCTGTTGCAGATGTGCTAACCGAGCTTACCGAAAAATTAATCCGCCGCCACCCACATGTATTTCCCGAAAGCGAAGGTAAAATTGCTGCAATGGGAGACGTAAAAACTGGCAAAGAAGTGCTTGCCCAGTGGGACGCAATAAAAGCGAATGTAGAAAATCGTTGCGGGCAGTCAGTGCTCGATGATGTGCCAAAGGGGTTTCCACCGCTTTTGCGCGCATACAAAATGCAAAAAAAAGCAGCAAAAAAAGGATTCGACTGGCACGACATAACAACTGTACAAGAAAAAGTATTTGAGGAACTGGCGGAAGTTGCAGAAGCTGCTCACCTGCTGCCGGCGCAGCAATCACAGAAAGAGGCGTTCACTGTCGGCACGCCAAAAGAGCAGAATGATGCCTTGCTTCATGTAGAAGAGGAAATAGGCGATGTGTTTTTTGCGCTCGTAAATTATGCACGGCATCTTGGCATTGACCCAGAAATTGCGCTTGCTCATGCAAACAAAAAATTTTACCGCCGTTTTTCCTACATAGAAGCGCAGTGCCGTGAACGTAACATTCCTATGGATAGTTCGCATTTAAAAGAAGAAGACGCGCTGTGGAACGAGGCAAAGCAAAAAGGTTTATAACAGTCAGAAACAGCAAGCTGGTGTCTGCTCTCAATGCACCTGACAAACACCAGCGCACGCGGCAACGCTAGAACGGCAAGCGCGCAAGCAAGCCTGTCCGTTTTGAACCTGCTTTAATCCATGCAAGCGATTGCTTTGCACTCATCTTGTGTTTTGCGCTGTCTATGTCGGCAAGGTATGCTGCAAGCCACGAAGCAAGCATTGTATCTTTTGATGCAATTTCGTTTTGAGCATCGCACGTAACGAGCACAATCGTCACATTTTGTTTGTCGCCTGCAAACGCAGCAATATTTTCTGCAAATGCAACAAATGCAGCCTCTGCGCTGTTCACAAATGGATTTGCAGGCGATGCCGTGCTGCTGCGCAGCGACGAAGAGCGAATGACATCTGCCATGCTCGGATGATGCTTTACGATAAATATTAATTTTCCGCTCGCTTTCCGTTGTTCAATTCTGTTTAGCAATTCCATAGTTAAATATTCGTAGCCTGAAATCATCGTGTCGATTGCACGCGTGCACTCTTCAGGAGAAAGCGCAGTAAACTGCTCAACGTACACGCTTGCATCAAAGTAGAGCACCGCTTCGTCAATCACTGTGAAAGCATTTTCCGCTTGGAGCATAAGCGAGCGCGCAGAAATAGACGAAGGTCTGTTCCATGATACAATCACTATGCTTTCGGCAGAAACAGATGCACTGTCAGCTTCAGGATTTCCCGTAACTACAACATTATATCCTGCGAGCGCCATGCCGTCTGCAAAATCACCGCCAGCAGGCAAATCTTTTCCTGCGACTAAAATCGTTTTATCCATATTGAGACATTATAGCATATTGCCGCACGAATAAAAAGGCTTCACACACCTATTTCTATATGTTATACTTACGCCCATGAAACTTTGGATAAAATATCTCATTGGCGCATTGCTTGGCGCGGCACTCTCGTTTACCATTTCTGCAAACTCACCGGCGGCAAATTCTGCGCTCGCATTTATTACAGACATCATAATCAGATTTGGACGATACATCATCATTCCGCTGTTGTTTTTTTCAGCAATGGCAGCCGTCAATAAACTTCGCGAAACAAAGCTCATACTAAAAACAGGCACATGGATTGTCGCAATCACTGTTGCCTCTACATTTCTTCTCACACTCATAGGGCTTATCTCAATATTATTAATTCAACTTCCGCGCATTCCAATAACTGCAAGCAGAGCGGCAGAAACAGTCACGCTCAACGCCGCTGAATTTGTACGTGCGCTGTTTCCTTCGTCAGCGTTTGAAACGCTCATAAACGGCACGTTCCTGCTCCCTGCATTTTTGTTTGCTTGTTTTTCAGGCGGCGCATGCACTGCTGACCAAACGGCATTCAAACCGATTATTACGCTTGTCGATTCGCTTTCAAAACTCTGCTACAACATTGTAACGCTATTCACAGAAATTCTTTCAATAGGCATGATTGCAATCATGTGCAGTTGGACAATACAATTTCGCTCAATTATATTCGGCGGTACGTTCATGCCGCTCATCCTCATGCTGCTCGTCATCTTTATCGTAATTGCATTTGGCATATATCCTGCAATCATCCGCTACATGTGCAATGACCCGCATCCGTATCGCGTACTATATGCAAGCCTTGCGGCTGTCATTGCCGCATTTATAAGCGGCGACACCAATTTTGTTTTGCCAATGAATATCCGCATCGGAAACGAAAGCCTTGGCATCAAGCGGCGAATAAACGGCGTAACGTTTCCATTCTTTTCCATCTTTGCACGCGGCGGAGCTTCACTCATTGTGACGCTGAGTTTTGTAGTCATTTGGCGTTCGTATGTGCAGGCAATTCCCGCAGAAAATATTCCGTGGATTTTTTTCATGTCGTTTGCGCTTTCATTTTTACTCGGAGGATTTCCGTCTGGAGGACCATTTGCCGCGCTCACTATCCTTTGTACTATGTATGGACGTGGATTTGAAACAGGCTATCTCTTGCTCAAACCAGTTGCGCCAATCCTCTGTTCATTCGCCGCGGCATTTGACGTGCTCACAGCGATGTTCGGAAGCTATATGATTGCGGTAAAAACAAAGATGATTGAACACCATTCAACGCAGCATTTTATTTAAATTGTGGCATCTCGAAAAACGTAAAACAACTTCCGCTGCCATCTTTCGAGATGCCCTTATATTTTATCCTTTTACAGCGCCCGCCGTGAGACCAGCAATAAATTGCTTTGACATGGCAAGATAGAGCGCAATGACGGGAATTGCAGAGAGCGTGAGCACTGCAAGCACTTTTGACCAATCTGTCTGGTACTGTCCGAACAGACGTGTAACGCCGAGCAGCAGCGTTTTCGCTTTTTCATCGGTAATGAAGATGAGCGGGAACCACAAATCGTTCCAAAATGGCACGAGATTGTAGATGGCAACAGTGGCAAGCGCGGGGCGAATGAGCGGTACGATAATTGCTCGGAAGATGTAAAATCTACCTGCTCCGTCTACAAGCGCTGCTTCTGTGAGTTCAATAGGAAGTTCACGGATAAAAGAAGTGAGCACAAAAATGGCAATCGGTATGCCCATAGCTACATAAATGGGAATGAGAGACACAATAGTGTTGAGCAGGTGGAGTGCACGCATCATCTCAAGCAGGCGGATTGAAGCGATTTTTATGGGCAGCATCATGCCAGCAATCATACACAGGAAAAGCACACGCGGCAATTTTCCACGCCAAGACGCAAACGCATAGCTTGCAAGCGCTCCAAAAACGAGCACAAGCGTGAGTGACACAACAACGATAATAAAAGAGTTTTTAAAATAGTTGATAAAACTGCTGTTGTGCAAAATGTCTGTGTAGTTTTTAAAATTCCACGATGTGGGCAACCAAAATGGATTTTCGTAGATTGACAGCCTGTCTTTAAATGAGTTGACAACCATAACCCACAGCGGAAACAATACGAGCAGCGACCAAAGTGCAAGGCATATATGTGCTCCGGGATGCCGCTGCTGCCATGCAAGCGAACCAGTTTTGTTATTCTTCATCTTTTAGCCCCTGCGTTTTATACAGCGTAGGAATGACGCCTGCGCACAAAATAATAAATGTGATTGTGGCTATTGCCGCGCCAAGCCCCGTGTCGGGAATGCCAATCGGATGCTGTCCTGCAATGCTCGTGCGGTAAAAAAGCGTGCCGAGTATGTCTGTTGCATAGCCTGGCGCGCCGTTTGCATTTTCCATAGCAAACACGATGTCAAACGCATTGAAATTATTGACAAATGTGAGAATCGCTATCATGCCGATAACAGGCATAATCATGGGCACTTTAATTTTGGTAAAAATGAGCCATGAGCCTGCACCTTCAATGCGCGCTGCTTCAATCAATTCTTCAGGTACATTTTGAAGTGCAGCGGTAAACATCATTGTAGGAATGCCTACCCACTGCCAACACGAGACAAGCGATACGACGACAAGAGCTGTTTTTGTGTCACCAAGCCATGGATATACGAGGAAATCAAGCTTTAACTTTTGCAGCATGGGACCTGCCCACATGGGGTTAAGCAGCAATTTCCATAAATAGCCAGTGATAAGTACAGCAAATGTTGTAGGAATAAAGATGATGGTACGATATATATTGCGCCCCTGCATCGTTGTATCGGTGAGAATGACTGCAAAAAGAATGCCGAGCACATTTTGCACGAGCATGTGGATTGCAAAAAATATAAACGTGTGACCGAGCGCACTCCAATACCGCACGGAAATGTTCGGGTCGGTGAACAGCTTGACGAAATTCGCAAAACCGACAAATGTTCTCTGGCCAGTAGGATTGCCGCTTAAAAAACTCAACTTTAAGGAATCAACGAGCGGATACGCCATGAAAACGATATACACAATCATAGCGGGAATGACATAGCGTATCCAGTATTTTCCTGTCATCGTTATATTTTTTTTCATACAACTCGCATTACTTTTTCTGTGCTGCTACAGAATCTGCTGCCTGCTGCGGCGTCATGCTGCCCGTCATCACTCTGATGACAGCTTGATTCATTGGCGCATACAAATCCATAAGCGCAGGCCACACAAAGCGCGCGTCAGTTTCTTTGCCTGCATTGAGCGCGAGGAATTCGTTTGCATGAGCGTCTTCAAGCGTAATATCAAATGAAATCATCGGATAGTATCCAACAGGCAAGTTCTGCGAAGCCACAGTTGCGCCTTCTTTTGTACAGAGCCAAGCGAGGAATGCACGTGCTTCGTCGGGATGCGCTGTCTTTGTGTTCATTGTGAGCGCCATGTCAGGATGGAAGCAGATGCCCGTATTTCTGCCACTCGGAGCAGGCAGCGCGAATACGCCCCACTCAAAACTTGCATCTTTGTACACGCCCGCGGTCCATGAACCGTCCATAAACATGACTGCCTGCTGTGTGTTGAAAAGCACTTGGCTGTCGTTATATGTTACAGACTGGAAGCCGTTCGGGCAATATTGTGCTACGTCGCTCATTGCCTGATACGCTGCAACAAACTGCGCGTCGTTCAACTGTGCCTCGCCGCTTTCATATTTGACGCGTTCTGACGCACCGCCGACAAAACCGGGTATGATGCCGCCGAGGAAAAAACATTCGAGAATGTCCCACTCTTCTGCTACACCGTTTGCAAGCGGCGTGTAACCTTTGCTTTTGAGCGATGCGCACATTGCAAGGAAGTCTTCCCATGTTTGCGGGATTGTGATGCTTTCTTTAGCGAAAATGTCTTTGTTGTAATACACAGCATGCGATACTGCTGCAAACGGCACTGCAAACATCTTGCCGTCTTTTGAAAGCCACGGAGCGCGGTTTGATTCGGTGAAATTTTCGAGGAGTCCGGGAATGTCGGTGCAGTCTGCAAAAAATCCTGCTTCAAACAATTCCTGACCGGTTGCATAGGAGCGTGCATACATTAAATCGGGGCCAGTGCCACTGTCAAGCTGTAGGCGGAGCGTGGCATTATAGTCGCTCGGATTTGTGGGCATGAATTGAATCTCCACATTCGGAGCTACCTTTTTGTATTCAGCAAGCAAGTTGTTCATTTGCTCCACGTCATCGGCTCTCCATGAGCCCATAGTGAGCACAATCTTCTCACTGCTCGTTTTTTTTGCGCATCCGACAATAGATATTGCACCTATAACCGCCAGAAGCAGCACGTTGATTTTTTTCATAAAATTCCTCCTGTATTCATATATAAGAATATGTTTATTTTGCAAGGCATATTTTATACTAAATCATATTTATTTGCAAGAAAAAAATATATCGCCCAAAATAGAGGATAAGCACAGAGAAAGCTGCGTTCGCATCTCCTTGACATCTGCTAAAAATATGCTATAGTAGAATATATATTTGGAAAAAGTTTCAAATATATATTCCAACGAAATTATGGAGGTCACTATGAAAAAATCAGTCGGCATAGTGCTTGCGCTCATCATGGCTGCAAGTGCAGTTGCACTCGGCAACAATGATTCAGGCGTACGAGTTTCGAACAAAGACAAACCGCTTGTATTCTTCAATCGACAGCCATCTGACCCTGTTACAGGCGCAATTGACATGGCTTCAATGAACTGGAACCCGCAAACATACTATGTCGGATTTGATGCAGCAGGTGGAGGAGCAGTGCAAGGGCAACTTATTGTTGACTATCTTAAAAATGCAGATGCCGCAAAACTTGACCGCAATGGAGACGGCATTATAGGCTATGTCTTGTGCATTGGCGACGTAGGACATAACGATTCAAAAGCCCGTACAGAGGGCATTCGCAAAGCACTCGGCACATGGAACGGTTCAACTGACCCAGGTATTGCAAAACGCGGTTCCGTAACTGTTGGCGGTAAAACAATGGCAGTTGTAGAGCTTGAAGGAAAAGCAATGACCGGCACAGACGGCTCAACATGGAATGCAAATGCTGCAACAGAAGCAATGGGCGGCTGGGCAACAAAATTCGGTACGCAGATAGATTTAGTTGTATCAAACAATGATGGCATGGCAATGGGCTGTCTGCAAGCCTCAAACTATCCTGCAGGCGTTCCAATTTTCGGATATGATGCAAATGCAGACGCAATCGAAGCGATTGGAGCAGGCAAACTTTCAGGTACTGTTTCTCAGAATGTAGACGCGCAAGCAACTGCAACGCTCCAAGTTCTTCGCAATCTTCTTGACGGACTCACTGGCGCAGATGTATACACAAAGGGCATTGCAGAGCCTGACCAATGGGGCAACAAGATTTCTGCTACAATGGACTATGTTGCTTCAACACGTGCAGTTCTTGCACAGAATTCAGGCGTCAACGCAAGCAACTGGAAAGATTACCAAGCAGGTCAGCGCGACAAAGGCATTAAACGCTCATCTGCGCCCAAAAAGCGTGTCTTGCTTACCATTTATAACTCTGCGGACAATTTTCTTTCATCATCGTATGTGCCTGCCCTCAACTACTATGCTCCGCTCATTGGAATAGATTTAACAATTGTGCAGGGCGACGGACAAAATGAGTCAAGTTGTCTTGACAAATTCACAAATCTTAACAACTATGATGCATATGCAATCAATATGGTAAAAACAAATTCCGGACGCGACTATACGGATAAACTCCAGTACTAATCTTCAGGAGGTATACGCGTATATTTATTACACCTGTTCGAAAACCTCAGTTTCAGAACAGGTTGCTTTGAAATGCGATGTTTTAATTCGTACTATTTTAGCAAATTAAAACGCGCAAAGGTCTATTACGTGTCATGGCCATGTTCCTTTACGGGAATATGGCCTTTTTAAAAGCGAAGGAATTAGTAATGGCTGATGACATGGTCCTGCAGATAAAAAATCTGTCAAAATCATTTGCAAAAAATAAAGTGCTTGATGGCATTACGCTGTCTGTAAAAAAAGGCTCCGTGCTTGGCCTTATGGGAGAAAACGGCGCAGGAAAATCTACCATGATGAAATGTCTCTTTGGCATCTATACAAAAGATGAAGGGCAGCTCATACTCGACGGAAAACCGATTGATTTTAAAAATCCCAAAGAAGCGCTGGAAAATGGTGTTGCAATGGTGCATCAGGAATTGAACCAATGCCTTGACCGCTCCGTCATGGACAACTTGTATCTCGGCCGCTACCCAAAACAATTTGGAGTCGTAGATGAAGCTAAAATGCTCAAGGACAGTACAGCGCTCTTTGAGTCCCTTCATATGAATGTAGACCCGCATACGATAATGCGCACCATGTCTGTTTCGCAGCGGCAAATGGTAGAAATTGCAAAAGCTGTTTCATACAACGCAAAAATCATTGTACTTGATGAACCGTCTTCCTCACTCACAGAAAATGAGGTGGAGAAGCTATTCTTAATCATCAAAAATCTAAAGGCACAGGGAATTTCTTTCATATTTATTTCACATAGAATGGACGAAATCTTTTTAATCTGTGATGAGGTTGCTGTCCTACGCGATGGCAAAATGATTCTTGCAAAAGAAATAAAAAAAACTGATATGAACGAACTTATCGCTGCTATGGTGGGACGGTCGCTCGAAAAACGCTATCCTGATATAGATAATGTTCCGGGAGAATATATCCTTGAAGTGAAAGACCTAACGACAAAATATGAACCTGCGCTTAAAAGCATTTCTTTTAAAGTCCGACGAGGTGAAATTTTCGGCTTATATGGTTTGGTAGGTGCAGGCAGAAGCGAACTGCTTGAAGCGCTGTTCGGCGTACGCACTATTGCGTCAGGAGCTGTCATTTACAACGGCAGACGGCTTCGCTTTAAAGACAGCCGCGATGCCATGGACCACAATTTTGCGCTCGTCACGGAAGAACGAAAACTTAATGGCATGTTCGGCAAAGCTTCGATTATGTTCAATACGACAATAACAAATCTGGAAAGTTATAAAACAAATGGCATTCTATCAAATCGAAAAATGTATGAGGCGGCAAACCGTGAAATTGCGCGGATGAAAACAAAATGTGTCTCTGCAGATGAAATCATAACGGCGCTTTCGGGAGGCAATCAGCAAAAAGTTATCATCGGAAAATGGATTGAGCGTACGCCGGAAATTTTCCTCATGGATGAACCGACGCGGGGCATTGATGTAGGTGCAAAATATGAAATATATCAACTCATCATCAATATGGCAAAAGAAGGCAAAACAATTATACTTGTATCAAGCGAAATGCCGGAAATACTCGGCATTACAAATCGCGTGGCGGTCATGTCAAATCACCGCCTTGCAGGAATTGTAGACACAAGCACGACAGATCAGGAAACGCTCATGCGCCTTTCTGCTCAATATGTCTAAAATAAGAAACATGTAATGTAAGGAGATACTTATGGCAAACTACCTTGAGGACGATATAAAATTAAAAGAATACAGCAGTACATTGACCGAACTCAGAAAAAACGGTGTCGATAGAATATCTGAATTAAAGCAGGAAATTGCCGCTGCAAAACGCAACAAACTGCTTGCAGCTGATGCACGGGAAAAAATAATCACTGAGGCACAGAGCGGCATAGCTGCAGCAAAAAAGATTGCCGTACAAAACAGGAAAGCAATTGCTTCGCTGCAAAAAGAAGCAGTTGACCGCTCAAACAAACTTGCAAAAAAATATCTTGCCGATGCGCGCGACGAGGAGAAAAAAGAACTTGCACGGCTGCATGCAGAATACGACGGGAATATTGCAGCTATCAAAGCAGAATTCACTGCAAAACGTACAGCTGTCAGCGCTTCATATGACGGAAAATCATCTCGTGCCGATGCTGCCGCAAAAAACGAAGAGTTGGACATCATACAGTATGAATTAAAATCTGCGCTTTTTGACGCAAAGAGCAAATACGCATCAGACAGTGACCGTGTAAAATCTGTAAAAAATCAGGCATATGTCAATGTCGTACAAAAAAACAGGAGCCTCAGAAACGGCACGACACGTCTTTCAGAGAACTTGATGCTCGGCTGGCAGAACTATCTGTACCAATTTAAGCTGTCAACATTCTTTTTAAAAAACGGCCTTTACATTGCAATCCTTATTTTCTTCGTTGTATGTTTCATTGTGGCGCCTGTCTCAGGCAACGGCAACCTCCTTACACTGCCGAATATCTTCACAATTTTGGAGCAAGCATCTGTACGCATGTTCTATGCACTCGGCGTCGCAGGACTTATTTTAATCGCGGGTACTGATCTGAGCGTCGGCCGTATGGTTGCAATGGGCGCAGTCATTACAGGTCTCATCTTGCACCCCGGCATTAACATCGTTACGTTTTTTCATCTCGGTCCTTGGGATTTTACAGCGATTCCTACAGCAGGAAGGATTGGCATGGCGCTCGGCACCTCCGTCATTCTCTGCGTGCTGTTCAGTTGCTTTGCAGGAGTCTTTACCGCAAGGCTGAAGATTCACCCATTTATCTCTACGCTTTCCACACAGCTTATCATCTATGGGCTCCTGTTTTTCGGCACAAGCGGTACGCCGGTCGGCTCAATTGATGCAGACATCAAGAACATGCTCGGCGGCAGATGGGAACTCGGCTACATCGGAGGTGATTTTATTACGTTTCCAAAATTAATACTTCCGGCAATAATCGCAATTTTTATTGCATGGTTCATTTGGAATAAAACGACATTCGGCAAAAATATGTATGCAGTTGGAGGAAACTCCGAAGCTGCAAGCGTAAGCGGCATCAGCGTTTTTCGGGTTACAATGGGTATTTTTGCCATGGCGGGAGTGTTCTATGGATTCGGCTCATTCCTTGAAGCGTTTAAAGCAAATGCAAGCGCAGGTACAGGACAAGGATACGAACTTGATGCAATTGCAGCATGCGTTGTAGGGGGCATCTCGTTCTCAGGCGGCATAGGGAAAATAAGCGGGGCGGTGACAGGCGTTATCATTTTCACAGGACTGACATACTGCCTTACATTTCTCGGCATTGACACAAATTTGCAGTTTGTATTCAAAGGACTTATCCTGATTACAGCAGTTGCACTTGACTCAATCAAATATCTAAAACGAAAATAAGCTATGGAATTTACACAAGAACAAATCGATTCTCTTTCGATTGATGAATCAAAAATTATTGAAAAAATTGCAGGTGAATTACAGATACGAGGAACACAAGCTTCGGCTGTAATCAATTTAATTGGCGAAGGCTGCACAGTGCCTTTTATTGCACGATACAGAAAAGAAGCACACGGCTCTCTTGACGAAGTGCAAGTTCGTGACTGTGCACATAAATTTTCATCATATAAAAATCTTGAGGAGCGAAGGCTCGAAATTGTTAAGGGAATTTTTTCGCAAGGAAAATTAACAGAAACTTTATACAAGTCGGTTCAAGATGCGACAACGCTTTCCGCTCTCGAAGATTTGTGGACTCCGTTTAAGAAAAAGAAAAAGACGCGTGGAATGCTTGCAATCGAAAGGGGGCTTGAGCCATTGGCAGATGCAATGCTTTCTCTTGACGATGCAGAAATCGAAAAAAGAGCAAAAGAATTTATAAATGATAACAGCGAGAATCCTGAACTTTCTGTTGCAACGGCAGAGGATGCACTTTCTGGTGCGAAAGATATTCTTGCAGAGAGACTCTCTCAAGATAGCGAGTGCAGAAAATTAGTAATGGATTTGTATCGTTCGACTGGCAGCATCGTAACGAAGGGAATTGGGAGCGAGGAAGATGCAAAGACTTCGGTGTATCAGATGTATTGGGATTATAGCGAGGCACTTTCCGAGATTAAGGCTCATCGTGTGCTTGCAATAAATCGTGGGGAGCGAGAGGGCGTGCTTGATGTAACAATCGATGTTGATGTAGACGGTGCAATCACGCTTTTAAAAAAGCATGCAAAAACAAACAATCGCTATCATGCAGAGGCGGTTGAAGACGGCATTGTTCGCTTGCTCTCTCCATCTGTTGTTCGAGAAATCCGAAGTGACGAAAGTGATAAAGCAGATGAGCACGGCATTGGAATTTTTAGCGAGAACCTTCGTAATCTTTTAATGACGCAGCCAATCAAAGGAAGCCGCGTACTTGGCGTAGACCCTGGCATTAGAACAGGAACAAAGTGTGCTGTTCTTGACGAAACTGGAAAATACATTGCAAGTTTTTTGATAAAACAAGTTTCAGACGAAACAGGTTCATACAATGCACTAAAAGATGCAATCAAAAAATATAACATACAAATTGTTGCTGTCGGAAATGGAACAGGCAGTCAAGAAGTTCAAAAAATTGTGAGCAAGGTTATAAGCGAAAACTATCCTGATGTTCATTATACTGTCGTGGACGAAAGCGGTGCATCTGTTTATTCTGCAAGTGACATTGCAAGAGAAGAATTTCCCGACTTGGATTTAACAATACGAGGTGCAATCAGTATGGGTAGAAGATTACAGGATCCGCTTGCAGAACTTGTTAAAATCGATCCGAAAGCGATTGGTGTGGGGCTTTATCAACATGATGTAAATCAAAAAAAACTTTCCGAAACTCTTGATGAAGTCGTAAGTTCTGTAGTGAACAATGTGGGCGTAAATTTAAACACGGCGAGTGCATCTTTGTTAAAATATGTTTCAGGAATAACTTCTAGCACTGCAAAAAAAATTGTAGCCTATCGAGATGCAAACGGAAAAATTACCAGTCGGGAAGATTTAAAAAAGGTGAGTGGGCTAGGACCGAAAGCGTTCGAGCAATGTGCAGGATTTTTAAAAATTCCTGAAAGCAGCGACGAACTCGATAATACATGGGTTCATCCGGAAAATTACGAAGTCGCTAGAGAGCTTCTTCAGGTGATAAAATCTGGAAAAGATGTTTCGCCTGCGTTAAAAGAAAATCTTAAAAAAACATACAATCTGGGTGATACAACTCTTTCAGATATTATTGATGAGTTACGAAAGCCAAATCGTGACCCACGCGAAAGTTATCCTGCTCCAATTATGCAGCAAGGTGTGCTTTCATTTGAAGATTTAAAACCTGGCATGAAAGTAAACGGTAAGATTCGAAATGTTGTAGATTTTGGCGCCTTTGTTGATATAGGCTTGCACGAAACGGGACTTATTCACATAAGCGAACTTTCTGACAGTTTTGTAAGCGCTCCAATGGATTTCGTTAAGGTTGGCGATGTAAAAGAGTTTACGGTTTTGTCGCTTGACACAGACAGAAAGCGCATAAGTTTATCGCTCAAAAGTGATGCAGCTCTTCGTGCAAGCACAGATGCGACGAAAGTAAACGCTGCAGGTCCGTCTTCGGGAAAGAAACGCATTGTCGTAAAAAAAGCTAATGCTGATGTTTTGAAAAACGCCGCTGCACGTGCAAATCCTAGACAGGGCGGACGCGATGAAAATGCAAGGCGAGGCGAACAAAGGCAAAACGCTATGCGAGGAAGTCGCACAAACAAAGACAACAGCGGCATGACATACAACCCATTTGCAGATTTGTTAAAGGGAACCTAGAAAAACTGTGACAGGCAGCGAAGCATCCAGAGTTTTTCGAGGCAACTTTGAAAACGATAAATGCTAATAGTGGAAGCGACCTCACTTTACGTGCACAATATTGCTGCGTGTATTTTTTGCACGCGCTTTGAACTGAGCGGGCGACATGCCAAACTGCTTTTTAAACAGCACATAAAAATATTGATTGTTCAATATGCCTATTTGCGTTGCAATTTCTTTTACAGTCAAATCGGTGGTCAAGAGCAACTCCCGCGCATGCTTCATTCGTACACTGTTAATATAATTGGCAAGCGAAACTTTTTCTGCCGATTTAAACACGCGGCGGACATATGCGTCTGACAAGTGCAGGCTGTCTGCTATCATCTTTGAAGAGAGCTGTGGGTCATACAATTTGTCGCGCACCAATTGCTCAATCGTGTGTGCAAGTTTCTGTTGCTTTTGCGCACGGTTCTTTCCGCTCTGTAGGCAGATAGTTTCCATGAGCGCGTAATACTCGCACCAGACAACATTCGTGTCGCGCGCATTTTCGATAATATCAGTAATATAGTCAACACTCGTGTGGAGCGCATCGCATGCACCGTCTTGAGTGAGTGCGTTTAAAAGCGTCGCCAAGTTGAGATAGAGTTTTTTTAAACTGAAAATTATTGCTGCGTAGCGATATGCAGCAAGTTCGCGCACAATGTTCAAAAACAATGTCTGTGCAAGCGCACCGTTGCCGCTTCTCAACGCCTGCATTAAGCGCGTCTCATGCTCTTCCGGATACCACATGTCGCCTTTCCGTGTGTCAAGAAAATTTTCAAAAAACACCTGCGTGTCAGGATAAAAGAGCGCAGCGCGTGACAGCTCCTGTAAGCGTGCAAACGAATGATGCACCTCGTGCCATTGGTCAATTTTACGCGAAACAAAAACGCGCGTGCTGCATGTACGGACAAGACAGCTCATATAATCAGTTGCAGCTTTGTCGTTTAAGAACTGCGCAATGAACACGGTGCCCTCATCATACAGTACGCTTTCAGCAATGCCGATAAACGCATCATTGCACGGCATGTCTGCAAGCGATGTCAGCACGAGGTACACAGGCTTTTGCACATCAAACGCAATCGCATATTTTTTAAATGACCGTGCAACGTCAAACTCATGTGGCGGCGAAATTAGCAATTGCTTGATGCATTCTTTTTTGAGGATTGCCGTGTGCGCCTCTTTGTACACGCGCTCTTTTTGCACGTATTGGTCAATATTTGTTAAGACTGTATCGGGCGCAGATTCATTTTGCCCCGGCTGGAACAAAAGCGCCTCTACAACTTTTTTGAGCGGTACATACAGCCGAAACAGTACGAGCAGCAAAATTGCCGCCCAGCTGACCGCTATGACGCACACAACTTGCAATGCAAGCGTTTTGAAATTTTGCAACTCGTACATAAGCTTAAATGAATCGATATAACGTATGTAATATAATTGTGGGTCCGCAAGATATGAATAGATGAATGATGTACCCGCTGCGCGGGCATCGCCTGTTACATAGCCTGACAGTGCAGTTTGCTCTTTGATTGCCGCTAAACTGGCGCGCGCAGCAGGTGACGGCACAAAGCCTTCTGCATGGAAGACGATTTCGTCAGTGTCAGGTCTATAGAGCATGCAGTTATCGTACGGGAATTGAAAATACAATTTGTTAAATTCAGTTGCATCAAGGTTCACCATCATGGCGTTGTCACACCGCCCGCAACCGTCCGTCTCAAAAATAATCAGCGAATATACGTTCCCACGAAAAATCAGATACGGATACTGCTTGCCGCACGCTGTCAAAATGCGCGCCGCTTCTCTGTCGGGGAAATGCGCAGAATCGCTTGAACCTGTTTCCTGCGTCGAGTAGATATAATCTTTTTTGCCGTTATATACATAGACTGAATTGATAAAGCTGTTGGAACTTGTAAACGAATTTAAAACTCTGATTGCAAGAATGCTGTCAAAGTTGCTGATGTCACCATGCGTGCGGAGTTTTGCAACTTGCGGATTGTAGAAGTTTTGATATGTACACGCGGTGAGCATTTTTCGCACTTGCTGCCCGGTGAGCGCCGCATACTGCACCAATTCGTCAGTCATAGATGAAATAGTGCGCAGCAACATTTTTTCGTGCGCCGCTGTCAGCATGGCAATAATGATGACAGAAGAAACGACAACTGTAAAAAAATGGAGCAGCCATGTTACAGCTGCCCACGACGATATTTTTTTCATAGCGATGCACTACTGCGCTACTTTGTTGTGCAGCGCCATCATTATACGCCATTCCGCTTTAAACCAACAACCCCCGCCTCCGTTGCTCATCTTATGTTATCTTTGCACAATTTATTTGTGCGGAGAGTCCAAAGCACCGATGCTTTGCGTCGAAAAAAATGGCATTGAATCCGACTGCAACACCTTTAGAGAACAACTTGCCTCGTCGCTTGCGGCAAGGTTGTTGATTTCTCGTGTGGCTGTTCCGTGAAAAAAGCAATAGACAGTGCGCAAATGACTTTATGCGCTTCTTTCACACTAGCTGTCGGCGATTGCGCTCCGCTTCTGCATGTTCATCGTCGTCGTTGTACCACATGACGCTTGCAAAATCAACGCAGCATGATTCGCCCTGTCGGAACACTACACGGTGCGGTGTTTGTATAAGCAAAAGCTGTCCACCAATTTTTACATAGTATTCTGTGCAATCTGTCAAAAAAACGCGCTTTTCTATTTTTGTTTTGTAGCCAACAGCATTCGTCAAACTGATTGCATTCGGACGCGATGCCATAAACAGTTTTTCGCGATTTGCGGCACTGTCAGGCAGACAGCAGGGAATCGCTTGCGAGCAGTCGCCTTCGGGATACACCTTGCCGTCTTTGATTTCTACTTTAACAAATGTCGATTTTCCCAAAAAGCTGTGCACAAATCTATTGACTGGCTTGTTGTAAAGATTTCGCGGCGTGTCTATCTGCACAATTTTGCCCATATCCATCACCATCATGCGGTCGGAAAGCGCCATCGCTTCAGACTGATCGTGCGTCACAAATATAATCGTAAAGTTGAATTTCTTTTGCAACTCCTTGATTTCAAAGCGCATCGATTCGCGCAACTTGGGGTCAAGATTTGAAAGCGGTTCGTCAAGCAGCATGACGCGTGGATTTGTGACGATGGCGCGCGCAAGTGCAATACGCTGCTGCTGTCCGCCAGACAAGTTCCCTGGATAAAGCGCTTCAAGACCTGTCAAATTGGTATGCTTGAGAGCTGTTGCAACACGCTCTTTTATTTCAGCAGATGGAACTTTTTTCACGCGTAGCGGCAGCGCGACATTTTCAAAGATGTTCATGTGCGGCCAGACTGCAAATGCTTGAAACACCATGCCAAGCCCGCGGTCTTCAGGTGGCACATAGAGATTCTTGCTCTTGACAGACACTGGCTTTCCGCATAAATGGATTTCACCTTCAGTCAAATCTTCAAAGCCTGCAATCATGCGGAGCGTCGTCGTTTTGCCACAGCCCGACGGTCCCAAAAACGAAAAGCATTCACCTTCTTCAACTTCAAGATTGAAGTCGTCAACAGCAACGACCGAGCCAATTGATTTTTCAACAAACTGTTTTGTCACGTGTTTCAACACAACTTGCGCCATAATTCACCTCGCTCCTTATTGCCGTATTTTTTTCTTCCGCTCTTTTGTGATGTGCGACACAATCGTATTGCACACGATGATAAGCACAATTGCAACAGATGCGAGCGCGGACGCACGCTGAATGTAGCCGTCACTTCTGAGCGAATAAATTGCAACGCCGAGTGTGCGCGTGTACGGACCGTAAAGCAGCACCGATGTCGTCAGCTCGCGCATTGCAGGCAGGAAAATCAAAAAGAAGCCCGACACCATCGCGGGGCGAATAAGCGGCAGCGTTACATCTTTGAGCGCTTCGCTATGGGATGCCCCGCACGAGCGCGCCGCATCTTCAAGCGACGGGTGCACTTGTTGCAGTGACGCAGACGCAGACTTCATCGAGAACGACAAGTAGCGCGCAATGTACGCAATCAAAATTATCCAGATAGTATTGTACAGATTGATTTTCAAAATTGCGCCCGACCACGCGAGTATGACGCCTATAGCAAGCACCGTGCCCGGAATTGAATACGGCAGCACGGAGACAATCTCAAGCACCTCTTTTCCTTTGGGACGGATTTTGTTGATAACGTATGCAATCATCACGCCGAGGAACATGCTGATAATGCCCGCAGAGACAGACAAGAACAGCGAGTTGCGTATAGAGTCGGTGACCATCTTGTTGCCAAACAATATGTTCGCATAGTTTTTGAGCGTAAAGTTTGCGAACGTAAGCGGCAGTCCGTACGCTTTTAAAAATCCCACAAGGAAAATCATAACGAGCGGCACAAGCACAATGACAATGAGCGACACAAACGAAACGATGAGCAACGGATATGTTGCACCGCGCAATTTAATGAGCGTTGGCCGCATGCTCTTGCCTTTGATAATGTCATAGCTTCCCGAACGAAGCACAAGCTTTTGAATGACGAGCGCAATAGCGACAACAGCAACGAGCAGCACGGAAAGTGCCGCACCTTCGCGAATGCCGTTGAAGTCCCCTGCTGCGCGGTTTATAAGCTGATAGATTTTTGTCGGCAACGTGTAG
Source organism: Treponema sp. (assembly GCA_017446265.1). Classification (GTDB taxonomy): domain Bacteria; phylum Spirochaetota; class Spirochaetia; order Treponematales; family Treponemataceae; genus Treponema_D. Next base: position 26,373 of record JAFSRD010000039.1, read on the forward strand.
ATGTTCTGTGAAAATCCCAGTATCGACGGTACGCCAAAATGCGCGAGCGACGAAATTAAAATGAGCAGCGCTCCTGAAGAGATTGCAGGCAGCACGAGCGGCAGCGTAATGCGCCGAATCACGTAGCCCTGCTTTGCACCTGCAATGCGCGCAGATTCTTCAAGCGTCGGGTCCATGCGTTCAAGCGCGCTCACCACCTGCATAAAGACAAATGGAAAGTAGTACGACACCTCAACAAAGACAATGCCCCAAATCGAATTAATATTTATCGGCGCTTTTTCTAAATGCAACACTGACATGAGCCAGTTGTTCACATAGCCGCCGCGCGCAGAGAGCATCAAATCCCACGCCATGGCGCCAAAGAAGGGCGGAAACATATACGGAATTGTAAAGAGCGAGCGCATGAGTCCTTTAAGCGGAATATCGCTCCTGCCCAAAAGCCACGCGTAAAAAAGCCCTACAACAGTGCCAAGCACCGTCACCCAAAACGCAATCACAATAGTGTTCCACATGGCTCCGATGTTGTCTTTGTTTCCTATAACGCGCGCAAACAACTTTGCATCAAACGCACGCTCAAAGAAAAACGCGTTGTAGACAATCATAAAAATAGGAATGATGACAACGATGAACAAAATGACAAAACTCAAACCAGTCATCACCCCATCGAGGTTGAGCGAAAACAGCTTGCCGTCAAGCCGCGCAAAATCTGCATTGCGATGCTTAAAAATCATACAGCCTCCTTAATAAATTTCGCATTAGCAAAGGTGCACGACTCCCACAAGACAGCTTCACGTGTGCACAGACATATTTTTTTCGGGGCATCTGCCTGCCGTGCGGCAGGCAAAACGGGCTTTCCGCACTTCGCCGTCTTGCCGCGAGTTTGCCACTGTCAAACTCGGCGCGGCTCATCCCGCCGCTTCGCGGCGGGACTTCGGTGCTCCAATCCCTTGCCCACATTCTACACGCGTTTTTCTCGCGCGTAATATTTCGGGCGCACAAACAAAAGCCCCGCACTGTCGCCAACTACATGCTCGCGCGACTTCAACATGTCGAGCGTGCTCTGCTCAACGCGAATCTCCTGTCCTTCAAAATCGACAAAGTATGTGCTCTCGCTGCCGAGAAAACTCGCACTTGTGATTGTGCCGCGCACAGGAGACGCATCATCAAATACAATGTCTGAAGGACGAATTCCCATGTCGTATTCTCCGTTTGCCACATTGTGCGGCAGCTCATCTTCGTGCACATCTGCATAGCGAATATCTTTGCCGTTTATCTGAAAATACATGCCGTCTGTTTTTTTCTTCACTGGAATAAAATTAGACACGCCTATAAACGTAAAGACAAATTTATCTGCTGGTGCAAGAATTATGTCTTCGTCTGTACCTATTTGGCTCAATGCTCCCGACGGATTCATTACTGCAATTTTGTCGCATAGCTGGAGTGCAGCCTGCTGGTCATGCGTAATGTAGATGATAGTTGTGCCAATGTTCTGTTGGATTTGCCGAATCTCGACAAGCATTTCCTCGCGCAACTTTGCGTCGAGATTAGTTATCGGTTCGTCAAGTACAATGACATCATCCGACGACACAAGCGCACGCGCAAGTGCAACGCGCTGCTGCTGCCCGCCTGAAAGCTGCGACGGCACATGATTTTTGTAATTTTCCATGCGCACTTGTTGCAATGCAAATTCTGCCTTGCACGCTATTTCATCTTTTGCGAGTTTCTTTTTGCGCAACGGATAGACAACGTTTTCCCAGACAGTCATATGCGGCCACACTGCGTAATCCTGAAAAACAACACCTATGTTCCGTCGCTCTGGTGCAACATTGACGCGCTTTTTTGCGCTGAACACACACGCATCGCCAATGAAGATGTCGCCTTTTTCCGGCTTAATAAATCCGCACAGACAGCGCAGCAGCGTCGTCTTTCCGCAGCCAGATGGTCCCACAATACCGACAATCTGACTTTCCTCGACAGTCAGCGAAAAGTCTTCAAAGACAGTATGTTGACCGTATCTGAACGTTATTGAATCAAATCGTATGTGTGCCATAAAATATTCTCCACATGCGGCTACTGTCTACATCTCGCATGGCGTATTAGGCACAGCACTGACTAACGCCAGTGCCAGCCGCACCATGCGTTCAGCCCGTGCGCCGCGCTATTTGAATATGCTGTCGAATTCGGCAAGCACATCTCCGCTGTGCGCAGCAATTTCTGCGTCGTCAATTTTCATAGCGCGGCGCACAATCTCTTCTGGCGCAATGCTGCCTGCTTTTTGCACATCATTTCTAATAGGCGAGCAGTCGTTGTCGCTCAAAATTTTCTGTCCGTCTTCAGAGAGAATGAAGTCGTACAAAAGCTTGCCGTTCTCTTGGTTTGCGGAATTCTTTATAAGTGCAATCGGGCTTGAAATTGCAACCAAGTCTGATTCAGGGTAGACAAACTGTATCGGCGAGCCATCGTTTTCAAGCGTCTGCGCAACATAATCAACTGCAATGCATACTTTATACGCCTGCGCTGCCACTTTTGTATGCGTCGATGTTGTGCCGCTTTCAAGCTCTGCGCCGTTCGCTTTGAGCTTTTGAAAATACGCTGCGCCATATCGTGAGTCTGCAAGTAATCCTGCAACTGCATAAAATGTGGTGCCTGATTCACCGGGGTCTGTCATAACAATTTGATTTTTGAATATCGGCTTTAATAAATCGTTCCACGTTTTCGGCACCTCTTGTGCAGGAACAGTGTTCACATTGCATGCAAATCCCATGACAATCATGCGGCCGCCACAGTAATAATTTTCCGGGTCCTTGTACAAAGCATCGATGTGCGCCGCTTCGGGTGAAACATACTGTTCAAGAATGCCTTGCTCCTTAAACGTAATGTAATTTGACGGGTCTCCTACCCACACAACGTCGCACGCAATTTGCCCCGACTGCTTTTCCGCAGCCATTTTTGTGGCAACTTTGCTTGTGCCCGCAGCGTAATAGTCCATTCTGACATTCGGATATTTTTTTGCAAAGCCGTCTTTTATTGCCATAAGCTGCGCTTCTTTCAGTGAAGAATACAGCATTACTGAACCTGTTTCAGCCGAAGACGCTCCGCCTGAAACATGGCCTGTTTTTTTTGCACACGAACTCAATCCTGCAATGCAGACAGCCAACGCCACTACAATGTGCTTTTTCATGATTATCATGCCTCCTCAAAATGCGAATTACACACAGTATAAGGCGTATTTTGAATTTTGCTAGTTTAAATTTCAGCTATTTGAGAGAAAAACTGCTTTTTAAACGTAGTGCATGCATGCGCTGCACTGTAATGGCGCAAACGCGAAGCGTTGCGCCCGCGTTAGCGATTGCCGCGAGTACACCGCAGACGCTTGCCGCTGCCATATTGAGTTGGCGTGGTGCAAGCAGCGGTTGTGTGTAAAACAGTTGCAGTGCATGTGCAGTCAGCAAGCGGCGAGGAGTTCGAGCAAAAGCGCGGTCTTGAGCGGACAGTTGACGTTGTACAAAACGTCCGCTCAAGAAACGCCCGAAAAAAAATTATTAAAACAACTGCAATAATTCTGCCACGTCTTCTGCACGGGTCGCCCAACTCGTCGCAAGGCGTATGACAGTGTGTGCGTCGTCGTATGGTTCCCAGATGCTAAAGCAAACGCGCTCCGCAAGTTCTTGCAGTTTTTCGTTGCTCACAATAAAGAACTGTTGATTCGTGGGCGAGTCTATAAAAAGTTCACAGCCTTTTTTCTGCATTTCGCGTTTAAGCGTCATGGCAGTTTCTATTGCGTTTCGTGAAATTGTATAGTAAAGGTTGTCTGTAAAAAGCGTGTCAAACTGAATGCCGAGCAGACGACCTTTTGCGAGCAGTGCGCCGTGCTGCTTTATGAGCGTAAAAAAATGCGGCAGCAGTTTTGGTTTTGCAACGACAACTGCTTCGCCAAAAAGCGCGCCCACTTTTGTGCCGCCAATGTAAAATACATCGCACAGTTGCGCAATTGTTTTGAGCGTTACATCGGTGTCATCTGCGGCAAGCGCGTAGCCGAGCCGTGCGCCGTCCAGAAAAAGCGGCAAATTATGCGCGCGGCAAACACTGCTCAATTTTGTTAATTCTGCTTTTGTGTACAGCGTGCCATATTCTGTAGGATGAGAGACATACACGGCGCCAGGCTTGACCATATGCGCTTTTGTCGTGTCATTCTCAAATGCAGCAAGATAGTGCTGCAAGTCAGCGGCATCCATCTTGCCGTTATGATGAGCAAGCACAAGCACCTTATGCCCGCCCGCTTCAATAGCTCCCGCCTCATGTACGCTGATGTGCCCTGTCTGCACCGCAATGACTCCCTCGTATGCACGAAGCAGTCCGTCAATTACCGTTGCATTTGTCTGCGTGCCGCCTGTAAGAAACCACACGGCAGCGTCTGGGCAACCGCATGCTGTTTTGATTTTTGCTTTTGCGCGCTCACAGTATTCATCGCATCCATAGCCCGCTGTTTTTTCAAAATTCGTTTCGACAAGACGCTGCAAAATAGTCGGGTGCGCGCCTTCAAGATAATCGCTTTCAAAATGCAGCATAACTACACCTTAAACGCATTCATGCCGTCAAGCACGCTCGCAATGCTCTTTTCATTGAGCGCAATGCTTTCATTTGTTTTTACCGCAGCGTACGCAATCGTCGTCGTCTTATTTGATATGTCGCTCATGCTGTTGGAAACAGTGTCTGCCATAACGCTCAGCTTTTCGATTTCCAATGAAACTTCCTTGCTGTTCTCAAGCACGTCACTTGCATCAGACTTTACGCGCGCAGTAATTTCATTAATATGCTTTACCGCATCAAGCACTTGTTTTCCCGCAGTTCCTTGTTCCGTCATTGCATTTGTGATGACATATTCCTGTTCATTCACTTTTTGTGCAAGTGAAAATATCGTATTAAATCGTTCTTCGACCAATGCGCTCGATTTCGTAATTTCGTCTATAGATACTTTCACATCAGTCAAGGCTTGCTGAATTTTATTTCCCTGAAAATTCGACTCTTCGGCCAGCTTGCGGATTTCATCGGCAACAACTGCAAACCCCTTGCCTGCATTGCCTGCGTGCGCCGCTTCAATAGCTGCATTCATAGCCAAAAGGTTTGTCTGACTTGCAATATTCTGAATAACTGATGATGCATCTACGAGCGATTGCGACTGTTCAAAAATTTTCTGAGACAGCGTTACAGTATTGCTTACTAAATCGCGACTTGTCTGCGATTCATTTTGCAAAGAGTTGATAGCCTCTTTATTGAGTTCCAGTATCCTGCTGACTTCACTAACGCTCGCTGCCATCTGTTCATTCGCAGACAATGACTGCATAATGCTCGCTGCCTGCTCGTTGATTCTTGTAGAAAGCGCGCCTATGCTGTTTACGATTACCTCTATAGCATTTCTTACATTGTCAACGCCGTCAACATGCCCGGACAACTGCTCTTGAACAACATGAATGCTGTCGGTAATATTTCTGACCGCTTCGTTTGAAGCCGAAATGTTTTCTGACAATGTTTCGCTTGACGTCTTCATTTTAACGCATTCACTTTTTACTCCGCGTATGGAGACAGCAAGTTTTTCCATGACTTTATTAAAACTGTCATACATCTGTCCAATTTCATCATTACGAGGAGCAGAAAGCCGAATAGTCAGGTCGCCGTCACCCTCTCCAATATTCTTGAAAATTTTAACGCTTTTTTGCAAGTGGCTTGTAATTGAATTGACCGTTACGAAAACAATACCGATAAGCACAACAATCATCACAGCAAACAGCAATATGGTTCTTTGAATAATCGACCGCGCTCCTGCTGTAACTGTACTGTATGGAGTTGACGCAAACAAATACCAAATGTTTTCCGTACGGTCAATCTGAACAGGCGTAATCGTAATGAATGCGGCATTGTGCTGGAAAGAAAGCGTGCCACCCTGTGCAGCCGCCTTGAACTGCTGTTTCAAAGCATTGTCGGCAAAATATGAACTCAACTCTCCTGCGGCGGTACCATCAGATGAGGCGAGAAGCGTGCCGCCAACAGTCATCAACTCGTACTGGGTATCTGTCAAATGAGACGAGCTATTTATAGTTTGTTCTAAATCAGAAAGCTCAATATCAATTCCACACAGCCCCGCAGCATTGCCGCGCTGGTCACGGATGATTCCAAATGCCGAAGTAAGAATCGTTGCTCTGTCGTCAATCACATCTTCTGTAGGATTGTCAAATTCCATCGTACCGGTTATTCCGTTCGTATACCATTGTCCATTAATATCAAGTATTACATCTTCAACTATTTCATCATCATCATTACGCACCCAACACAGCGGGAGTTTTTCTCTTGTTAGACGGCCCGGCTCATATACTGCCCACACAGAAACGTAGTCAGTATTCCGCACATACGACTCAACAATGGCCGAAATTGCCCCGACACGCTGAGACGGAGGAAATGCTTCATATCCCGATAACGAGGCGCCAAGTGCTGTTGCCGACGAAAGCGCCCCGTTCATGTCTTTTTCAATGACGCTGGCACTCCGCTCAATTGATGTTTGAATGAGTCTGGTAAAATTCTCAAGGCTGCTTGCATACATATCGTTGCCAACTACAAAAAGCATGCACACGGCACCTATCAAGAAACACACGCTTAAACTGATCAAAAGACGGGTACGAATTGAATTTCTTACGTCCTTAAAAAACATCTCCAACCCCTCTGGTAATAATTAGTATAAAATATATAATAGTTTATATTTAATGACAATATGTTTTAGTTTTCACTAAACAAAAAGTACAATCACCAATTTTACGACGCAGAGCGTCGGGGTATTTGCCAGTCGCACCTGCCTGTCGGCAGACAGGTAAGCGACGAGTTAAATAATTTCCTTACAGTTCGTATCACAAAGTGATACATTGAACCCTCCGCACGAATAAATATATCAGTTTCTTAATTTGCGTGCATACGCGTCAAATTCGGCAAGCATTTCCGCGTCTTTGTTTTTGTCCAGAACGCTTACAACGACAGCAAAAACAAGACACATTACAAAACCTGGAATGATTTCATACATATCGAAAATGCCGCCGCGCAGTCCATGCCACACGATGACTGTAATGCCGCCTGCAATGATGCCTGCGATTGCACCTTTATTCGTAGCTCCGCGCCAAAAAAGCGCAAGCAAAATAAGCGGTCCAAATGTAGCGCCGAATCCTGCCCACGCATAACTTACAAGAGAAAATATGGAGCTGTTTTCGTTGAGCGAAATAACAAACGCAACGAGCGCAATAGCAAACACTGTAATGCGGCTTACAACGACAACTTGTTTTTCGGAAAGCGTGCGTTTAAGGATTGTCGTCAAAAAATCTTCACTGAAAGCGGATGCTGCAACAAGCAGCTGCGAGTCTGCCGTACTCATTGCGGCGGCAAGAATGGCGCACAAAAAAATGCCTCCGATAAATGCAGGATACATCTGCTTTATCGTTTCAATGACAACAGTTTCCTGCGCCCCAGATGCAAGCGGAACTGCAAGATACGCTTTGCCGAACGAGCCTATCATAACCGCGGCAATAAATGCAATCGTAACCCATATCATCGCAATATGACGGGAAAGCGGTACGTCGCCATCGCTGCGTATGCCCATGAACCGGGCAAGAATGTGCGGCATGCCGAAATAACCCAACCCCCATCCAAGTGATGAGATGATTGCCATTGCGCCAAATCCCGTTCCATCATTGACAAATGGATTGACAAACTGCTTGCCAAAAGATGCAACTTTTACAAAAGCTTCCCCTGCCCCGCCGAGCGTCGCAATCATCACTACAGAAGTAACAATAAGCGCAATGAACATGAGCGCCCCCTGCACAAAATCAGTAGCACAGACGGCAAGAAATCCTCCTGACATTGTATATGCAAGGATAACTGCTACACCTATGAGCACTGCAAGAACATATGGAACGCCAAAAACTGAATTTAATAATTTCCCGCATGCGACAAATCCGCTCGCCGTGTATACAGTAAAGAAAATCAAAATAAAAATAACCGAAATGAACGAGATGACACGTGACGAATCTTTAAAACGGTTTGTTAAAAATTCTGGAATAGTGATTGCGTTACCGCATTGCTCTGTGTAACGACGCAAACGCTTCGCGACGATGAGCCAGTTCAAGTATGTGCCTATTTCCAATCCTACGGCTGTCCAAAATGCTTCCTTTAATCCAGTAAGATATGCAACGCCAGGAAGCCCCATCAAAAGCCAGCCCGACATGTCCGACGCTTCTGCGCTCAACGCCGTCATCCACGGTCCGACACGTCTCCCGCCGAGAAAAAAATCTTCCGACGATTTATTTTTTTTCATATAGCGAATGCCAATGTACACCATGAACGCAAGGTATAATACAAAGGCACAAAAGCGCGCGACAACTGTTAGCGACATATGCTTCCCCCACTCGTAAAACGCTCTCTCCGTATAGATTGCGAAATTTAGCAAGAGTACATTTTATTCATTTTATTAAAAATATGCAATCGTGTAGCCGAGCGATTTTGCGAACCCGAGAGATGCGTATATTTTTTTTGCCTGCTCGTTTGCCGTACGCACATACAGCACAGGGCGGCGTTTTGACTGTACAATATGCTGCACCATTATTTCAACGAGCAGCGAGGCGTAATGCCTGTCGCGATAGTGCGGCATTGTGTACACGCCGCCTATTTGCGCATAATTCACGCCGATTGCATTCGTGTGTGCTTTTGCAACAAATTCGCCGCACGCATTTTGCAACGCAATCACATATTCTGTTTGCAACAAGCGCTCAAGATTTTTGCGCACTACGGCAGCATTTGTCTCACGGCACGCAGGCGTTACTTCTTCTGTTTCATATGCTGCTTGCAGAGGCATGAGTGCATCTGCGTCATTTTCGCAGCAACACACGACATGCCAATTCGGAAGCACACTGTGCATAAACCTGCTCTGTTTTGACGGTGATGCGTTCTGCGTATTTTTAAGCACTGTGCTGCGCAATGTCATAAGCTGATACTCGTTCACTTGTAACGGTGTTTTGTTTTGCTCTGAAAGCATATCGATAATAAGGCTTGACGAAACAGCTTCTCCATTCACGCACGAGATTTTTTTATCGCACAAAAATTCTGCGAGGCGTATTTTGAATGCAGCCTGTTTTTTCTTGTCGCGCGCATCGGGCAGACAATGCAGCACCGTGTGCCGCACGCTCAACACGCCTGTCACCGTGCGGGCGTTATCCAAAATAGCAAAGATGCCGTCAAATTTGCGCAGGCGCACGCGCTCAACAAGCTGCACGCATGTGTGCTCATGCCGCGAAAGAAACCTGAAAACTGCCGCCCTATTTGATTCATCAACCTGGAGAAAGTTCATGTTACGCTCATTACAGCATATCGCATCAATTCCTAAAACTGTGAATGGGAGCAGGAATGCGTCCGCCGCGATTGATAAATTTTTCACATGAAAATGCGTTCACGCTCATAACAGGTGCACCGCCAAGCAATCCGCCGAATTCTGCCCATTCGCCTTCAGTTTTGCCGGGCACGGGAATGACGCGCACCGCAGTTGTTTTGTTGTTCACCATGCCTATTGCAAGCTCGTCTGCAATAATGCCGCTGATTGTAGCCGCGCTTGTGCTACCGGGAATTGCAATCATGTCAAGACCAACTGAGCACACTGTTGTCATAGCTTCAAGTTTTTCCAGCGTGATTGAATGCTGCTTTACTGCGTGAATCATGCCTTCGTCTTCTGACACGGGAATAAACGCGCCCGAAAGTCCGCCCACGCGCGTGCTCGCCATAACGCCACCTTTTTTTACCGCATCTGTGAGCATTGCAAGTGCAGCCGTTGTACCTGGCGCGCCCGCTCCTTCAAGACCGCATGCCTCAAGAATGCGTGCAACAGAGTCGCCTACTGCGGGCGTGGGTGCAAGCGACAAATCAAGAATGCCGAACGACACGCCGAGCCTATTTGCAGCTTCCACTCCCACAAGCTGTCCCATGCGCGACACTTTAAACGCAATTTTTTTTATGCCTTCTGCAAGTTCATCAAGTGGTTTTTCCTCATATTCTTTGGCAGCAGCAAGCACAACGCCAGGTCCTGAAACGCCCACGCTTAAAACAGCATCGCCTTCACCCACACCGTGAAATGCGCCTGCCATAAACGGATTGTCTTCGGGCGCGTTGCAAAACACAACGAGTTTTGCACAGCCAATGCCATTGCGCGTTTTTGTGTTTTCTGCAGTTTGCTTGATAATATTTCCCATGAGCTTGACTGCACCCATATTGATGCCATTTTTCGTTGTGCCCAAATTTACCGATGAGCACACGCGTTCTGTTACGGCAAGCGCTTCAGGAATGGAATTAATGAGCGTCTCGTCGCCGCGCGTCATGCCTTTTTGCACAAGCGCAGAAAATCCACCGACAAAATCAACGCCTAGCTCTTTTGCCGCTTTATCAAGCACTTCCGCCCATGCAACAAAGTTGCCTTCACCGCTTGCCTCTGCAATAAGCGCAACAGGCGTAACAGAAATGCGCTTGTTTATAATGGGCACGCCGAACTCAGCCTCAATGTCGCGCCCGACTGCAACAAGATTGCCTGCGCGTTTCATGATTTTATCGTAGACGCGCGTCCTGCATGTTTTGCCATCGCTGCAAATGCAGTCGAGCAACGAAATGCCCATAGTGATTGCACGGATGTCAAGCTTTTGGCGCAAGAACATGTTTACAGTTTGTTCAATTTCAACTGGGGAAAAAATCATATGCGTATTGTAACAGGTGCAGCGAAAATGTGCTATACTTACGGAAAGCAGTTTTTGCAGCACAGCTTCTGCAAAATAACAGTGCTTAAAAATTGATTTCCGTACCTTAATAAATAAAAAACTTGCAAAACATGTAAATGCATATTATAATAATATCCATGCCATATAACATAGAATTTCAAATTGCAGGTTTTTCTATTGTCTCTATTTTAACGATTGTCTTTTTTTCAAAACCACGATGGCAATCACTGCAAAATTCTATTTTTCGCGTACTCATGCCATTCACGTTGCTTGAACTTTTATTCGACATCGTAAGCACTATCACTATTGCCGAACGCGACTTTATTTCGCGCATAAACACATTTTTTGCAAAAGGCTATATCGTTGTTATGATTTTATGGATTGCAGGCACAATGCTTTACATCATGTCAAATTTTATATATGACGACATGCCAAAAAAATCTCTAACTGCAATAAAAATTTCATTCCTGTTTATTATTGTGCCTGCAATTGCGTGTTGCATCATTACATTTTGCACACCGCTTTATTACGCAAATTATGGGCGCGAAATTTATTCATACGGAACGCCTTCTACATGCACGTATATATTTTCCGTGTACTGCGTCATTTTTGCAATTGCAGGTTTTTTGCTTAATTTCCGCCATCTTACATTTAAACGCAAAGTTCCCATGTTTGCATTCACCGTTATGGAAGGAGCTATTGCACTCATTCAAATGGCATTCCCAAAATTGCTGCTGCTGGGCTTTGGTACGGCACTTGTTATTTTTATCATGTACATGACAATGGAAAATCCAGACATGGACATGATTGCAAAACTGAATGACGCAAATAAACGTGCAAGCGATTTGCTGCTCAACATTTTACCTGTTGCGATTGCCGCAAAACTTGAAGAAAACACATCCTCGTTCACAGAAAAATTCGACAACGTAACAGTTGCATTCATAGACATTGTTGATTTTACAAAAATGTCGCAAGATGTTGGCGGCGAAAAACTTGTAAAACTATTGAACTCGCTGTTCACAGAGATTGACACGCTGCTTGACAACTACAAAATCGAAAAAATAAAAACTATTGGTGACGCATATATGATTGCGGCAGGTCTTCCTGAACGCTACGATTATAATTGCGAAGAAATGATGCGCTTCTTGATTGACGTACAAAAAACGATTGCATCGTTCAACAAGCGGAATAACACTGCATTGCAAATCCGCACTGGCGTAAACAGCGGCGAAGTTATTGCAGGCATTATCGGGAAAAAGAAATTCATTTACGACTTATGGGGAAACACCGTAAACCTTGCTTCTCGCATGGAAATGTATGGCGTTCCAAATTACATACAAGTTTCGCAAAATGTGTATGAGATGCTCAAAGATAGTTATGCATTCAATCGCAGGGGCAACATCGACATAAAAGGCATTGGCAAAACTACGTGCTATTTGCTAAAAGCATCAAACACATAAACGCTGCAACGAGCAGCCGCATGCTCCTAAAACCGCGCTTTTCGCAGACGCACCTGCTCAATGTCTTCGCTAAAAAGTTCGCGCAAATCGTTTAAGCCGAGCGCCATGAGCGCCATGCGGTCAATGCCGATTCCCCACGCAAGCACGGGTGCCTCTACACCCATCGCTTTTGTCACTTCAGGGCGGAAAATGCCTGAACCGCCAAGTTCAAACCAGCCGAGCACGGGGTGCTTTATGTGTACTTCTATTGAAGGCTCGGTAAACGGAAAATAGCCAGGCACGTATTTGACATCTGTTGCGCCAGCAATCTCTGTTGCAAACATTTTCAAAAATCCGAGCAGCGTTTTCAAGTTCACGTTGTCTCCAAGCACAATTCCTTCCGTCTGATAAAAATCGCTCAAATGCGTTGCGTCAACTTTGTCGTATCGGAAACAGCGCGCTATGCCAAAATATTTTCCGGGCACGTTCGCCGTGTGAAGTTGATGCGCTGAAAGCACGGTGCCTTGGCTGCGCAAGATGAGGCGCTTTGTAAAATCTGTGTCAAACGCGTACTTCCAGCCACGGCTGCCAGAGGTGCCGCCGTTTTCGTGAACTGCTTTTACGTTTGAAAGATACGGTTCTTCAATTGCTTTCGCGTGCGTCGGATTCTTAATGCGGTATACATCGTGGATGTCGCGCGCAGCGTGAAACTGCGGCATAAAAAGCGCATCACCATTCCAGAACTCCGTTTCTACAAGCGGTCCGTCAAACTCCTCAAAGCCAAGCGAGCACAGTTTGTCTTTGACAGATTCCAAAAACTGCACGTAGGGATTTATGCGACCCGGAATGATTCGTGCAGGAGGAATGGAAATGTTGTACGCGCGGAACGTGCCGCCTTTCCACTCGCCTGAGGAAAGCAACTGCGGCGTTACTTCGCCAAACTCGTTGCCGGTAACGCCCGCTTCCTTGAGCGCGGCGGCAACTGCTGCGTATTCGCCAGCAAGCCGATACGTGACAGTCTCGCGCTCAATGATTTTAAATGGACTGTCGGCTGCCCCGCGCTTTTTTGCAAGAAGTGCAATCACCTCCTGCTCTTCTGGAGAAAGCGCATCTTTTTCAAGCTGACCGTTTGCCGCATCGCTTGCACGTTTGAGCAAATCTTTAACAATGGCAAGGCGTTTTGGAGCAGGCTTTTCCGTTGCCTCTGCTTCTTTTGCTGCATTCATTTTGAGCACGCCGTCTTTTGAAAGCTGTCCAAATGCGCTGCCTATGTCTTTGTTTTCAATCTTGAGTGCAGCTGCAATTTTTGGCAGCGCGACAGCCCGTTTTTCTTTTACAAAGTTGATGACGCGCTCTTCTACTGTGCCAATTTTTGCAAACACGCGACCGCGCTCGGTAATTTCGTAGTACGTATGCAGCGTGCGTGCAGTTTCCTCAATAAGCTCTTTTCCCAAAAGCCACGAAAATGCCTGATTCGCATGACCTTCTTTATAGTCAAGCTCATCTTGCAGTTTTTGCGCAGTTAAATCATCAGTGTGAGCATACTTTAAAAGCACCTTCGTTTCCAACGGGTGCAAGTTTTTAATAATATTTGAGACATCCATGTATAACAGCCTGAATTACCGTGAGAATTTTACGTACGACATATATTGCGCACAACTGTAGCCGCGTTCATTTTTGAAATATTTTTCGCGGTCGCGCGCAAGGTATGTGTAGTGGTAATATTGGTTGTCTTTCATAAAATCAACGAGACATTCCATCACCGTATTCATGGCTTCAGCTTTGTCGTAGGTGACATACATGCACGTATAGTAAATGCGCACCTCGTCGTACATGGGCGTATACTCAATGCGCACTGTTGCCGTCTGGTCACGAAGATGCTGGTTTTCCGGCACAATGATGAGCGTTGTCTTTTCATCATAACCTTTGTTGTTTATTGATGTCTCTGGCGTAAACGACTGAGTGTTCTGCGCAAGCAACATGCTTGATACAAAAACCACACTTGCTAAAACAAATATTTTTTTCATCATCATGCCTCCAACAAAATGACAGATTTCAAAGCAACCTGTTCTAAAACTGATGTTTCCGAACAGGTTTATTGTAAGTGTTTTTTAAAACTGCGTATATGGTACTATTTTATCAGTTTCCAGAAAAAAATCAAGTTGTACTTTATATCTACCCGACTCAATTCCTATGAGCGGCGTTCTCCGTATGAGCACTTTGCCACGTATCTCTTTAGGTTTGTTTTTGATTTTTGTGCGGAAATGCTCGCGCACCGCATCTCTGATTGCATCTTTTACTGCATCTCTCAGCCCGTCAAATCCGTCAGAAATTTTTCCGTAGCCTACACCGTGAATTGTTTCGTGCGTGATCGATGCCCAGAGGTTGTAGTTTTGGATCATATGAGGCGTTCTTATGAATTCAATCCAACACGTAAGGCGGCTGTCCTGCACAAGCGGCGCAACGTAGGTAATCGCTTGCTCATATTCACCAAACTCTTGCACTGCTGAAAATTCCATGTGCTCTTCAACACCGCGCAACTTGTCCGAAGGTGTGTACGAAAAATTCCAGCCGCTCACCATGCCGCCTATCACAAACGGTGCAAGCTGTTTGAGCCGCCCTATTGAATAATCAAACATGCCCTCGGACATGGCATTCGTTTCCTCAAATCCGGGATACGCGTCGAGTTCTGCCCACAGCAAGATGCGTATCTGCTCAACAGCAGGCGATTGCGCAAAAACGCCTAACACGAGTAAAAAAAATACTGCAACGGCGCTCACGCGCGCTCGAATATAGTGCATCATCTGCATAACGGTCAATTAGCTTTCCTTTTTATTATCGTATAATTTTTCATAATTTCAAAGAAAATTTCCCAACTTGCCATCTGCTGCTCTAGCAAATCAGTGCTGTCCCTGTTGCGCGACGACAGCAAAAGCACTTTCAAATTTGAGATGATTTCGCACTGCGGCTTTTTTGCATCTGCAAGCAGTTCGTCCATCTGTATATAAAAACTTCGCAGCGTGTTGATTTCTTCCTGCATGAGTTTTTGTGCGTTGACGTTTATTGTTGTGACAAGCGTTTCCATTTTTGAATAAAAACTAGTGTCTTTGTGACTGTCACGTATGTATCCTTCAAGAACTGCCGAATCATACTGATTGCCACGCGCAAATGAATTTTCAAACGCGGCGATTCTTGCAAGGCTTTCACACACAGCGTACACTGTCGTTGAGAATTCAGTTTTATATGTGGGATTATTAAAAAATCCTTCGATGACTATATTGTTTGCAAGCAACTGAATGGGCTCGGTAACGTAACGCTCCAAAAACGTTTTAAGAATCTGCAATGGCGTAATATACATGAACGCAAGCGCCGTATTTTCTCGAAGTTTTGCATTCATGGCGCTGTCATATCCGACAAGCGGAACAAGATTCTCACCGCCAAACAGATTTGAAAGCTCATCGCTCAAACGCATGTCTTTAAGTTCCGCTTTAATACGCTGCTCGTCCGCTTGATACTGCTGTTGCAATCTTGTCGCAAAATTAATGCGTGCCGACTCTTTGTATTCAACCACTTTTGGATTATACGACGCATCTTCTTTAAAAATGCGTATAAGCACAAGCAAATGCTCCTGCGTAAGAATGTGCGTTATGACATACGCAATTTTTTTAATATTTTCTATATAAGCATCGTTTCGTTCTGCGGTAAGTGGAGCGCCTGCTCTGAGCTGTGCAAGCGCAATCACTGCCTGTGCAACTGCGGCATTTATCTGCAATCCTGCAAGCTGCACATATAAATCTTCGATTGCGTTGCCAAGCCGCGCAAGCGACACTTCTTCATATGAAGGCTGATATGATATATTCATAGAAGAAAAATGAGCATCGAATGGTTGAAGCATTGCGACAAAATTGAAGCGGCACAAATCGACAAGTTGATGCAGCGCAATAAGCTCTTTGTCAATGTTTTTAAATGTGTCGCCCTCAAGCAGCCTCAGCAATTTGTCAAGCATCCGCCGTTGTGCGACAAATTCGCGGTCACTCTTGTCATGCGCTTCAACCGCGCTCTGCTTGCGTTTTTCATATGAAAGCAATTCAACTGCTTCCTGATCATCAGGCGTAAATCCTGTGAGCACAAGTTGCGATTCAAAACGCTGTCGGCGCAGAATGTCGCTTCCGCCTATTGTCTCCACGAATAAATCATTGAGTGGCTTCGTGTGTACATATAAAATGCGAATTGCTTCTGCAAAATTGGGAAGGACGCGCCCATTTTTATACAACTGTACAGAAAATGAGTGCAACTCATTTTCAAGTTTTTTACGCTGTGCACGATGCTGCACTTCTGGAGACGATTTATTGAATAACGACGAAAAAAAGTCAATAATCGTGCGAAAAACACCCATACTTTTATTGTATATTCTATGCGCGCTTTATTTCAAGCACTTTTCTAGAGTTCATACGTATGCGCGCACTATGTCGTTATATTCTGCAATTGTTGCAGCGTGCACAAGGCGATTACGCAACTCCGCTCCGCCTGCAATGCCTTTTGTATACGCGCAAAACCGCTTTCGCATCTCTTTGCACGCGCGCTCTTCGCCAACATCTGACGTAAGCAACTGCAACTCCTTGAACCCTGCTGCAATGCGCGCGGCGCTGCTTACGTTGCTATAGCTTCCTGTTTTTAACAATGCTGTTGTTTCAGTAAAAATAAATGGATTTCCCATTGCGCCGCGCGCAAACATAACCGCGTCGCAGCCTGTTTGCAAAAGCATGTCGCGCGCGTCTTCTGGCGTAAACAAATCGCCGCTTCCAAATACGGGAACGCGCCCTGCAACAAATTCAACGAGCGCTGCAATAATATTCCAGTCAGCCTTGCCCTCGTAGCCTTGTGCGCGCGTACGCGGATGAATCGTAATGGCTGATACGCCTGCATCTAATGCCGCCCCTGCCGCTTCTTTCCATGTCATCTCATGCACATCCCACCCTGAACGAATTTTCACCGTAACAGGAACGCGCCCCTGTGCGGCTGCAACAGCGGCACTCACAACATCGTGCAATTTATCAGGGTTGCGTATGAGCGCAGAGCCCGCTCCCGTTTTAACAATTTTCGGCACGGGGCAGCCGCAGTTTATGTCGAGGCACGAGCACTCTGTCGCGTCAAGCACAATAGCAACTGCGCGTGAAATCGTTTCGGGATTGCTGCCAAAAATCTGCACTGCATATAGTCGCTCGTTTTGAGCGCGGCGCATAATCACATGCGTTTTGTCGCTCCGCCGCACAAGCGCTTCTGCACTGACCATCTCTGTGTATGTAAACGAGGCCCCGCAGTCTACGCAGATTGAGCGGAAACTCCTGTCGCTGTAGCCTGCTACAGGAGCAAGAAAAATATTGCCGTCAAGAGAAAGCGGTTGTACGGCGGAGCCGATTGTCACTGGGCGGTAGAGCATCACTCGGGCACGTTAAATGCTTTGCAGCTGTTCGTCCACAATTGCGCGCTCAATGCTTCTATGTCCATTTCAAGCAAGTCTGCAAGAAAATGCGCTGTCGAAGTGAGATACGCCGGCATGGTGCGCTTCCGCTCGCGGAATTCAGCAGGAATCATGAACGGGCTTTCTGTCTCTATGAGGATTCGGTCTACTGGCACATTGAGCGCCGTTTCGTGCAGATTGCGTGCGTTGCGGTACGTTAAATTACCTGCAAATGAAAACCACACATTGAGCCCTGCGTCAAGGCAGCGTTGCGCGTAGTCTGCATCTTCAGAGTAGCAGTGAAAAATTGCGCCCGCAGCGGGAATGCGCTCCGAAAGCACATCAAACACATCTTTGCCTGCGTCGCGGTTGTGAATAATCACTGGCAAATTGTGTTTTTGCGCAATCTCAAGCTGCGTAATAAAAAGCTCAATTTGCGTGCGCTTGTCGCCAAACTGTTTGTAATAGTCGAGGCCTGTCTCACCTACAGCGACAATATTTGGCAGCTTGAGGCTGTCTTCAATAAATTTTACATAGTCTTTACCAGGATTTGTCACTTCAGACGGCGCAACACCGACAGCATGGTAAATGCCGGGAACAACTTTAAGCGTATTGTACACGCGCGTAAAATCATGCAGACTGTTATTAATAGATACAATACGGGCAACTCCAGCCTGTTTTGCCTGCTGAATAACGCGTAACTGTTCAATAGGATCATCATAAATAAGCCCTATATGGGCATGAGTATCAAAAAATTGCATGGCTTTTCTTCCTTAAAAATGTGTTGTGACACTCGGATTTTTCCGATACTATATGCATGATACCACACCTTTTGCACGAAGTCAACTAATTTTTTTTGCAGCTTGTAGGGCATTTATAGCGTGGTGGCGCTGATTTTCTATTTGACAGAGTGCCGTCCATTTGCTATAATGGCGTATTATCCCAATTGGTGCAGAGTGTCAGAGAAAATGAAAAATATAAAAGAGGAGCATGTTGTGGCTCGTACCCAAAGATATAAAAAAATCGAAAAAAAAGTTGCTTCAAAAACGAGCAATGCATTTTTTTCATTTTTTCGCATGATAAAACACGCTGGTCAACACATATTTAAAGTGTTTGACAGCAAGCTTACTATAATGATTGTTCCTCACTCACAGAGCAAAGTGATTAATTTTCAGACAAATGTGTTCGCACTCGCATTGAGCGCCGTTCTCGTGTTTGGCATTGTCGCTTCGTTTTTCTATTTTGATAAAAAAGTGATAAGTTCAAGTGCAGAGATTTCACGTCTCACGTCGCAAAACCGCGAAACACAGGCAAGCCTCGACGAATTGCGTGATGAAAACATGAACCTCATGCAAGCGGCAAAAAGATTTCAAACTTCACTGTCGCAGTCGCTCTCGCTGCTCGGCATTACAGATTCAAGCACTGTTTCGCGCGCATCTATTTCAGGCAGCGATCTGTCGTCTCTGTTCAACACGCAGAATACTGTCACAGGCTCTGTGCGTGAAACAGAAGACGTAAAACAGCTCACGTCGTACCTTGAAAACGCAGTGCAGCCTGTTGAACAGATTGGCAAAATGCTTGAAAGCCAAAACACATTATTCACTGAAATACCGAGCATATGGCCGCTCAAAAATCCGAACGCGCACATCTCGCAGGCGTTTGGTGCAAACGAGCACCCCATTACGGGGCAATGGTATGTTCACAAAGGCATTGACTTTTCTACATTCCGTTCAGGAGACCCTGTAATTGCAACAGCAAACGGACAAATCGTTACAGTCGGCTTTGATGCCAGCTACGGCAACTACGTCATCATCAAGCACAAGCACGGCATTTACACACGGTATGCGCATTTAATGTCTGCAAGCGTTGCAAAAGGTCAATTTGTCTCACAGCGCGACACAATCGGCTACGTTGGCAATACAGGCGTTTCAACAGGTCCGCATCTTCACTATGAAGTATACATTGGCTCAAGTATTGTCAATCCAATACAATACATCAATGTAAAACCATCAAACTAGCCTATGGCATTGCGCTTCGATGATTTTTCATTCAACACGCTTATAGGCGAAGCATCAGTCATTTCCGGCACGCTCCACATAAACGGCTCTGTACGCATTGAAGGCGACATAGACGGAAACCTTGAAACAGACGGCAATGTGCAAATTGGGGAGCGTGCACGCATTAGAGGAAATATCGATGCAAAATCGGCAATCATACGCGGCATTGTGCTCGGCGATATCATTGCAAAAGAAGGCGTTTTTTTGCTCTCGTCCGCCGTTGTGCTCGGAGACATCATTTCAAAAAAAGTGCAGATAGAGGAAAATGTCGTCTTTCACGGTCACTGCATATCGCTTAGCGAAGACGAAAAATACGAGGCGGCATCAGAGCAGTATCTTCAAGCAAAGGCGATTCGCGGCAAGGCGGTATTTGCATGAACACGATAGAGCACATCAATTCATCGCTGTATTTTTCTGCTGTTGCGTCTGCTGCAAGCGAATCGGCAAAAAAGAAAGAAAAACAACGCACAAGTTCCAAAATCAGCGCATTCAAAGCATCGCTTATAAAAAATGGAGAGATAAATGAGCTTGCTTCAAATGGACTGCCACCTGAAATCGCAGGAATGTCTGTTGACGAAGCGATTGTTTTTTTGAAAGACAGGGTTACTATGGCAGGCGATACGCTTGTTGACTCGCAGTCGGCAGCTGCGTTTGCGGCGTACCGTAACGCAGTGGGGCAGTTTATAAAATATGTTGTCAAGTTCGGCTTTGAAAAAGAAACGCACGAGCGGCTCATGGACACGCGGACATTTCGCAAAAAAGCGCCGTTCGTTCAAATTCACGTTGTAGACAACAAGCTCAACGAACTTGCGTCTGCAATCCTCGCCAATCAAATTGACAAGCTTGCATTGTTAAAAAAAGTAGAAGAAATACAAGGGCTGATTGTCGATTTAGTTGCATCATAACGAGTTCAGTTCGGGAGTTTTTATGAGCGACATTTTTGAAAATGATTTTGAAGACGATATAGATAAAAACGAGCGTGAAAATTTAGAAGCGTTTGAAGACATAGGTGAGGACAGTTTTCAAAGCGACATGAATTTCATGCCCGACAGACCGCTCTATCACCTTAAACTTGCCTACTCGCGTGAAAGTATTTATGCCACTTCGGAAAATGTAGACGATGTAAAAGCAGGCGACTGGGTAATTGTGGCGTCGCGCTATGGCAAAGATATGGCAATTGTGCTCGGCAAGACAAAAAAACCGTATGGCATCAAGCAGTCAGACATTGTAGAGATAGAACGCCTTACGAACAAGGACGATTTTAAACGCGCAGACGAATTAAAAGCAAAAGAAGAAAATGCTGCTGTAATATTTAAAGAAAAAGTGGCCATGCACAATCTCGATATGAAGCTTGTCGCCGTCCATTTTTTAGTCGGCGAGCAAAAAGCGTTATTCTTTTTCAGTTCCGACAATCGTGTAGATTTCCGCGAGCTTGTAAAAGATTTAGTCGCTGTATTTAAGATGCGTATAGAACTACGACAAATCGGCATACGAGACGAAACGCGCATTATTGGCGGACTTGGGATTTGCGGTCGCCCCTATTGCTGTCACGCCGTATCGGACAAGATTCGCCCCGTCTCCATACGCATGGCAAAAGACCAGAACCTGTCGCTCAATTCCATGAATATATCAGGTCAATGCGGCAGGCTTTTGTGCTGCCTTTCCTACGAATACGACTGGTATAACGAAGTGCGCAAGCATCTGCCGCAAAAAGGGATTAAGCTGTATTACGACGGAACAAATTTTAAAATCACTGAAGTAAACCCTATCACTTCAATGATAAAAATGCTCGGCGATGACGGGCGGCTGCTTGAAGTAAACGCAAAGCGATTTAGCAAAGATTCAAACAACCACTGGACAGTACAGTAGCTATTTCAGCACACACACAAGCATTGCGCTCTCTTCAGCAAATGCCTCTTTAGAAAACGAACCGTAAAATTCAAATTCGCAAAATCCTGCGCTCTGTGCAAAGTCAACAATTTCCGTTTTTGTGAGCGGGTACAATTCCTCGTCTTTCATAACGGGAAGGATTTTTCCGTTGCCTGTTTCAATCGTTTGCGTCAGCGATACGCGTCCGCGTTCATCAGAAACAAAAAATGAATCTTGCTTTACACGTATGCTTCCTCGCGGCGGCATATGCGTTGCACCGTTTTTTTCCAAACGATAAAAATTATAGAGTTGGAGCACGAGCATGCCGTCTTGTGCAAGTAGTGTTTTGCAGTCAATAAAAAACTTTTTCAGCAATTCTTTTTCACGAATAAAAACAATTCTGCTGTTCAAACATGAAATGATGTTGTAAAAATTTTTGCCAAGAAAACGCGTCATCTCAAGTGTTGAAAGCTGAAAAAAGCGAATCGGCGTAAGCTGCGTTTTGCGATGCAACGCTGCAGCAGTAATAAGCTCTTTTGACACTTCAAGCCCTGTTACATCTGAACCATCTTTTACTAAAAAATGCTCAAGCGCGCCTGTTCCACATCCTATATGCAAAAACCGTACCGGAGGAGCATAGTGCGTTTTTATAGCAGCATAAAACTCCTGCTGTTCAGCTGTCACTGGATAGAGTTCATCGTAATACTCTACTGCATTTTGCATAAACGTCATAATTCTATCATAAAAAAAAATTTGCAGAAAATCAACATGGTACGCATAACGCGGAAATCAGTTTTTAAACTCTTCAGTTGAGCAAAAGAGCAGCGCGTACGAGCTGCACGTCTTACTCCTCGCTCATGGGAATGTCAGGCAGTTCTGGTTGCGGCGCAGGTGCCTCCGGCGGGGGCGCAATGACGTTGCCCGCAGCATCTGTCTCTGTAACCGTCCTGCGTTCTGCCGCTTCGCGCGCTGCATCTGAATATACGAAACGTACTGTTTCAACTTGCTCTCGATGGCGTGATTTGAGCAGCAGCGTGTTTGTATCTGCGCGGAACACGTACCCTGAAGAGTTATATGTTTCAAAGCGTGGGTCTGTTCTGAACGCGATATTATAAATGTAAATCGTCCTAAAGCGTTGTATTCCATTAATAATCACGTAGTGCGTGTAGCTTTGCGGAAAATCAATCGTAATGTTCACCGTGCCCATGCTGTCTTTGTTGAATGTCATGTTTGTGGCGCATGTCCACGACCACACTGCCTCATTGTTGTCAAATCCGAGCAACGCAAAATGCGGATAGTATGGATTGTCGTGCACAATAATGGGATACAGTTCTGCAAGCGTACGCAAGTCGAACGATGCGCTTTCTGCAAGGTACGAATTTATGATGACATATCCGCCACGCTC
This sequence comes from Treponema sp., assembly GCA_017446265.1. Taxonomy (GTDB): domain Bacteria; phylum Spirochaetota; class Spirochaetia; order Treponematales; family Treponemataceae; genus Treponema_D. The sequence goes on from JAFSRD010000039.1 coordinate 49,391, forward strand.
AATCACCGTGTTTCCTGACGCGCGTCCGTACCGCAAAAGCGCATCTCCAACTTCTGCCGCCTGAATGACTGAGAGGAATGTTCCGCTTTCAGAAATAGTCACAAGCTCGTTTTCAACATTGCATGCCGCAGCAATCACATTGAGGCACACGGGAACAGCAGCTTCAAGCAACGAGGCGAGCGTTCCATTTTTTTCAAGCAATGAATCATACACGCGAAGCACATGCGTTGCCTGCATAACAGTACATGCCTGCTCGTCGAGCGCGGCGCCAGTTGCAAGCAGACGGCGTACTGACGCAGAGCCAGGATGCATGCACATGTAGTCGTCAATTCGCGGAACAGCGAATGCATCGAGAGTGTTCTGCATAACTATATCGTTAAAACTTACCAGTTGCTGCTGAAGCGAAGGCAGCATTGCCGCAAGCGAATCAAAATACGGTGAAGAAAGATATGTGCGCTGCATGCCGCGTCTGAACGATGAGGGAACAGCATCAAGTGCTTCGTTGTAGCGTCCCCGTTCAGACATTGCCGCAACAAACGAAACAGCTTCCTGCTCAGTGATTGCGGCAGTGCTTTGCGCCGTGAACGCAGAAATCAAATTTTGCTTGAATGCGCTTATTGTGCTGTTATACGCAGCACTGTCTGCGGCAGCAAAACGCGATACGCTTTCAAATGTAAATTTCTTCGTCGCATCATAATACGAATATGTCGCATTGTTCATGCGATTTGTAAATGCAATAACATTGCCATCTATGCCCGCCGCCGTAAGCTCCCACTGGCTGCTGCGCAGATCAAGCTGCAAATACGTATTTGTATGCGTAACTATTGACGCGCCGCTTGTAAGCGTGTATGGAATGCGAAAATCACTTACGCCATCTGGAAGCTGCGCATGAAGCAAAAGGCGTGCTGTGTCTGTGTCGTCGCTCAAAGAAAATTGGAGCGCAATATTGCCTGAAAATATAAATTCACACGAAAGCGCGTCTCTGCTCCAGGAAATGAGCTGCACACTCCTCCACGCTTGCTCGCCGCTTCTCAACATTGCTGCATTTCGTTCGTCGTCTACAATAAACGAAATGCCGTTAAATGCAACATTCATCCTGTTGCGCAATGATGTCGTGCCATCTTCTGCACGCAATTCTGCAAGCGTGACACGAAGCGCGCCTATCTTTTCAGATATGACAGAATCACTTCTAAATTGCATGATAAAAATGCCGACAATTATAATAGCGTAAGCAAAAAGCAAACCAAATGCTTTTTTGACAGTATTCGTGTGCATTGTGTCAGTTTACCTGATGATGCAATGAATTGCAACTGTAATTTTACGCCTCATTGATTATTTTATATAAAAGGACTAAAACGATGAAAAAGATTCTCATACATATGTTCCTCGTCACAGTTGTTTCGCTGTTTATGCTTTCATGCACAAGTACGCCCAGCCGACAGACTGAAGAAACGCATGCTGCAGAAAATCAATCCGCACATGTTGCTGCGACAGAACCGATTGCTGACACCCCCGAAAAAGAAGCGGTACAAGAACGCACGCTGGAAACTACAAAAACTGCGGCTCCTGAACCACAAACTGAGCAAGCACTGGAAACAACAGCGCAGGAAGCAATAATTTCACCAGAGCTTGCGTTTATGCAACAAGTGCAAAATTATCTTGCTAAAAACGACATACGCGGCGCGCTCAACTGCTTTAACGACATGCCTGAAGCAGCAGCGCACAACACAGACACAGATGTCTTGTACGCTTCGCTGTTGCTCTCTGACGGACGCATACAAGATGCGCAAAATATTGCAGACGAGCTTCTCAAAAACAACAACGACAACATCGACGTGCTTGAATTGAACGCGTATATTGCGTTCATCACAAACAGCAAAAATCGCGACAGTTTGCTAAAACAGATTCTTGCAAAAGAACCGTACAATGCGCAGGCAAATATGCTGCAAGCGCAAGTGCATTTCGCAAAACATCGTTACAAGCTTGCAAACAACTCGTATCAAAATGTGCTTAAAGGCAACCCGAACAATGTCGATGCGCTGTTCGGTTACGGTCAAACAATGTTCTATATGAAAGAGACGGGCATTGACGAACTAAAAGAAGCAGAGAACGCGTTCCAAAAAGTTCTTGCCATAGACAGCACGCATGCGCTTGCACTTTCCTACTTGGGCAAAATCGCTGCGGAAGATAAAAATTATTTGCGCGCAACGTCATACATTCAAAAGGCAATTGCAGTGGATGATGCAAATTATGATTTTTTCATGGACTTAGGAACATATATGCGCTATCAAGGAAAATTCAGCGATGCAGAAAATGCATGGACGCGTGCAATCGCCTTGGAGCCGTCATATTTTCTTGCATACACATACCGCGCAAGTTTATACAAGGAGCAAAAAAAATATGCACAGGCACTTGCAGACTTCAATAAAGCAGTCGAAACAAATCCAAAATATTATTACGCGTATGAAGACATAGGCATGCTTGAATGGCGCGAGCAGAATTGGGCAAAATCTCGTGCAGCATTTCAAAACGCGCTCACATTCAACAAAGACAACATTTCATATGCGCTTATGGTTGGCGCAACATATTTAAAAGAAAAAAAATCTGCCGACTGCAAAAAATTTCTTGCACAATTTATGCGCACCATGAACCGCGCTACAGTGCAATATGACATGGCAAGGCTATACCACGACCAAGGCGGCATAAACGCAGAGAATACAATTCGCCTTAAGCTCGACAAAATTGAACAATCTGCCGAGCGAGGAAAAATGTGGTACTACATGGGACTATATTATGAGTTGCTCGGCTCAACAAGCGCGGCAAACGAATACTATTCAAAAGTTATGAATATGAACGCATCGCTCTTTTTTGAATACGAGCTTGCATTGTGGAGCATAAACAAGTGAGTCAAACGCAAAAAACGCTTTCTCTAAACGGCAGAACTATAACGTTGCTCGGCACTGCGCACATCTCAAACGAAAGCATTGCAGAAGTGATTGCTACAATCGAAAATCTACGCCCTGACTGTGTTGCGATTGAGCTTGATGAAAAACGCCGAGCTTCCATGACAGACCCTGAAGGATATCGCAAGCTTGATATTATTGCAGTGCTCAAACGCAAAGAAGGATTTTTGCTTTTAGCAAATCTCGTGCTCGCTTCTTTCCAAAAGCGCATGGGGCAAAATGTCGGTGTAAAGCCTGGCGATGAAATGCTCGCAGCCATGACCGCCGCAAGCAAACTGAACATTCCGTGCATTATGATAGACCGCCCTATTGCAATAACGCTGCGCCGCGCGTGGGCAAAAAATTCGCTGTGGGGAAAATGCAAGCTCCTTTCAGCATTGATTGCAAGCGCATTTGACAAAGAATCAGTTTCTCCAGAGCAAATTGAAGCGCTCAAAAAATCAAACGAAATGGATTCAATGATGAACGAACTTTCAGAATTTTTGCCGACAGTAAAAGAAGTTTTAATAAATGAACGCGACAAATACCTTGCGTGCCACATCTGGAAAGCGCACGAAAACAATACGCTTGCAGTGCTTGGCGCAGGGCATTTGCCAGGCGTACAAGCGCACCTTGAAAAGCTTGCAGCAGGCGAAGAGACAGCGGACACGAGCGATATAGAAGACATTCCGCAAAAACGCGGCATTGCAAAATATGCAGGCTGGATAATTCCCGCTTTGATAATTATTCTTATCGTTACAGGATTTATTTTAGGCGGCAAAAACGTTGGCAGCAAAATGGTAGGCAGCTGGATTTTATGGAACGGTGTGCTCGCAGCAATTAGCGCACTCGCAGCGGGCGCGCATCCTTTAACAATATTAACCGCAGCAGTTGGAGCGCCGCTCACATCGCTTACGCCAGTTGTCGGTGTTGGCATTCTTACCGGCATTGTGCAAGCTATTGTATGCAAGCCGAAAGTTTCAGATATGGAAACGCTGCAAAACGATGTCGCAAGCGTCAAAGGCTGGTATCGCAACAGAATTTTGCGCGTGCTGCTCGTATTTGCGCTTTCATCTCTTGGAAGTTCAATAGGCACATTTGTAGCGGGAGCGGACATTATTAAATCTCTTCCTGGAATACAATAACGAGTGACACATCAACTTCAGAAGTTATTGCATTGGCACACTCGCTTTGCAGTATCGTGAATTACAACATTTTATTCTTTTCTAACAAATTTTTAATCATCGTTTAATGTATCAAACAAGTTGATTGTTATATTATACTGTCATGCGAACAAAACTGACAATAAGCCTTGTCGCGTTGCATGTTGCTATGAGCACGCTTTTTTGCCAAATAGCAATAACAGAATTGCTGCAAGGCTATCTTCAAAACGACATTGAGCTGCAAAAACTTGCCGCCGCCACTGACGCGGCATCGCTTTCAAACAATGCCACAAAAATCAACAACGGTTTTACCATGCAACTTGCTACAGGCACCGTTTCATTCAAGGCAGGTGGCTCTAACCCGCGCATAACGTTTAGACCACAGGCAAGCGCGACTATCCCGCAAGCAAACAACCTTACGGTTTCCGCATCAAGCGAAGTGACGATTGGGCAAAACGGCAACATAGAAAACACAGACATAACTGCTTCCGTAGACATTATCTCGCCAAATATAGGTTCGCGCAAAGTGACACTGCTCAAATCGGAGCGCGCGCTTTTGCAGGCACAGCGCAACTTGCAAAATGGCGCACTTATCGCAGAGCGGGATTTTTACAACAGCTTAAAATCGCTCTACTCGCTTGCAAGCACGATTGCGCAAACACAAAAAGATTTATACGACGACCAAATTACGCTCGATGGATTGCGCGCGCGAGGCTACAGCACAACATCTTCTACATATCGTGCACAGCACATGAAAGTGCTCTCCGACGAGCACACTGTTCAAACAACGCAGCGGTCGCTCGACAGAGAAGCGACTATTTTTCTTGCAAAGTGCGGCATTTCATACGACAGCGAAAAAAGCGCACAAGAATATTTGCCGCTCCAAATTCCTGAAGTTGAGCCTGTTGACATCACTTCGTTTAGCAAAGAGTCGTATGCAAAAATTGAAAGCGCAATCTGGACAAACTACATCAACTCGCTCTCGCGCAAAGCAGACAAAGACATTACGCTCAAAGCAAACGGCGGCTACACATTCGACAACTCTGCAACAGATTCTGATTCTGCAAATATTGGAGCTTCGCTTTCGTGGAGCGGATTGTCTGCAAGCGCGGGCATTGCAATTCCAACTGCAAACAAAACTGCTGCCTCGTCGCCTGCGTACACATTTTCGCTTGCAATAAATCCTGCATCATTTTTTCTTTCAGACATTACGAAAAAACAAAAGGCGCTTGCAGAAAAGCAAGAGCAGCTAGAAATCAAATCGGCAGAAGACAATTACAACACTATGTTCATCACGCAGCAAACATCGCTTGCAAACATTCTGTGGGAAAAGCAGCGCAACGGCGAGTTGTACGACATGTACAAGACGCTTGAAGCAGACAATGCACGCTATTTTTCGCAAGGCATAATCACCGAAAGCGAATACCGTTCGGCACTTGTGAACAAAGAGCTTTACCGCTACAAAATGCTCGTGAACGACATTGAATTGATAATGTACAACAACGAAACAACGTTGTTGTTTTGCCAAGACGACTAAAGCAGCATCTGTGCATGGCTACGCCCTGTTTGCCGATAGGCTTTTGCCCAATTTTTAGGAGATATGCTGATGAAGAAAAAAATTAAACTGGTGGTTATTATTGCAAGTGTGCTTGCCGTGCTGTGCATTGCACTCGTTGTCGCTCGAAAAATAATCGCATTGAAAAATCAAAACGCTACGACATACACGGTGCGCAAAGAAAGATACAAAAATGAAATCAACATCGCGGGCACTGTTTCTGCTGCAAACGAGCAGACGCTGCAAGCGCTCGGCAACGGCACTGTCGTAGGCGTATACGTTAAAAAAGGCGACACACTCAAAAAAGGCGATTTAATAATGCAGCTTGACGACACAACAGAACAGTACAATCTTGAAAAACTCGACTACGATATTGCCACAACGCGCATCACCGGCTCGCAGCGCGAATATGAGCTCATGCAAAAGCAACGCGTATCACTCTTGCAAAAAATAAGCGACAGAAAAGTTGTAGCAACATTTGACGGCGTTATTGCAGATTTAGATGTTGCAGTTGGCGACTCGCTTGAAGCAAAAGATAAAGTCGGCACGCTCGTGGACATCAGCTATCTTACAGCGGAAGTTGAAATTGCAGAGACAGATGTTGCAAAGCTCAGGGTGAATCAAACTGTTGAGTTTACATTTCCTGCGCATGATGACACAGTAATTGGCTACGTGACAGGCTGGCCTGCAATCGGAACAGTCACATCCCGCGGCGCAACAGTTGTGAACGCAACGCTCCGCATCGACAACTACCCCGAAAGCATTTTGCCAAATTTTTCGTTTACGGGAAAAATCAAAATCGCAGACGACCAGGAACTGTTGATTGTGGAGCGGTACGCAATCGCACGAGAAGGGGGCAATGCGTTTGTGGAACTTGCAAAAACAGGCGAGCGCATTGCAGTGCAAGCAAAGCAATACAGCGGCGACTACATGCAAATTACTGAAGGACTTTCTGGTGGCGAAGTGCTCAAAGCGCAAAGCACGCCGCGTCAGTCAGGACCGCGCGGAGGCGGTGGACAAGGAAGAGTTCCACGTACTGGTGGCGGCATGCTGCCCGGAGGCAGATAGCATGGCAAAAACAGTTATCTGTTTGGACAACGTAAAAAAAACATACGACATGGGCAATACGTCTGTGCACGCGCTTCGCGGCATCAGCTTTTCGATTGGGCAAGGAGAGTTCGTTTCAATTATGGGTCCCTCTGGTTCGGGCAAATCAACATGCATGAATATGGTCGGCTGCCTTGACAGACCAACGAGCGGCATTGTTGAAGTAGGTGGCAAGGAAACGGCAAAGATGAGTGAAAAAGAACTTGCCGTTTTGCGAAACGAAACAATTGGCTTTGTGTTTCAGCAGTATCATCTTATTTCGTCGCTTTCTGTGCTCGAAAATGTAATGCTGCCGCTTCGTTACCGCGGCATGGAAAAAAGCGTGCGCATTGAGCAAGCAAAAGAGGCGCTTGACCGCGTGGGACTTTCAGAGCGCATGAACCACATGCCGTATGAGCTTTCCGGCGGACAAAAACAGCGCGTGGCGATTGCACGTGCCACAGTGACAAAGCCGTACATCGTTCTTGCAGACGAGCCAACAGGCGCGCTCGACAGTGAAACAGGGCTTGCAGTGCTCAAACTTTTTCGCGAAATCAACAATTCAGGTACAACGATTGTGATTGTTACACACGATGCAGGAATAGGCGCAAGCACGAACAGGTGCATAAAAATATTTGACGGGCGCATACAGAGCGACAAAACGCAAACGCCTATCTCTGCAAAAGATGCTATTGCAGGAGATGTGCAGTACCGCGCAAGCAGCGAACCACCGCTTTAGATAAGGATGCAGTATGTTTGAAGATTTTATAAATGCAATGCAGAATTTCAGGCGCAACAAAGTGCGCACATTTCTCTCGCTGCTCGGCGTAATTATCGGCGTAGCCTCTGTCATTGTCATTATGAGCATGGGCGCAAGTTCCACCGCGCAAATTGCAGATACATTCGGTTCGTCAGGACTTGATTTTGTAAGCGTGGGCACAAGCTATTTTTCGCGCAGGGCGGGGAGAGCAATTGCCATCACTTTTGACGAAGAATTTCGCGAGGAACTTTTTGACAACATTAGCGATATAAAAAAAATCTGGTATAAAAACACTGCATCGGGAACACTTTCATATGGAGAGACGAGCACCTCTTCGCAGCTCATTGCGATTGAGACAGGCTATCTTGAAACATACGGTCTTAAACTTGACTACGGCGATTTTTTTTCTGTTACCGACAATGCAAGCGGCGCACAAAAAATCATACTCGGAAGCGAAATAGCAGGAACGCTTTTCCCATCTGGGAGCGCACTCGGAAAATATATTACTGCAACAATAAGCAATGTCGTATTCAATTTTGAAGTAGTCGGCGTGCTAAAAGAGCAAGTGTCAGGCATGGAATCGGCAACAACAGGCGCATACGTACCTCGTGGATTTTACGAAAAAAAAATTGCACCGCATCCGGCAGCGTCCACCGTCATGGTGCAAGCAACATCTTCTGCAAAAGCAGTAAAACTCGTGGACACAATAAACGCATACTGCACAGAAAAAACTGGCTCTGAATATGCTGTAAGCATACAATCAATGCAGTCGTTCATCGATCAAATGAGCGAAATAACGAATACGCTGAGCACCATGCTTTCAGCAATTGCTGCCATTTCATTGCTCGTCGGCGGCATAGGAATCATGAACATCATGATTGTAACGGTGACAGAGCGTAAACAGGAAATAGGCATACGCAAAGCACTCGGCGCAAGCCCTGCAGCAATACGGCGGCAGTTCCTTGTAGAAAGTGCGAGCATCACCGTTATAGGCGGCACGCTCGGCATACTGCTCGGAGCAGCAATAAGTCTTGCAGTCGAATACGTTCGCTCACTCGCTTATGTTATAAGCTTTCCAGCATGCCTCGTAGCATTTGTGTTTTCTGTGTGCATCGGCATTTTCTTTGGCCTCAACCCTGCCGCGCGCGCTGCAAAACTTGATCCCGTCGATGCCCTTGCAGATAATTGAAAAAGTAAAAAGCAGTGCAAACGCAACTAATCGCGACACATACTCGTTTTGTTCTTGCACAAACACAACAGGTGCAGTAATCTAGTACAGTGGAAAATAAAAAATCTCATTCGCTTTTAAAATCAGGCATACAACTTTCACTTGCAACACTGCTCTCGCGCATACTCGGACTTGTACGCGAAATGACGAAAGCAGCTTTTTTAGGCACAGGCGGTCTTGCAGATGCGTTCGGCATCGCATTTCAGTTGCCAAATCTTTTTCGCCGTCTATTTGCAGAGAACAGCATTTCTGTCGCATTCATTCCCACATTCCGCACATACATTGAAGACGAGCAAAACGACAAGCGCACAACGCAGGACTTTGTTTCTGCGACGCTCACACTCGTTACGTTTTTAACAACTGTTGTTGTAACGCTCGGACTCATCGTTACACCACTGCTCATCAAACTTTTCTATGGCGATTCAGACCCGCAGTCATTTCCAGAGGCAGTGCTGCTTACGCGCATTATGTTTCCGTATCTTATTGTCGTTTCTGTTGCCGCTTTTTTTCAAGGCATTTTAAACGGCGTGAACATTTTTACGCCATCGGGATTCGCGCCCGTGCTGTTCAACGCGGTTGTGATTGCAGCAACATACACGCTTTCTCCGCGCATGGAAAATCCTGCGCGCGCAATGGCAACGGGCGTTATTGCAGGCGGTATTGTACAAATGTTGTTCCAGTTTCCGTTTGTGCTGCATGCCACATGGCGCGTTTCATTTACATCGCTCAAAAACGCATTCACCAATCCAGGCACGCGCCGCGTTATTGCGCTTGTATTGCCAACGATTATAGGCATGGCGGCATATCAAGTGAATGATGTTGTATCGAGTACGCTCGCAAAACGAGCAGGAATTGGCATTTACGCAAGCTTGCAATATTCGCTTCGTCTGCAAGAATTGATTCTGGGGATTTTTGCCGTTTCAATCGGGAGTGTTATTCTTCCAGACATGGCAGCTCTTGCGCAAAAAAAACAATGGGATGATTTTACAGTTCTCCTTACGCGCGCAATACAAATCATCACGCTCATTGCAATTCCCGTAACGCTTTACTCACTCATATGCGGGCGCGAAATAATTTCGCTCGTGTACAAAAGCAAAAACTTTACTGACGAATCTGTAGCGATGACGCTTTCCGTGTTCCGATTTCACATGATAGGACTTGCATTCATTGCGCTCAATCGAATTCTTGCGCCCGCTTTTTACGCTCAGCAAAACACAACGCTTCCCACAGTGGCAGGCATTTTCAACTTTGCCGTAAATATTACGCTTGCCGCAGTACTTGTAAAAACGATGCATGGAAGCGGCATAGCACTTGCGCTTTCTGTTGCAAGTTTTGCGAACACAGTGTTTTTGTTTTGCGCCATGCCGCGCCTTCATTCTGTTGAAACAAAAAAAATTGTCAAAGTGTTTGTTTTGTACGCGCTCAAAATTACTGCATTCTCTTTTATTGCCGCATTGCCGGTGCATGCCTCGTTGCCGCATCTTGTCAATTTTTTTGCAGGGCATTCGCGGCTTATTTCAAACGGCGCAGTAATTGTGCTTTCCGCACTGTTGTTCGCGCTTGTGGGAGTTGCATTGCTTGCGCTTACAAAAGACGATATTGCAAAAGAAGTTGCAGCAAAGTTGCAACGGAAATGACGTGAAGCAACATTTGTGCAAACTGCCCATTGGGACTGTCCGAGAAGTTTTCAAAACTTCATCAAAGACAGCCCCGTAAGCAAAGTTGAATCAGCAGGATTTTCTTGCAATTCGCTCCAAGAAAATCATTCATTCTACCGTAAATGACGCGAGTTGGTCATTACCATTTAAAAGTGCAGCACGACATTTGAATCCGTATATGCCATAAAGTCAGGATTCTTTTTCAGGAATTTGATGAACGATTCTGCATCGGGCAAGTAGGTGTCCTCGCCGCCGCGCTCCTGCACAACTTTGCCGAGCGTCACGTAGCCGTCCTTTTCACCTGCAATGTAAGCATTGGTGCCCATACGATACATTTTCGTCTCGTCAACGAGTTCCCACGCACCTGTCTTGCGGTTTTGAATCTCAAGCTTCACCAGACGTTTTCCATTTCCGTCCTTCTCTCTATTCGCTTCAAAACGGATGCCCGCACCATAGGGAAACGCACCTGTCGATGTGCCTGCGAGCGCGAACTCCATCGCATCTTCAACAATCTGTTTTGCTTCCGCACCAGTTACATCTACCAAGAAAAGCGTATTGCCAAACGGCAAGAACGTATATGCATCATTGAATGTAACAGCTCCTGGCACGATGTCGGCACGCACACCGCCAGAATTTTGAATAGTAAAATCAATGTTGCCCGTGCCGAGCGAACGCATTTCTGACAGCATCGTTTCCGCAACAAAGCGCGTTGCAACAGAACCGCGCGGGTTGTCTGCATTGGGGATTCTGTTTTTGGTGCCGCCGGGCATGACGCTGCCTGATATGGAGCCAACAACTTCACTTCCGAGCGTTTCTTTTTCTTTTTTAAATTGCTCAAGGACCGCGGCAGCATTCTCGTCTGCCCGTGCAATGCTCACAAACGGCAACTGTTTCAACTCTGAGATGATGGCATCCTTTTCTGCACCTGTCGGAGTGTATTTTTTGTTGGCGCTGTCTCTCCGCTCAAACCACGTGTCGTGAACGAGCACATGCGGCTTTCCTTCAATGCTTGTCACAATGCCTGCTGCGTTGAACTGAATGCGGAGCTCGCCCACAAATTTTGAGTATTCCCAACCTTCAACAACATAGACAGGCTCGTTCGCAGGAGACATGAATTTTTTGGGGTAGTCAGCGGTGCCATATGTCTGGTCAGTGACGACAGGGAGACCAGCTTTTTTCATTGCTTCGTTGCCAAACAGCCAGTGCGTATCGCCGGTGATGATGATATCAATTCCCGCAACCTTTTCGGCAATTTCAAAATTTTTGAGTGCGCCGCCATGTGAAAGCAAAATAATTTTATTGATGCCCTGTTTTTTAAGCTCGTCAGCATATTTTTGAGATGCTTCAATTTCATCAACAAAACGCACATCTTTTCCAGGGCTAGAAGAGTCCACTGTTTTCCGCACAGTATCTAATCCGATAATGCCGATTTTCTGTCCTTCAACCTCCATGACAGCGTAGGGTTTCCACATGCCGTACAGAATGCTGCTCTTATCGGGATTGACATTTGCAGAAAGCACGGGAACTTTCAGATAGTCTAAAAATTTTTTCAAGCCTTCGTTTCCCGCGTCAAACTCATGGTTGCCAAGCGTAAAGTAATCAAAGCCGCTGATGTTCATCATGGCAGCATCAGCACTGCCACCGAACAGCGTAAAGTAGAGCGTGCCGGTAATTGCATCTCCTGCATGCAGCGTTATCGGATTCTTTGCCGACTGCTTGAGCATTTTAATCTCATGCACTACTTCAGGATACCCACCGAACAGCGCCGCCGTCTTTTTTCCGCCAATCATCATGTCAAGCTGCACGGGCTCAAGGTGCGAATGGTGGTCATTGATGTGAATGACAGTAATCTCTAACGGTGCATTCATGCTTGCTGATGTTGCAAGCGGTTTGGTGCCTGCACAACTTACTGTAAAGAAAAGCAGCGCAGCAAGCGTAAAAGCAGACAGGTGAAATTTCTTCATAATAATCCTCCTATGAATTTCATCGTTTTAGGAATCACTCTCATCCTAAACAGCCATTGCCCAATGAACATCGCTCTTTATACAAACATCAGTCATGTGCCTTTCGCACGAATCAGCTATGTTAGTGGTTGCTCCTCAACTCCATGAACGCGCGCGCTCTTTCTTTACGCGAAGGACTGTCCAATTGTTTTCGCGTAACATCTAACGTTGAAAAATCATCGAGCATCATATTGTATGCATTATTGGCAAGGGCGGCGACAAAAGCTGCATAGCCGACGCGCGTGTTGCTCGCTTTTGTTAAAAGCAGCACGCGACGGTATAGCAAATTATCCATGTTGTACTGATGAGTTTTTACATCGTCGAGCAATGCTGGCAGAATCTGTGCCGCCGCCGCCTTGTTGCTGTCTGCCGATATTTCAAACACGCGCTCAAACGGCATTCCTGTCGTTTTTATGGCTGTACGCAACACTGCTCGCACATCTTTTGAGCCTGCTACAAACACTTTCATAGACGCCCTGTCCATGTTTGCAAGAACGGCAAGGCGTACAGTGTCGGAAGCTTGTTTTAATAATTCCTCGTTGCTATTTTCATAGCCGTAGATGACAAGGTAATTGCACTGTTTGGGAACAAGCTGCTTTTCCGTTTTCAGAACTTCCGTGAAAATGCCTGCTACCGCTTCCGCCTGCTTTTTGAGCGTAGCAGCACGCGCTGCATCTAAAACGGCAAGGGCTTCATAGCTTTTTGTCCAATCTTTTCCGTTGCTGTATGCGTGCAAAAAAGCATCTTCAGCCTTTTGCCATGCGCGCGTTTGAGCAACAGCAGGATTATGCGAAAAGAGAAAAAATAAAGCAAAAAATAAAAACATATTTTAAATTATCTTTTATGTATTTAAAGTAATTATACTATACCATTTCTATTTCGTCAAATAAAAAATATGCAAATATGTGAGTGCTATTCACAACAGCAAAAAAAATGTATACTGTATGCATCTCTAAAACTGTCGCGGCATGCCCGGCAGCAACGCAGAGTATGAGATGACTGTATGATTGACAAATATGAAGTAGTAATCGGCTGTGAAATTCATACACAGCTTATCACAAGGACAAAAGCGTTTTGCGCGTGCGAGAATCGCTACGGCGGCATGCCTGACACGCGCGTGTGCCCTGTGTGCCTTGGATTGCCCGGTGCAATGCCGCGCGTGAGCAAGGGCTATGTGGAGCTCGGTGCTGTTGCGGGCAAGGCATTGAATTGCACTATTGCGCACTTTACAAAGTTCGACCGCAAACACTATTTTTATCCTGACTTGGCAAAAGGCTACCAGATAACTCAGTACGACATGCCTCTGTGCACAGACGGCTTCGTCGATTTGCCACTTGTACATTATCCCGAAAACGAGCAGCAGGGAGGAGCGGAGTTTCGTCCGAACAACTTTACGGGCGAGCCATGCATCATCGACAATAAGTACCGCCGCGTACGCATTGAGCGAATCCATCTTGAAGAGGATGTAGGAAAATCACTCCACCTTGAAGGCGCGCATTCATACATTGACTACAACCGCTGCGGCACGCCGCTCATCGAAATCGTAACAAAGCCCGACATGACAAGCCCCGATGAAGCAGCCCTTTTTATGCAGACAGTGCAGGAAATCTTGCGGTACGTAAAAGTGACAAAGGGCAATCTTGAAGAAGGCAACATGAGGTGCGACGCGAATATTAACTTGAATGTATGGGAAAACGGCAAACTTTATCATACGCCTATTTCTGAAATCAAAAACTTAAACTCGTTCCGCGCAATTCGCGACGCGTGCGCATATGAGGCAAAACGGCAACTCAAAGAATTTGAAACAGAGCGCAAAGAGTTTAACGCTGGTTTTAAAGTGACTATGGGTTGGGACGAAGCGAAAGGCGAAACAGTCATCCAGCGTACAAAAAATTCGTTTGTCGATTACCGCTTTGTCGTAGAGCCGGACATAAAGCCGTTTTCTGTGAGCGAAGAGTTGATTGCAAAGGCAGCGCAAAATGTTGGCGAGCTTCCCGAAGCAAAACGGCGGCGGTTTGTCGCGCAGTTTGCGCTTTCTGAAGCAGATGCCGAAACGCTCACATCCACAAAAGAACTTTCGCTATGGTTTGAACAAGCAGCACAAGGAGCAAAGAGCGCAAAACGCGTTGCGAATCTCATTTTAACAGAACTGCTCGCCGTGCTCAACGAAAAGCAAAAAACAATCGACGACGTGGAGATTACGCCGCTCCATATTACCGAGCTTGCAGATGCGCTTGAAAACGGCAGCATTACGAGCAAGCAGGGAAAAGTGATATTTGAAAAAATGCTTGCTACAAAAAAAATGCCTTCACAAATCATAAAAGAAGAACGCATGGAGCAAGTGAACGACGCGGACGCAATCGAAAAAATCGTTGACTCCGTGCTCGCTGCAAATGCGCAGGCAGTGAGCGATTTTAAAGGCGGCAAATCTAACGCGCTCGGCTATCTCATGGGACAGGTGATGAAAGAGTCGCACGGCACAGCGAATCCCACGCAGGCGACGGAGCTGCTTGCAAAAAAACTTGCGGCGATGTAACACGGGGTGCAAGGCGAGTATAATGGCATCTGTTGATTTTTTAGCGGCAGAGATGACGCAACGTTACGGCACAGTACAGCGTGCGCGCGGATATTTTCTTTACACGCGAAAAGGAGTGCGTCTTACCGACATGTATCAGGAAGGCGGGCGCGCAATTTTAGGATGGCGCGGCACTTCGTTCACTGTATTTAAAAACGCAATGAGCCGCGGCATTACCGGCAGCTTTGACACTGACTATACGCCGCGCATTGCAAAAGCGGCATGCGCGTTGCTCAAAGATGTACGAACTGTATTCATATGCGAAAGCCACAGCGCCGCCCTTTCTCTCGCGCTCACATTTTCAAAAGAGCGCACATCGTTTTGGAAAGCGTGGAGCAACATCAATTGGCATGCTGCTGACTGCGTTGTCATTGCACCGCCATTTCCGTGGGCATCGTCCGTGCATCTTGTCGCAGTAAAAAGCGAAGTGCATGAAACATTTCTTGCTGCTGGTTTTACGCCGCCAAACAATGTGCGCCTTGCAGCCCCGCTTGCTGCTGGAATTGCGCGCTCGCTCTACGATATGATTGCAATAATCCCGAAACGCACAGAAAAAGATTGGTTCTTATACGACACTGTTTTAGCAAAGTATTGGACGCGTACAGGGCCGTATCTATATCCTAAAGTTGCAGAAAGCGTGTATGCAGATTTTTTGCGCCACTGTCTTGACTGTGCGCTTGTCATCAGTCCTGATTACAATGTACCGTCAATTGTGCCGTTTGGCGTAGACAAAGGGGTGTTCACAAAACTAAAGAATGCTTCATTTGAGGTGTAATACAGTGCAGACAAATTTATTATTATTAATTATTAAACTTATCGTTGGTGGAATAGCAGCATTTCTTGCAATCATGTTATGGTCTCGTACGCGCGATGTTGCATGGACATGTCTTATTGCAGGTGTTGTCACATCGTATGCAGGCATTGTATACGACATGCTCATGCAGCTCGGCGTTGTCATTTCAGGCGGTGTTGCCGTTGCAGGCATTCAGATTGTAACACTGCTTTTTGCTGTAGTGCCAAGCTGTTTTTTTATTGCAGCGTTTATCATTATGATTGTGCGAAATTAATGCCCGACGCTAGAAGTATAAGAGCATACAGAACGCGCGCGCTAGAACAAAAAGTAATTTATTGCTATAATTAATTCACTTTTTGTTAAGATGGGAGGCATATATGGCATCTAAAAGAAAGAGTTCAATCGGCAGTTTGCTTGTGCAAATTGCGCTTGGATTATTTTTTGTAGTAACTGGCATTTGGACTTTGCAAAATGGTACTGGCAATGAAATCGCTACCGCAATCAATAGGCTTTTTAGCGGTGACTTGCAGCGGATTATTCGCATTGTGTTTGGTGTAATTGAAGTGCTCGCAGGTGCATTCTTGCTGTTGCGCATGTTCGTGTCATTTTCATCGTCTATCGATTCTCTGCTCATGCTCATCGTTATGATTGCCTGGCTTGCATCAATTGTGCTGCTTGATGTTCTTTCGGGTGGTTTCAACAACATAATGAACTGGCTGCATAAAGTAGCATATCATTTGCTCGTGCTTGGTGGCATTATTATCGTAAAAGATTAGGCTGTTTTTAAAAACTAAAAAAACAGCGGCACATGCTGCTGCTGTTTTTTTATCAGTTGCCACAGTTGCTGTCGGAGTCAACTTGGCAAATTGATGCTACCGTGCGTATTCTATAATTCTTGTTTCACGAATCATCGTAATCCTAATTCTTCCCGGATAGCGCAAGTCAGATTCAATTTGCTTTGCAATATTCTGCGCAAGTGGCTTTACCTCGTTGTCAGGCACTTTCACATTATCTACAAGAATGCGCAACTCGCGCCCTGCTTGAATAGCATATGCTTTTTCTACGCCGAAAAATCGCTCTGCCGTCTGCTCCAAGTTTTCAAGTCGCTTCACATAATTATCTATTGTTTCGCGTCGCGCTCCTGGTCTGGCAGCAGAAATTGAATCTGCAATTTGCACAAAAATTGCCTCCGTACATGTCGGCTCAATGTCGTTGTGATGCGAGGCGATTGCATTTATGACTCGTGCGTCTTCTCCCATTTTTCGTGCTATTTCCGCACCTATTTCTGCGTGGTTCAAATCACTGTCAGTTTCCGCACCTTTTCCAATGTCATGGAGCAACGCGGCGCGTTTTGCAAGTTCTTTGTTTCCGCCAATTTCTGCTGCAAGAGCTGCTGCAATCATGGCAACTTCTTTTGAGTGCACGAGCACGTTTTGCCCGTAGCTTGTACGAAAGTAAAGCCGACCGAGTGCGCGCACGCCTTCCGTGGGCATGTTGTGAATGCCTACGTCAAACAGCGCTTTTTCGCCTTCCTCGTAGATTTTGTTCTGCACTTCGTGCGTCACTTTCTGCACAATTTCTTCAATGCGCGCAGGATGAATGCGCCCGTCCGAGATGAGCCGCTCAAGCGACTCTTTTGCAATTTCCTTGCGTACCGGGTCAAAGCACGAGATGACTACCGCTTCGGGTGTGTCGTCTATGATAATATCAACGCCCGTGAGCGTTTCAAGCGTGCGTATGTTGCGCCCTTCACGCCCAATAATGCGCCCTTTCATTTCATCGCTGGGAAGTGAAACAGTCGCTACAGTAATGTCGCCTGTTACTTCAGGAGCAAGTCGCTGGATTGTCGTTACAAGAATATCACGCGCTTTCTTTTCCGCTGTCAGTTGCGCTTCCTGCTCAATTTTGTTCAAAAGCGCCTGCGCATCATGCTTTGCATCATTTTCCAAATCTTTAATGATAAGCTCTTTTGCTTGCTGCTGGGAAAGCCCAGATATGCGCTCCAATTCTTTGCGATATTCCTGTTCTTGCGCCAATACGCTTGCTTCGCGCTTTTTGAGTTGTTCGCTACGTTCAATAAATTCTTTGTCTTTCCTGTCAAATTCTGCGGCGCGTTGGTCGAGCAATTCCTCCTTTCTATTTATGCGGGTACGGGCTTCAGCTTCATACCGCTGCACTTCAGCTCGACGTTCTCTATTTTCCCGTTCTTGCTGGTTTCGTTCCCGAATGAGTTCATCTTTTGCATTAAGCAAAATTTCTTTTTTCTGTGCTTCAGCCTCTCGTAATGCATCCTGTTTTACACGTTCAGCTTTTTGTTCTGACGCTGATAGTTGAAATCTGGCATACAGCCATCTAATAGTCCATCCAAGAACAATTCCTACAATCGGGAGAACGATGAGCATAATAACTGTATTCATCATCTTCTCCTTAAATGCATGTAGTATAGAATAGTTCAATCTACATAATAACGCACAAAACGAGAATTGTCAAATAAAAAATCCCAATACCATGTGATATTTTTGCACCTCTTCCTTTTCAAAAAATGAGATGCTTTTGTGCTACATCGAAAAATCTTTGCCGAGGTATATTTCGCGAGCAACAGGCGAATCGAGTATTTCCTGCTTTGTTCCCTGCATCATAATCTGTCCCGTGCTGATGATGATTGCTCGGTGCGTAATTTCGAGCGTATCGCGCACATTGTGATCGGTAATCAAAATGCCTATGCCGCGCTCTGAAAGCAGCTTTATCATGCTTTTGATGTCCGCAACGGCAATAGGGTCAATGCCTGCAAACGGCTCGTCGAGCAGCAAAAACTTCGGCTCAATGGCAAGAGAACGCGCAATTTCCGTGCGCCGGCGCTCACCGCCAGAAAGCGTGAACGCGGGCTGCTTCCTGATTCTGCCTATATCGAATTCCTCGACAAGTTGTTCGAGCCGCTTCTTTTTTTCGTCGCTCGACAAATCGCTACGCGTCTCCAAAATTGCCCAGATGTTTTCTTCTACTGTGAGTTTTCTGAAAACAGACGGCTCTTGCGGCAAGTAAGAGATGCCGAGCCTTGCACGCTTGTACATAGGCAGCTTTGTGATTTGCGCTCCATCGAGAAACACGTCGCCCGCAGTGGGAGAATAGAACCCTACAATCATGTAAAATGTTGTCGTCTTGCCGCTGCCATTTGGTCCGAGCAAACCAAGCACTTCCCCTGTATACATGGAAAAGTCTATGCCCTGTACAACGCGCTTCCGCCCAAATGATTTATACAAACTCGCAACTTGCAGCGTATGGTCGCTCATTTTTGCACTCCCCGCTCATCAATAAACTCTTCGCGCGGCAGTTCTGCTTGCTCGCCATCGTGCGGCAGCGTGTCTTCTGCTGCGTCATCAGTTTGTTCGTGCGTTTTGCCGTTGTCGGAATATGTCTGCTCGACAGATTCTTCTGCGCTGGCATCATTTTGCTCATCTGCATCTTGAGCACGCCCGCTGTCAACGACAGAGCCCTTTACGCGGCCGTCAAGCGTAATTTCCTGCGTGTCGAGGTTGAGCGTAATTTCTTGTGCACGGAACATGTCCTCGCCCTGCGTAATCTGCGAGTTGCCGGAAAGTTCAAGCATCTGTGTTTTTTTGCGATATACTGCATAGGCGCTTTTACATACGTTGTCTTTTTGTTTGAGCGTTATATCAATCTGAATAATTGCAACATCAGTGTTTTGATTGTATTCGATAATCTGCGCATCGGCGGTTACGTTATTTTCAGTATCGTCAAGATGCACATTGTCTCGCAATGTTGCAATTTTTGTCACGCGGTCGTACAAAAGTTTGCCACACGTAAACTCCAGCTTTGCTTCAAAATTTTTCCCCGTAATATTGCCGTCAGCTTCAATGTAGCGGAAATTTTTCCCGCTCATCGTAATCGCGTCTGCTGCAATCTCAATTGACGATGTGAGCACGTATGCGTTTCCGCGTAGCGTCGTTGTGTCAGAGGTATTTCCCGCAGTGCCGGTCATATTGTTTGCAGAAAACGTAATTTTTTCTGCATGCACATACAATGCGCAAGCGGCGTAAAAAATTAATAATGCAGATGCACAGAAAAAGCGGCGCGCATATCGTGCGTATGCCGTATAATTATTAATCATTGCCATTTAATGCTTCTCCGTGCGTTTCATCGTCATCTGTTTCTACAGTGCCAGACACAACTCCGGTAAATACAAACGTATTGCTCACACCGCTTGCAGAAAATCCAGAACCAATAATCATCGTGTTATCTTTTACAATAGTGATAGTGTCGCTTCTGCCGCTCGTGAGTTGCTCGCTTTTTCCGTTCCAGCGCAATTCGTCCGCACGAATTACTACATGGCGCGGATAATTTATCAATTCAATATTGTCGTACAGCGAATACTTTTTTTCGCGCGCATTAAATGCAAGAAGGCGACATGAGCCTTCTGTTTCAATCGTGCCCGCAGCATCAAATGCCGCAAATTGCATGTTGCTCGCATATGTGTCATTTCCGCCTTTATATTGCTCCAGTTTTTCAGCACTCAACGAAAGTTTTTCGTGGCCATCTTCATAACGCACAAGGAGCGCGTCATTGAATATAAATTCGGGCACTGTCTGCTCTACGTTTTTTACGCCTTCGGTATATTTGAGCGAGCAACTGACAGAGAGAAACAGCAGTATGAGCACGCGTGCGTTTTTCATTGCTCCTGACCAAGTGTTGCAGCTATGAACGACACGAATAGCGGATGCGGTTTGGACGGACGTGAAGCGAATTCTGGGTGATACTGTACACCGATTCCCCATATGTGATTTTTCCATTCAAACGCTTCTACGCGGTTATCGGGCTCGGAAACTGCGCATGCGACAAGCCCGTGCGCCTCCATATCTTTTGTATATTTACTGTCAAACGTGTATTTGTTGCGGTGTCGTTCAGAAATTGTTGTTTTTTTGTATATGGCGGCAAGTTTTGTGTTTTTGACAAGGCGCACGGGAGCGGCTCCAAGCTTCATTGTGCCTGCTACTGAAAGGCCTGCCTGCTCTTCTGGCAAACTGATAATAGCATGCGTGCTGTTTTGAATAAATTCAGTGCTGTCTGCATCTTGCCAGCCGCACAGCGAGCGCCCTGTTTCAATAGCCATAAGCTGCATTCCCAGATTGATTCCAAAATACGGTATGTTATTTTCGCGCGCATATTTTACTGCAACGAGCAAGCCGAGAAATCCGCGCTGCCCATAGTTTGCAGGAACAACAATGCCGTCACTATCTTTGAATGCATGTGCAATCTCTTTTTCGCTGCGCAGCCCTTCAATTGTTTCCGCATCAATTTTGTCTATTATAAGTTCTGCCCCGAACGATGTTACTGCCGCATGAAACAACGCCTCGCGTACAGATTTATAGCAGTCATCAAGATAGTCTTTTTTGCCGACAACAGCGATGCGCACTTTTGAACCAGACGTATTGAGCTTTTCAAGGAATGTCGTCCATTGCCTGATGTTGCACCGCTCTGCAGTGAGCGCAAGCTTTTTTAGGACGCATGCATCAAGCCCTTCTCTATGAAAAATAACCGGCAACTCGTATACCGATTTTTGCACATCGACAGAGGCGAATACCGCATCTGATGGAACATTGCAAAAGAGCGCAAGTTTTTTCCGCAGATGCGCGTCGAGCATATCTTTTGTGCGGCACAAAAGTATGTCGGGCTGTATTCCCGACTCTTGCAACTGTTTTACTGAATGTTGCGTTGGCTTCGTCTTCAACTCACCACCGGTGATAATCGGCACAAGCGTAATATGAATAGTGCACACCTCATTTTTACCAAGCTCATTGATAAGTTGCCGCGTCGCCTCAAGGTACGGAATTGATTCAATGTCGCCTACTGTACCTCCTATCTCTACGATAACAACATCTGCACCTGATCGCGAGCCACTGTTGAGAATGTTGCGCTTTATTTCATCAGTGATGTGTGGAATAACTTGCACCGTGCGCCCATTGTATTTTCCTGCTCGTTCGTTTTGAATCACTTGATTGTAAATTTTGCCGATAGTGATGCAGTTTTCACCAGTGACGTTGACGCTCGTAAACCGCGAGAAATTGCCCAAATCTAAATCTGTCTCCGTGCCGTCTTCTGTCACATACACTTCGCCGTGCTGAAACGGGCTTATGTTGCCCGCATCAAGATTTATGTACGGGTCGCATTTAATCATCGAGATTTTTAAACCGCTGCATTCGAGCAGACTGCCAAGCGAGGCCGATGCCACACCTTTGCCAAGGCTGGAACATACGCCGCTTGTTACCAGTATGTATTTGCTCATATGACAGTATATTCTCACTAACTGCACAATTCGTCAAGACAGCAAACGTCCGTCACATGCAGGCTGCTATAACAAAAAAATTAATATGTTGTCTTTAATTAAAAAAAAGTGTATACTACCATTATGTCGGATTTATTAAACGATGCAGAATTTGAAATGTTTCGCAAAGTCATTTACGATGAAAGCGGCATCACGTTTTCTTCTACAAATCGCTCCATTCTTGACAGCCGCATCAAAGAGATACTGCGAAAAAAGAAAATAGATGCTGTCGAGCAATATTATAAACTCATCTTGAGCGACAAAGAAGAAATGAAAGCCATGCTCGACTCCGTTACGACAAACCTTACTCATTTTTTTCGCACACAGCCGCATTTTGACGCGCTCATCAACTATGTTGTTCCGCATCTTATTGAAGAAAAGAAAAAAACAGGAAACACAAGCATCCATGTGTGGAGCGCGGGTTGTTCAACAGGAGAAGAACCATACACAATTGCAATGATTCTCAAAACAATTTTGCCTGCTCCATTTACATTTTCAATTACTGCCTCTGACATCTCGCTCAAATCGCTCATGGTGGGCAGACAGGGATTTTATGCAGACAACCGCATGGACGGCGTACCACCCGACTACTTGGCAAAATATTTTACAAAGACTAGCGGCGGCTATCAAGTTAATAAAGATTTAATGGACACGATTCACTTTGACTACCACAACCTCAAGCATGACTCTGGCGCACGAAACCTTGACATTATTTTTTGCCGCAATGTGCTCATCTACTTTGATGAAGCGGCACAGGAATCGGTTATCAATCGCTTTTGGAATTCTATGGGGCCGCATTCGTACCTATTTATTGGCCACTCAGAATCACTTTTTGGCATGAAAACGCAATTCCAATTTTTAAAAACAGAATGGGCATGCCTCTATCAAAAAAATATTAATTGATAATTGAAAAATATAAGGAGATTGATTTATGGACGACATTGAAGTTCTTGTGTGTGACGATTCCGCATTGATGCGGAATCTTATTTCACGGATTATCAACGAAACGGAGGGGTTGCATGTTGTCGGAACTGCAATGAACGGTCAGTTCGCTGTAGACAAAATCCCCTATATGAAACCTGATGTGGTTGTGCTCGACATTGAAATGCCTGTAATGAATGGCATTGAATTTTTAAAAGCACGCAATGCACGCGGTTGGAAAATCCCTGTCATCATTTTGTCCAGCATTGCCACAAAAGGTGCGGCAGTGACAATGGAGTGCCTTGAACTTGGTGCAAGCGATTTTATCACCAAGCCGGGCGGCTCTGCATCTGCCGACGTCGTAACTGTTTCATATCAGCTTGTTGAGTTGATTTCATCGTACGGCAGCGCATATGCCCGTTCAAAAGGCAAAAATCCTTACGCGCCCGACTTTTTCGCACACCAAATAAAGCTCAAAAATGCGGAGCGGTTTGTCGCTCAAAAAAAAGGTGGCGATGCTGTTTCAGCAGAAAAAGAGCTGCCGCCAGCGTTGTGGCATCCCA
The DNA here is from genome assembly GCA_017446265.1 of Treponema sp. GTDB lineage: Bacteria > Spirochaetota > Spirochaetia > Treponematales > Treponemataceae > Treponema_D. The sequence continues at coordinate 72,978 of JAFSRD010000039.1, forward strand.
TGTCAGAAAAAAATAAAGAGCCGGCAGTTATCAAACCAGTTCGAGAAAGCGGACGCATTGAGATTATCGCCATAGGAATCTCTACAGGCGGACCGAATGCGCTCAGGGATGTTTTCAAAAATATTGATGCGAATTTGAAGCAGCCTATTCTCGTCGTGCAACACATGCCACCGGGATTCACAACAGAGTTTGCACGAAGCCTTGACCGCATCTGTCCGCTTTCGGTAAAAGAAGCTGAAGATGGAGACTTAATTGAAAGCGGACATATTTACATTGCACCAGGAAATTATCATATCTATGTTGAAAAAAGGATAAATGGCGATGTGATACGTTTGTCACAAGACCCTGCGCGCAATGGGCATAGACCGTCCGCAGATTATCTTTTTGAATCAGTTGCAAAAAAATATCAGAACCATGCACTTGGCGTCATTATGACAGGCATGGGGCGCGACGGAGCTGCACAACTCGCAGAAATGCGCAAGCAAGGTGCATGGACGCTCGGTCAAGATGAGCAATCTGCAATCGTCTACGGAATGCCGCGCGTTGCGTGGGAACTTGGCGCTGTTCAAAAACAAGTGCCTCTTGAAAATATGGCAGAGGCAATAAACGCCCTCGCGCGTGAAAATTATTAATTAACAAATTGCAATTATTTCCAGTTTTTCAGGGTTGTTTTTTTTGCGCACAGCGAGCATGACAATTGCGCAAGCCAGCGCGAGAAAGAACAATGAGCAAAATGCCTGCATGCTTTCTGTCGCTTTCCTGCCCAAGAGCGCGGCCAGTGGATGTGCTGCAAAAAATCCAAGCGTTGCGCTGAACAGGGGAAAAATGAGCGAAAATACGCTTTGCAGCGCTTCGTGTTTTGCAGACATGCCGAGCGTGACTTTTTGACCTGGCCGCACGTCAAAGCACTTTGAATTTGAAACGGAGAATTGCGATGCGCACGACGAGCAGTTTGCATGGCATGTTGCGCAGCTTGCGTTTTTAATCGGCGTTACAGTAACTGTTGCGCCATCCATTTCTGTTACTATGCAATGCAGCGTCATTTTTGCATTCCGTGTTTTTCTATCTCTTTTATGCGGGAATCACATTCGTTTTCCCCCTGCGCGTTCCCAAGTTCGCTGTACGTGTCGCGTAAATTAAAGAGCGCATCGTAATAATACGGATTGAGCGCAACTGCATGTTCAAACGCTTCGCATGCGTCGTTGAACATTTCGCGGCTAAAATAGATGACGCCGAGCGTATTCCACAGATGTGGATTTATGGGATTGTAATCAAGCCCGTCTTCACAGTAGTAGAGCGCACCTGAAAAATCGCCGAGACTATAGCACACAAGTGCAAGCGCTTCGACAATTTCTTCATCTGCATTGTTTATCGCATACGCTTTTTTCAACGCTTCGCGCGCGCTCAAAAGGTCTCCTGCATCGCGGCATGTTACGCCGAGATTAAACCACAAGAGTGAATTGCTGTTTTCAATGGTGAGCGCGCGTACAAAGCACGCAATCGCTTCAGTGTAGTCGCCATGCGAAGCAAGCATAATTGCCTGATTATTGAGTTTTTCAGCTGTTTCTTTAAGCATGACACATCTCCTGTGTAAAAGCGTTTTTTTGTTTTTCCATCATTGCAGAAAAAAGTTTAACAATGGGAGAAATGCCCGCACTTGCAGTTTCTGTTTTGTACAAAGACGCAAGCGCGCTGCTCTTTTCTTGTACGAGTTTACAGCCTTTTTCATACGCGGCGGCAACAGCTCCGCTTGCTGCAAGCAGCGAAATGCATTCTTCAACTGCGGGCGAGTCAATGCCTTCGTCATGCGCCTTTGAAAATAACATTGCCATGCGTTCCCTGTCTTCAGGGTGCGCAGAAATATGCAGCAGTACAGGCAAGCTTTTCTTGCCTTCCACGATGTCGTCGCCGCGTTTTTTGCCGGGATTACCTGTTGTAAGATTTTGCACGTCATCAAGAATCTGGAATCCTCCGCCAATTTCTGCGGCAATGTCGCCTGCGTGTGCAGCTTCTTCATCTGTGCCGCCCCCTGCAATAATGCCTGCCTGTGCAGCAAGCGATGCAAGCGTTCCTGTTTTATGCTGCACCATTGCAGTGTATTCTTCAAGCGATGGAATGTGCGATTTGTTGCGGTGCCAAAATATATCCATTGCCTGACCTACGTGAAGACGGCGCAGTTCTTTTGTGTACAACGCAGAAAACTTTGCTTTTGCAGCAGCAGCAATTGGCAATGCATCTATGCGAACGCACGCTTCAAAATATAGCCATGATGCTGCATTGAGCGCAGAGTCAATTCCATAGGTGATATATGCCGCAGGCTTTCCACGGCGCGTGTCAGAACAATCTTCTATGTCGTCGTGAATCAGACTTGCTGTATGCACAAACTCGACTAGCGGCGCAAGCGTATATGTTGCTTCTTCAGACAGCAACGCATTTTCTCTGTAAAATGAGCGCGCGCTTTCTGCACACAACACGAGCAACAGCGGTCGCCATCGCTTGCCGCCCAACGCAATGAGCTGTTTGCATGGCTCAACAAGTTGCAACAGGTGCATGTCGGAAATTGCCGCAGGAAGCGTTCCGAAAGATTTTTTCTTCCACTCGGACGATATATGAAACGAAAGCGCGTCATTGAGCGATTTTTCAATCTGTTCAAGACGTGCGGCAAAATCATGTGTCATATGATAAATATACTGGAAAAACAAAACGGAAACAACTGTTTGAGGGCGTATATTACCAACAGCAGCTATGTGTATAGCGGTATTAAAAATATTGTTATTTTCGAATTTTTTTATTTATAAATTCAAGAATGATGTTATAATTTATTTCATATTTTTCGAGGAGGTTTGTTTTATGGCAAAACAAAGTAAATTCACAAAAGGGTGCGTTAATCTGGTAAATCGCTTTTTGCCCGATCCGTTTATCTTTTGTGTTGTTCTGACAATCATCGTATTCATTTTTGCGATGCCGGCAACAGGCTCTGGCCCTATTGCTGTTTTAAACGCATGGGGTGCAGGTGTATGGGGATTGCTTGCATTCTCCATGCAGATGGCGTTAGTTCTTGTACTTGGAAATGCATTTGCAACAGCTCCTGCCATTAAAAAAGTCATCTCTAGCATTGCAAGTACGGCAAAAACACCGTTTTCCGCGATTGTTATCGTAACAGCTGTTTCAACACTGTGCTGTTTTTTGAATTGGGGCTTTGGTCTTGTTGTAGGCGCACTACTTGCAAAAGAAGTTGCACGCCAGTGCAAGGGTGTTGACTATCGCCTTTTGATTGCGTCGGCATACTCTGGCTTCGTAGTATGGCACGCGGGCATTTCAGGTTCAATTCCGCTCGCGCTCAATACTGCCGGTGCAACGCTTTCAAACGTTACAGGCGGCGCAGTCACAGAACCGATTTCTACAAGCCAGACGATTTTTGCTCCGTGGAATTTGATTATGTGCTTAATCATTTTAGTAGGCATTCCGCTCATTTTAGCAAAACAACATCCAGCTCCAGAAGATACGATTACTGTTGACCCAAATCTCCTTGTAGAAGAAGAGCGCGTGTACAAAAAACCTGAAACGCCTGCAGAAAGAATTGAAAACAGCATGGTTCTCAGCATGATAGTCGGTTTGGCAGGTGTACTCTTTGTCGTGCTGTATTTTATCAAAGCTGGTGTTATGAACGGTTTGAATTTGAATACAGTAAACTTCATCTTTTTGATTCTTGGCATTTTGTTCCATAAAACGCCAATCCGCTATGTTCACGCCATCACTGACTCTGCAAAGGGAGCTGCAGGCATCATCTTGCAGTTTCCGTTCTATGCAGGCATTCAGGCGCTCATGGTGTTTTCCGGCGCAAGCGGTCAGTCTCTTGCTGGCGTCATTTCAAATTTCTTTGTAAACATTTCAAACCAAATTACATTCCCAATTTTCACGTTCCTGTCTGCAGGCATCGTAAACTTCTTTGTTCCTTCAGGCGGCGGACAGTGGTCTGTACAAGGACCTATCATGATGCCGGCAGGTCTTGCACTCGGCGTTCAGCCTGCGATCACCGGTATGGCGATTGCCTGGGGCGATGCCTGGACAAACATGGTTCAGCCGTTCTGGGCGCTTCCCGCACTCGGCATTGCAGGTCTCTCTGCACGCGACATTATGGGCTATTGCATCATCACGCTGCTCTTTGCAGGAGTTGTTGTGTGTGCAGGATTTCTCTGCGTCGGATTTTTCTTTACATAGAGTGAATAACGCTTGTGCATGTGCTCATGTGCAAGCGTATTTGTAGTGGAGGTTATATTATGCCGAAGTTTGTATCAGTAAAAGAAGCGGCAAGTCAAGTAAAAGACGGCATGACCGTAATGATTGGTGGGTTTCTCGGATGCGGCAATCCCCATCATATCATTGACGAAATTGTAAAAAGCGGCGTCAAGAATCTTACCATCATTGCAAACGATAGTCCGAAAACGGGCTACGGTCTTGCAAAGCTAATTGACAATCATCAAGTAAAACTCCTCATTGCGTCGCACGTCGGCATGAATCAGAATGTCGCAGACCAGATGAACGCAGGGCAAATGGAAGTGAACCTCATTCCGCAGGGCTCGCTCGCAGAAATGGTTCGTGCAGGCGGCGGTGGATTAGGAGGCATTATTACCCCTACGGGATTGGCAACGCCGGTAGAAGAAAGCCCGTGGACACACAGCAAAATAACGATTGACGGTAAAGAATACCTTGTAATGAAGCCGCTTCATGCAGACATTGCGCTTCTCGAAGCTCATACGGTAGACAAAGCTGGCAACTGCTGGTTTAAAGGCACATCGCGCAATTTCAACGATTTAATGGCAACCGCTGCCGATACGGTCATTGTGGAAGCCAATCACCTTGTAGAAATTGGCGGCATTGAGCCAGAAAATGTTATGGCGCAAGGAATCCTTGTTAAATATGTTGTAGACGGAGGTGCTTTATAATGGACAAAGAAGAAGTCAAAGCAACAATCGCAAAACGCGTTGCAAGAGAATTAAAAGACGGCGATGTTGTAAACCTCGGCATAGGCATACCAACGATGGTTCCAAATTATCTTCCTTCTGGCGTAAATCTTACGCTTCATGCAGAGCTTGGCTGCGTTGGTGCAGGACCGCGCCCTGCAGAAGGTAAAGAGGATTACTATGTTGTAGACGCAGGCGGCGCGCCGTCAAGTGCAATGCCTGGTGCATCATTTGTGAACAGCGCAACATCTTTCTGCCTTATCCGTGGCGGTCACGTAGATGCAACAATTCTCGGCTGCCTTGAGTGCGATCAAGAAGGCAATCTTGCAAACTGGATCATTCCAGGCAAAAGAATGCCTGGCATGGGCGGCGCGATGGACCTTGTTGTAGGTGCAAAAAAAGTTATCGTTGCAATGGAGCACACTGCAAAAGGCGCGCCAAAAATTTTGGAAAAATGCACATTGCCTTTGACAGCTGCAAAATGCGTAGACATGATTGTTACAGAAATGGCAGTAATCAATGTTACGCCAAAAGGTTTGGAACTTGTAGAAATCAATTCTGAGTTTACAACGGAGCAAGTGCAAGCTGCGACTGGTGCAAAACTTATCATCGGTGCAAATGTAAAGCCGATGTTCTAATTCACAACGCTTATCAACGCAGGCGCATCGCATGACAACGTTCATGCGATGCGCCCATCATTCACGTGTCTGCTGTTTCCCATATTCCGGTTCGTCCTGTGCAGCTAGTGCAGCATTTGCCAGTTCATCCATGTAGCGCGCAGATGCCGCACGGTGCGCGGTGCTTCCTGCTGTGTGGAGCGATTGCGCTGCTGTCGCTTTTTTTGCCGCTCGTTTTTCGTGCAAGCGTTTTGCTTCACAAAGGATTGTTTGCGCCGCTTCCGTACTCACGCCGCTGACTTCTGCTATGCGCGCTGCGCTTGCGTTTGCAAGATTTTCAAGCGTTGCAAACGTTTTTACTAATTTTCGCGCGCGCGCTTCTCCTACATTGGGAAGCTCTAAAAAAATGCTCACCGTGTTTTCTTTTGTGCGCAGCTGTTGATTCTTGCGCGTTGCAAATCGGTGCGTTTCGTCGCGCACGCGCTGGAGCAGACGCAGCGCATCACTTCTGCGCGGCAGCTGTATGGGCACGCTCTCGCCGGGTCTGTAGATTTCTTCATCGCGTTTAGCAAGACCTGCAATAGGTATGTTGAGTCCGAGCGAATTAAGCACGCCCTGTACAGCATTCACTTGACCTATGCCACCGTCAATGAGCAGCAAATCGGGTAAATCAGATTGCTCATTGACGAGACGCGTGTAGCGGCGGCTTGCCGCTTCGCGCATTGAGGCAAAATCATCTATGATGCCATCTGTCGTTTTAAGACGGAAGTAGCGGTAATTTTTTTTGTCGGGATTGCCGTTGTAAAATGTTATTAAACTTGCAACAGGAAATTTGCCGCCTATATGAGCAATGTCAAATCCTTCAATGCGGACAGGAAGCGTGTCGAGTTTGAGCAGTGTTTTGAGTTCTTCGAGAGCTGGCATGTCGCCGCGCTCGCGAAGCCGCCTTACAATGTCTTCGTGCGCGTTTTGCCGCGCCATGTTGAGCACCGCCAGATGATACTTTGCGTTTTCTGTTTTGTCGGTAACGGCAACAACAGCTGTTTGTGCTCCGAGCGTTTCTGCAAACCAACGCGTTAAATCTCGCGGAGAAAGCGATGTGCGCTCAAAAGAGGTGGAACTCGCGGCAAGCCCGCAAGGGCGCAACTTCAAGCAGGCTTCCACCTCCTGATTATTAATTAATAAATTTTGGATATAGATGTGCGGCGGCACGTCGTCTTTGCTCGTGTAGTACACGTTGAAAAATTCGCCTGCAAGTTCTTCGTCTTCGTTCAAGCTTATAACACGATAGTTGTCGCGCCCTTGCAGTTTTCCGTCGCGCAATTTGAGCACGGTAAAGCTCACAAGCTCGCCCTCGCGCCAATGGGCAATGTAGTCGCGGTCTTCGCTGTCAAATCTTTCCACAACATTTTGATTTTGCATGATTGCAAGCGCATTGAGTCCGTCGCGTAGTCGTGCCGCTTTTTCAAAATTGAGTTCTGCCGCCGCCTTCTTCATTTCGTTGGAAATTTTCTGCACCGTCTCGTTTCCTTTTCCCTCAAGGAGCGCGCAGATTTCGCCGATGTATTCATTGTAGGACTGGTGCGAAATTTTTTGGCAACAAGGGGCTTTGCACCATCCCATGTGATAGTACATGCACGGGCTTTCGCGCTTGCGCAACGTTTTGCAGTGACGCACCGGATAGATGCGGTAAAGCGCGTCTATAAATGTGTCAAGCGCGCCTACATCGGGATAGGGGCCGAAATATGTTGAACCATCTTGCAAAATGCGGCGCGTTTTAAAAAAACGAGGAAATGCTTCATTCGTAATGCGCAGCACGGGATACGATTTGCCGTCTTTCAAATCTATGTTGTAGCGCGGATTGTATTTTTTGATGAGCGTGTTTTCGAGCAGGAACGCTTCGTATTCGTTTGCCGTTGTGATGTATTCGATTGCATGCGCATGCGAAACGAGCAGCCGCGTCTTGATGTCTTTGTTCGGCAAGAAATATGAGGAAAGACGATGCTTTAAGTTTTTTGCTTTGCCGACATAAATAACGGCGTCTTGTGAATTTTTCCACAGGTAGACGCCACTCGTGGAGGGGGCTTGCAATGCGGTCTGGTGCAATGTTTCTCGTATCGTATTGTTTGTCATAGTGAATTATGTTTTTTTATTATAGCAGAAAAATAAAAACTGTGCTTGTCTCTTTTGTGCTGGGCTTTTTTGCGTCTGTGTCATTTTTTGCTACTTCAATTACGCTTGGCGGAAGCGAGGGTTGGTCAAAACTTTCTGTGCGCCGCGGCGTGACTGAAGGCGTGGGCAGATTCGGCTACTCGTGCATCGAACTTGCAACAGATTCGCGCACTGCCGATTTTTTGACTGACGTGCTCATAGATTTTGAAGCGCAACCGTTCAAAGACGCGGCAGGAAGGTATACAGTAAACAGCAATGCGCTTGGCATTTCGCAGCAGTCTGTAATGGGGCACGGAGCTGCTCTCGCACGTGGAACAGGCGGCATTTCAATTAGCGGAAAGCATGGCACCGTGTTTGGAAGTTCAGGTCCTGCTGGTTCATTTTACATAGAATTTTGGCTCTGTCCGTCTGTCGCGGAAAACGGCGAAATTGTATTTGCGTGGCGCTCTTCACGCAGTTTGCCAAATGACATCCTTTATCAGATGATTATTGCACAGTTTTATCGCGGTCATCTTGAATGGACGTTTACCAATTTATTTGACGGTTACACTGGCAGCGACATTGTGCTTGCAGGCATTACGACGATTGTGCCTGGCTCATGGACGCACCACGCAATAAGCTTTAACGAAGAGAACGGCTGTCTTGAATACCGCGTTGACGGCATGCTTGAAGCAATTGCATATGCAACATCAAGCACGCGCGATCGCGGCACCGTATATCCTATTTTTTTCGGCGTGCCGGCAGACATTGAACTTTGCCCAAAATACACAGGATTGATTGACGACTTCCGCATTCAAAAAGGCGTGCGCGATGACAGCGGGCAGGCGGAAAACGCGTCGGGGCTGCGATACGCAAAATATAATGTGAACGGCGGACGCATTGAAACACAGCCGCTTCTTGCTTCAACGGGAGCTACGCTTGAATCTGTTGTTGCAGTGATGAGCGAGCCTGCAGAGACTGCTGTGCAGCTGTATGTGCGAAGCGGCGAGAATTTTTTTGACTGGACAGATTCATACCCCGCATGGCAACCAATAAAGAGCGGTGAAAAAATTTCAGGCGTGAGCGGCATGTATTTTCAAGTTGCCGCAGATTTATTTCCTGATGGGAATGGCAGCACTACACCGTCAATCACGCAGTTGCAAATTGCGTATTCTGAGTTGCCTGAACCACTTCCGCCATTTGCTGTGCGGGCGTTGCCGGGAAACGGCAGCGTCACCGTCTCATGGAATTATTCAGTTGACGAAAGTACGGGCGGCTACCTTGTGTACTACGGTACGCGACCGGGAGAATATCTTGGGCGCGTTGCAAAGGAAGGCGCTTCGCCTGTGGACGCAGGAACTGCTTCTTCGCTTACGCTCACAGGGTTACGCAATGGCACAATTTATTATTTTGCAGTGGCAACATATTCAAAATACGACAGCAGAATTTTAGGGCATATGTCTGCGGAAGTATACGCGCGCCCTGCAGCAGGAGAGTGATATATGGACGAGAAGCAAGAGCAGAAAAAACTTATGTTGCGCCGCGCAGAAGCGGCTGTCATGGCGCATGATTTTGAACTTGCTGCGCGCCTATATAAAAGTTTTCTTAAAGAAGATGAAGAAAATATCGATTTGCTTCGCGCACTCGGAAGCGTGTATGTCAAGGCAGGCAACGATGAAAACGCTCTTGCATATTATGAAAAAATTAATAATCTTGCGCCAACTGATTTTAATGCGCTCAACAGTCTCGGTGGCATCTACCGTCGATTAAAGCAGTATGAAAAATCGATTGCCGTTTTAAAAGACGCGCTTTCGCTCGGCGAAGATGACGCACAAGCAAATTACAACCTTGGCTTCACGTACCGCGCGCTGGAACGGTATGATGAGGCAATAGAATGTTTTAATTCTGTTATTGATGTAAATCCAAACGATGTACTTACGTACAATCACTTGGGCGCAATCTACGCAATGCGCGGCGAATACCAAAAAGCCATCGCCTCGTATATGCGCGGTCTGCAAGTTGATCCAAATCATCCTGTGTTGCAACTCAATCTTGCAAAAAGCTATAAAGCGCTTCACAATGACGCTGATGCAGCGATGGCGTATGAAGCAGCTCTCCGTGCAAAACCGGGATGGCGTGAAGCAACAAAAGACTATATCAATTTACTTCTACGTTATCGCCGTACAAAAGACGCAGAACATCTTGCAAAGAAATCGGTGGCGCTCCATCCAGAAGATGTTGCCATCAGAAATGCGCTTGGTAAAATTTACCTAAAGCAGTTTGATTATGAAAACGCTGCCCAAACATTTGAGCGGGCACACAAACTCAATGAAAAAAATATTGATGCATTGATAGGGCTTGCTGAATCATATGAAAAAAATAATAAAATAAATGATGCACTTGATGCAATTCGCACTGTAGAGTCATTGCAGGACAATGATGATGCAATTAAAAAACAATACGCGCACGTACTTCTTTCCGCTGGTAAATATGAAGCTGCTGCTAAAAAGATTACACATGTGTACAACAAAGATAAAAATGATGTGGAAACACTAGACTTATGCGGGCAGTATTACATTTGCAAAGATGACGAAAATAAAGCAGATGCTTATTATAAAAAAATTCGCACACTTGATCCGTCATATGCTGAATATGAAAAAGAAGCGTCAGCACGGTATCGGCAAATCGGGCGGCTTGATAAAGCGCGAACATATGTGAAAAGGTATCTTGCAAAACATAAAGATGATTCAGACGCACTCATTTTATTGGCGCAGCTTGATGAAGCGGAAAACGATATTACCGCCGCGCTTAACGAATACCGCACAGTGCTCAAATATGACAAAGATAATGTGCTTGCATCTCGTGAAGCGGCTCGCTTTTCTGAATTAACTGAATTAATAAATAGAAATCATGTTGATGATGAAGAAGAGTCTTTTGAACGTGCAAACGATATAGAAATAGTAATGGAATCGCCTGAAGATGCACCAGTAGAAGAAGAAGTTGTTCAGCCGTCACCCATACTTGACGAAGACGATGCATTTGATTTTGATGCAATGGGCGAAAGCCTTTTGAGCGCTGATGATGAAGTAGACCCGTTTGAAGTTGATAAGCAAGAAGATGAGGAAGACGAAAGCGAGCCAGACGGTCTTGACATGCTCATTCCTGAACGACCGATTGACAAAGACGGAAAAGATGTGCAACACGGCAATACTGATGATGATATATTTAATAGCAAAGCAGGTCCGTCTTCAAATATTGATGAGGCAATTTCTGGAAGCGCGGACGACTCATTTGAAGAAGATGATGCCGGAATTATTCCGCAAGCGGGCAATGCACCGGTATATCAAAACCAATTGTCGCCACCGTCAACTGAACTGTTATCACAGTCAACTGACATACCGCCGCGTCCATTTGAAATGACACCAGATGCTGATGCGTTTGACAGAGGGCTATCATCACAACCACTTGAAATGGCGCCAGATACTGATGCGTTTGGCAGAGGGCTATCATCACAGCCACTTGAAATGGCGCCAGATGCTGATGCGTTTGACAGAGGATTGTCGCCAGCACTTGGAGCTGACAGAATTGCCGCAGCACTTGACAAAGCAAATGCAGCGAGCGATTATGCGCTTTCAGAAGCTCGTCGTGCATATGATGCAGCGCATGAAGCAGTTGAAAAAGCAGAGCGAACTGCTCGCGAGACTGTAGAAAAAGCAGAACAAGCCGCGCGCGAAACTATGGAAAACGCAGAACGCGTTGTACGCGAGTCAGCGCAAAAAGCTGGCGAAGAGGCAAAACTTGCAGCGGAAGAAGCAAAACAGTCGATTGAGCAAGCAAAAGAAGAAGCACGGCAACTGATTGAACAAGCAAAAGAAGACGTTGCACAAGTTGGTGTTGTTGCGCGAGACGCTGCAGACGAGGCGATGGAATCTATCAATCAGGCACAAGAAAACGCGAGAGACGCAATACAGCATATGAAAGAAGATGCGGCGCAATCAATTAGCGAGATGAAAACGGATGTTGCTGACGCAATCAATGAATTAAAAGATACAGCTGAAAAAGCAAGCGGGCAGCAGCAAGTTGTCGTAAAAAAAACAAAAGGTTTGCTTGCCCTTGCCGCACAAATCAGGCAAATGCTTAATCTCGACAGAACTGTTAATTAATGGCTTTGCAGCTCTGCCGTATTATATCCGTATAATCCTTGAATGTGAGATGACTTCGTTGCCGCCCTCTGTAATGAGTACATCATTTTCGAGACGACAGCCGCCAAGTTTTTCGTCATATAATCCCGGTTCAAGCGTAAGAATCATTCCTGGTGCAAAGTTTTTGTCGGTAGGCACCTTTGTGCTCACGCGCGGGGCCTCGTGAATTTCAAGGCCGATTGCATGCCCCAGTCCATGCGGCATTGCAAGTTTTGCCAGAGCAAACACATCATCCGCTTTTTTTGCTGCATCAAGAATGGGCAATCCTGGCTTGTATAGTTTTAGACATTCATTGAAAGCGGTTTCTACAAGTTGCACAAGTTTTTCCTGCCCCGCACTCAATTTCCCTTTTGCAACAGTCACCGTTGTGTCGCTCGTGTAGCCGTTGTATACAACGCCGAAGTCGAGAATGGACAAACCGTCGTCAGGCCATTTGCCATTCGTATAATTCGGAAAACAATGGATTGCCCAGCTGCGCATGGGGCCGGCTGCAAGTGTGTCAAAACCTGTGCGCTCGCATCCGTATGTGCGGCACTCACGTTCAATGAGCAACGCGACATCTGTTTCAGTCTGTATCTCGTTTGATTTTATGCCTGCTTCAATTTTGTCAATTATTATGTCGCCAATGCGTGCAGCTTCTTTTGTACATGCTATTTCATATGCATCTTTAATCATGCGAAGCTCTACAACGTGATTATGTACGCCTTTTTCTCTGCAATGTACATCGCACCCTTCAAGCGCGTTCACGTATTTTAAAAATTCGGGATACGGCGTATGTGGCGGCAACTCCACTTTTTTGTTTTTGAAATGTGTACTTTCGGCAAGCGTTGCCTTTACAGCATCACGCGCATTATTTTTGTATTTTGTGTAGGGAATAAGTTTGTCTGCAAACGCATATTGCTTTGCCAATATTTCATCCCATGGAATGAGCACAGAATACGCGTCATCAAAAATGAGCAATACCGCATCGCTTATGTGTCCAGTAAGATAGCGCAACGACGGCTCGCGTTTCTCTTCGCTGTCGATAAATACCACGACTCCTATGTCGTTTTTTTTCATAAAATCTGCAACGCGCGCACGGCGTTCTGCATACATTTTTTTCAATTCATCTTGTGTCGGTGTTTTCATATAATAAATATACAACAAAAGGCGGAAACAGGCTAGGTTAACTAGATGGCTTTATTCGTGTGGAGAGTTTAATGCCCCGCTGCTCTGCGACTGGGTTGGTGATTTTACACAGTTTCTTTCAGCAGCATAATTCCAAAAAAGTCACTCACAAGGTCGCCCGCTGAAGCAATTTCCGCTCCATGCAAAACAGTGCGGGCACAATCATTGTAGGCGTGATAAACAGCATAAAATATCGCACAAGACCACACCAGTTCACATCGCTTATGATGCGCTTAAAAAGCGGATTTACACCGAGCATGACAACGCCTGCCACGACGAGTCCGATGACGGCGCGCACAATGCGTTGCTTGTTGCAGATGCTGTCTGTTGTAAATTTAATGCAACGGCGCTCAATGAACCAGCCAACAACAAGTCCCAAAAAACTGCCAATCGCTTTGAACGAGTCTGTCTGCATTTCGTATGGGTTTACAAGAAGCACGCCGTCAACGTAATCAATCGGGTACGGTTTAAGAATAGTGTATGCAAGGTGTGCGGCAGTTAAAATCACAGAAAGCAGGAGCGCATATATGTCGCGCGCGGAACGCTTGTCAATCCAGTCAAGAAATTTTGGCAAAATCAAAACGATGACCGTAGCTTCAATAAGCGCAACAAGTACATCTTGCGGCGTGTGGCAACACAAAAAATTTCGTGAAAACGCTACGAGCAGTACATACAGCATGAACGCTGCTGCAACTGCTTTACTTTTGCGCCACGCGAGCGCTGCCGCAAATCCGCCAGATGTTCCCGCCATAACTGTGTGCCCACTCGGAAACGAGTAGCCCGTTGCACCAGAAAGCGCAAGCGGAGAACACACTACGCGCGCATCTCGAATCCACGGACGATACACGCACGCAGTATTTTTTACGAGTTGATTAAATCCAGCGCCTACGGCAGAAGAAGCAATGATAAAAAAACCACCGCGTTTGTTAAAGCACCAGTAGTACAAGCACGCAATCACCACGACGGCAGGACTCACCGCAAGCGCGGAAACGCCCGCAAAAAAACGCTCAGTACCGCTTCCAAGCATCATTCGCGCTTGTTGCAGCCACAACAAATATGAAATGTCCATGCCGTCATTATACTGCGCAACTGCTTGAACGCGCAATGGTATGTTTTTATACAGCGCAATCCTTTTGAAAGCTATTGCACTATTTCCCTACTCGCGTCACTCCACCGCAATCGGGAAGCCGCAGCCTACATGGTCGTTTTCCCACGCTTGGGCAATTTGCAAAATCTTCGGTTCTGAAAACATTGCGCCGATAAACTGAATGCCGACGGGAAGCCCTTCTTTTGTGGCTCCCGCAGGAACTGAAAGCGACGTGTTCCGCGCAAGGTTCACAAAGTTCGTGAACAAGTCGCTCAAATACATTGCAAGCGGGTCGTCAACTTTTTGTCCAAGTTTGAACGCAGGAGTGGGACACACAGGACACAGCATAAGGTCGTATGCTTCAAAAACAGATGCAATGTCGCGTTGAATGCGCGCACGCACCGTCATGCCTTTTTTGTACGTGTCGCCGGAAAACTGTTCAGAGAGCACGTAATTGCCGATGACAATTCGCCGCTTCACTTCGGGACCAAAACCTTCGCTGCGCGTCTGCACGTACAACTCGTCGTAGCCTTCGCCCGGGTCAACGCGGCGGCCATAGCGAATGCCGTCAAATCGGCTCAAGTTTGAAGCGGCTTCTGCGAGCGCGAGCACGTAGTAGCTTGCAACTGCCGCATCGAGCACGGGGATGTCTACAACATCGATTGCAGCTCCCTTACTCGTGAACCACGCGCGCGTCTGGTCAAAGACGGCGGCAACGTCAGCGTCGAGACCTTTGTTCTCAAGAAACTGGCGCGGAATGGCAACGCGCAATGTGCTCATGTTTTCATACGGCTGCACATCGCACAGCAACTCCGCGTGCGGCATGTCGCAGCTCGTGTCGTCGTAAAAATCTTTTCCGCACATGGCGGCAAGAGACGCAGCAACATCGCTCGGCGTGTGCGCAAGGATGCCCACTTGGTCAAGCGAACTTCCGTATGCGACAACGCCCCATCTGCTCAATGCGCCGTAAGTTGGCTTTAATCCGTACACGCCGCAGTAGCTTGCAGGAAGGCGCACCGAGCCGCCTGTTTCTGTGCCCAAGCCGAACGCCGCCTGATGTGCCGCCACAGCCGCAGTCGAGCCGCCTGACGAGCCACCAGAAACATACGCACGGTTTACGGGATTGCGCGTTACACCATACGACGAATACTCTGTTGAAGAGCCCATCGCAAACTCGTCCTGATTGCAGCGGCCGAGCGGAATTGCCCCCGCGTTTTCAAGGCGCGCGATAACTGTCGCATTGTAAGGAGCAACATAGCCTTCAAGGATTTTGCTTGCACACGTGAGCCGCTTGCCTTTTACAGAGATGTTGTCTTTGTTCGCAAACGGCACGCCTAAAAGCGGCTTTTGTTCAAACAAATCGGCGAGCGCGCCGTTTTTTCGCGCCGTTGCAATTTCTGCGTCTGCTGCTTCCGCTTTTGCAAGCGCATCGTCGTACAGTTCAAGAAATGCGTTCAGCGGCTCGGAAGATTTCTTGTCTTCTTCAACAGCTGCGATCAATTTTTTAACAATGCCTGCGCTCGTCGCCTCGCCCGACTGCAACGCGTTTCGTATGTCAGTGATTGTGTATTTCATTACGCGCCCTCACCGAGCACTTTCGGCACTTGAAAGTAGCCATCCATAAAATCTTTTGAAACTTTTTTTACGTCGCTCATTGCAAGCCCCGCAACAATTTCATCTTCGCGCAACTTGTCCGCTTCTGTCGTCGGATACGCATCGTAGGGATTTTCGCTATCGTCATATTTTGAAAGCACTGCAAAGTAGCCGATAATTTCATCAACCTGCTTTTTCAAAATCGCAAGACTTGTGCTGTCAGCGGAAAGACGCGAAAGCTCCAAAAGATTTTCAAGCGTCGTTTCGTCAATCGATTTATGAGTTGCCATAATTGCATTGTAGCGGATTTTAACGCTTTCAACAAGCGCACGCATTTCAGTTCACACAAACGCAGTCAATACGCTTTTAAAAATCGCAAGCCCTTCTTCAATTTCATTATCAGTGATGTTAAGAGGCGGCAAAAATCTAATCACATCCTTTCCAGCAAGTGAAACGCAAAGCCCTTTTTCCAAACACAAAACTTCAACATCAAATGGTTTTACCTTTTCTAAAAGTTGGACTCCAATCATTAAGCCGCGACCGCGCACTTCTTTTACAATCGGCATATTCCAATTTGCAATTTGCTCACGAATAAAATTTCCTTTGCGTTGAACATTCTCCAAAAAATTATTACCAGTGATTGTTTTTAAAACGACGCGCGCGGCACTGCACGCAAGCGGATTTCCTGCGAACGTTGACTGATGGTCGCCTGCAACAAATACGCCGTTTGCCTTTCCACGAAATAGACACGCGCCCATAGGAATACCGCCAGCAATTCCTTTTGCAAGCGTTACAACATCGGGGGCAAAGCCGAGTTGCTCGCTTGCCAAAAGCGTGCCGCATCGCCCCATACCTGTCTGCACTTCGTCTGCCATAACAAGCGCGCCTGCATTTTGCGCAGCAGCTGCTGCCGCTTTTGCCCATTCTGAATCAACAAGATTCACGCCGCCTTCGCCTTGCACGCATTCAATAAGCAATGCGGCTGTCGTGTCGTCAAATGCACGTGCAAGCGCATCCCAATCGTTTGCTTTGATTGTTTTGAAACCTTCTACATATGGTGCAAAATGCGGCGGATGAAATTGCGATTGCCCCGTTGCAGAAAGCGTTGCGAGCGTGCGCCCGTGAAACGATTTTTCAAGCGTGCAAATAATGCGCCGCTTTGCTCCGCCGTTTATGCAGCCATATTTTCGCGCAAGTTTGATTGCAGCTTCATTTGCCTCCGCTCCGCTGTTTGCAACATAGGCGCCATCAAATCCTGTTGCTGCAAGAAGCTCATCTGCATAAGCAATCCCTTCATCAGAAAAATAATAATTTGAAATGTGCAGTTGCTTTTCTGCCTGCCGTTGCACTGCCTGCACAAGCGGCGCAAAATTATGACCAAGCGAGTTCACGCCTATTCCTGCAATAAAATCAATGTAACGCTTGCCGTCTTTGTCAAAAATCGTTGCGCCTTCACCGCGTACAAAAACAATATCAAAACTTCCGTAATTATTAACAATCTTCTTTTCCATGCAAACCTCACCATTGCGCCAACAAGATTACTGAACAGCGGCATGCTCACTTGCAGTACCAGAGCTCATATTGCCGTCGCTTGCAATGCGCTTGTCAAAGTCAACGCTATCATCGTCATAAATCATCGTGCCGATTCCTCTGTCACTGAACATCTCTATTAAAAGCGAGTGCGGAATCCTACCATCGATGATGTGCGTACGAGGAACGCCTCCCTTGAGAGCAGCAACACAGCATTCGACTTTTGGAATCATGCCGTCTGCAATTGTGCCGTCGTCAATAAACTGCTGTACATCTGAAAGGACAATGCGCGTGATGAGCGACGATGGCTCGTCAACGTTTTTTAAAACACCCGGCACATTCGTAAGCTGCACAAATTTTTCTGCACCGAGAGCAACAGCAATTTTTGCGCTGGCAGTGTCTGCGTTTATGTTGTAGCGGTTCGTGTCGCCATCTTCGCCAAGCGCAACAGTGGAAATGACAGGAATAAATCCTTGTTTCAAAAGTGAATTAACAATTTCTGGATGCACTTCAGTTACTTCGCCTACAAAGCCAAGTTTGCCGTCAATCTGCTTTGCACGAATCATGCCGCCGTCAATGCCGCTCAAACCAACAGCGTTGCCCCCTTCCTGCAACAGCATGCCTACAATCTCTTTGTTGAGCTTCCCTGTCAACACCATTTCCACGATGTCAATCGTTTCAGCATCTGTGCAGCGCAACCCATTAATAAATTTGCTCTCTTTGCCGACTCGCTCAAGCATTTTGTTAATTTCTGGTCCGCCGCCATGCACAAGCACCACATGCACGCCAATCGTGTTGAGCAACACAACGTCTTTCATTACCGCAATTTTTAGTTCATCGTTTAGCATGGCATTGCCGCCGTATTTTATCACGACAACTTTTCCGACCCATCTTTTAAAATACGGAAGCGCCTGCACGAGCACATCTGCCCAATGCGCATTGTCGAGCAAAAGGGTGTCATGCATATTATTATTTTCACCAAACATCAAAATCCTTCTTAATTATTAATTTTCAAAAGAGGCAGTTGCCTCTCTCCACTCCTTTTCACGACGAGCGCCTCTCATACAGGCTTTTACTATGTGCGGTAGTCGCCGTTTATCTTCACATAGTCGTACGTTAAATCGCATCCCCACGCTGTGCCGCCTGCGTTTCCATCACATAAATCAACAAAAATATGCACCACACTGCTGTTCAATATTTTTTTTGCCAACACTTCGTCAAAATCAAGCGGCACGCCATTTTTAAACACTTCAACCCGCATGCTCGGGGCACATTCGTTTTCCACGCCACAGTGGTTTTCGCAAGTCGCATTTCGCGCGCTTGCAAACGCAACAGATGCAGTTTCGCTCGCAAACGGAATGCCGCTGTAACCGAGCGCGCACAAAATGCGCCCCCAGTTCGCATCGCTTCCAAACATGGCTGCTTTTACAAGATTTGACGATATGACAGATTTTGCCAATACACGCGCGCTTTTCACGTCTTGTGCGCCGCTCACCGTACATGCAACAAGACGACTTGCGCCTTCACCATCTGCTGCAATTTTTTTTGCCATAACTGTGTTCAACGTGTTGAGCGCAAAAAGAAACGCATCGTAGTCTGCACCTTCGCAATGTATTTCCGCGTTGCCCGCCATGCCATTTGCAAGCAGCAAAAGCGTATCGTTCGTGCTCGTATCGCCGTCGACAGAAACGCAGTTATATGTTGCGTCCGCGCTTTCACGCAACGCCTTGTCGAGCATAGTGCGCGAGATTGCGCAGTCTGTTGTAACAAATGCGAGCATCGTTCCCATGTTTATGTGAATCATGCCGCTGCCTTTGCACATGGCGCCAATCGTTACCGTTTTGCCAGAAAGCGAAAACTGCACGGCGCACTCTTTATAGCGCGTGTCTGTTGTCATAATAGCTTCGCGTGCACGTGCATGATTTTCTTTTGAAAGCCCAGAAACGAGTTGCTGCATGTTCGTTTCAATTTTCTCAACAGGAAGCTGCTGCCCTATAACGCCTGTTGAGCATACAGCAACATCTTGTACAGGAATATTGAGCGCGCTCGCCGTAGCAGCTGCCATGCGCATGGCGTTTTCTGCACCTTGCTTGCCCGTACACGCATTTGCATTGCCGCTGTTTGCAACAACCGCCTGTGCCATGCCGTCAGCAAGGTGCGCTTTTGTTAATGCAATGCATGCTGCTTGCACATGATTTTGCGTGTACACCGCTGCGGCAGTACATTGTTTTTCAGAGAAGATAAGCGCAAGGTCAGGAACAGTGCGACCTTTTTTAATGCCACATAAAACGCCATTCGCAGTAAAACCGCGAGGTGCCGTTACGCCGCCTGCAACAAAAATGATTTCCTGCATAGCGCAAGTATATCACAAATAGGAAAAATACGACAAGAATGAACAGAAAAAAGCATTCGCATTCTTGCATTGTACGCCCGTTTTACATTACAATGCCCTTATGGAGATGTATAAAAATTACACGACTCCGTTCGGAAATATCGTACCGCACTCTGCTGCACGCTGGGCAAACATACAATATAAATTGTGTCGCATGCTTTTTGGCAATGACAAAACCCCTATTGAGCCAGGTGCGGTTGCAGTCGGTGAAGTATACAACGACTTTGGCATGTTCACAATCGTTGACAAACATAAAGCAGATGGCAAAGTGCAGGAAATACAATCGAAAAATGCGATTATCATCGGAACAATCCGCATGGGGTTCGGACATTGGCGCATGGCAATTGCGATTGCGTCTGCCGCTCATCATCTGGGATACACGCCCTATCTTCTTGATTTGATGTCGTTCGATGAAAGTACAGCGCAAAAGTCAATCCGTTTTTTACAATACTGGTATGATGTGTTCTCGCGCGTGTCACAAAAATGGAAATGGTTCAACAAACATGTGTGGGAAAAAGCAACATCTGTCGGAAACCGCTCGCTCTCTGCATGCGTGAGCCAGCGTATTTTGTCAAAACTGTTTGTACCAGTGCTTGAACTTCTTCCCGAAAACATTCCACTCCTTTCAATGCACCCGTGGGTAGGGCATGCAGCCGTAATGGGCGGCATAAAAAATGTGGTAAGCATCATTCCCGACAACTACCCTATGGCATTCTGGCTCGTCGAGGGAAGCCGCCACACCGTACAGTCGCCATCTGCGTTTATGGGCTATCGCACGCTCATGTCTATGGATACACGCTACGAAATTACAAACTGTCTTGATCCCAACACGCTGCTTGAAGCAGGACACTACATAGATTACGAAATAGTTTCCACGATTGAGCGAGACTGCGACAGGCGTGAAGAACGCATGAGACATGGAAAGGCACGCCGTTTTTTACTTACGATGGGCGGAGCAGGTGCGCAAGCAAAACGATTTGCAGACATAATCCGCACATGCAAAGATGCAGTACTCGAAAACAAAGCAGTATTTTTTGTAAACATGGGTGACCATAAAGGACGCTGGAAAGAATTGCAACGTGAACTTGACAAAGACACCATCGCATACACAGTGCACACAGACTGGCAGACAACAAAACAGTTTGTACACAACGCAGAACTTGGAGAAATTGATGGCATCCATATTTTTTTACACAGCGAATTTTATGCAGCAGTATATTTAACAAATCTGCTCTTGCACGTGAGCGACATAATGATAACAAAGCCGAGCGAACTCTCATTTTATCCCGTTCCGAAACTGTTTATTCAGCGCGTTGGCAAACACGAAGCGTGGGGCGCCATACGCGGTAGCGAAATTGGCGATGGCACAATAGAAACTGAAAGCACCGTCGATTTACGACGGACACTGCAAACGCTTATACACACAGACGATTTGCTTGAAATGTACATCAAGCATATTCGTCTAAACGACAAAGCAGGCGTATACAACGGCGCATACAATGCAGTGCACTGGGCATGCAAAAGATAGCGTGCGAGTTACCGTGTGCAAGCAACATAGCCCGCGCTGGAATGGCAGCACGTTGATAAACGTGGTGTTCCGAGCGCGACAGACATGTACCAAACCGTCTGCGTCGAAGGCGCGCGACGGAATGAGGGCTACCGAACCATGTAAGCGCGGCTCTTCCAGACAGCATGCTCCTAAAAATTATTAATTA